>JBOGTC010000019.1:0-20334 GCA_050692055.1 Candidatus Limnocylindria bacterium | reverse complement strand
GCCCAGTCCGGCTCGAAGCCGTGCAAGGAGGCCGCGGCGTGGCTCGCCCCAGCGCGGTGCGCCCCTCAGGCGACCCTGGCTGCGGCGCGAAGCGCCGCGGCCCGATCGGTCCGTTCCCATGGCAGGTCGAGGTCGGTGCGGCCGAAGTGGCCGTACGCCGCGGTCGGCCGGTAGATTGGGCGCATGAGGCCGAGCTGGGCGATAATCGCAGCCGGGCGCAGGTCGAAGTGCTCGCCGATGAGAGCGGCCAGCTGGTGGTTGTCCAGGGCGCCGGTGCCAAACGTCTCGACGTTGACGGCCAGCGGATGCGCCACGCCGATGGCGTACGCCAGCTGCAGCTCGCATCGACGCGCCAGGCCGGCGGCGACCACGTTCTTCGCCACGTAGCGGGCCATGTAGGCGCCCGATCGATCGACCTTGGTCGGGTCCTTGCCGGAGAAGCTGCCGCCCCCATGGCGGGCCATGCCGCCGTAGGTGTCGACGATGATCTTGCGCCCCGAGAGGCCAGAGTCGCCCATCGGCCCCCCGATCACGAAACGGCCGGTGGGGTTCACGAGATGGCGCGTCTCGGCATCGAGCAGGTCGGCGGGGACGGCCGCCTCCACGACATGCTCGCGGACGGCTCGCTTGAGCTCGTCGGCGCCGACATCAGGGTCGTGCTGCGTGCTGATCAGGACGGTGTGTACGCGGCGCGGCGCGCCATCGGCATCGTACTCAACGGTGACCTGGCTCTTCCCGTCCGGCCGCAGGAACGGCAGGCTGCCATCCTTGCGCACCTCGGCCAGGCGACGGGCGAGGCGATGCGCGAGCAGGATCGGCATGGGCATCAGCTCATCGGTCTCGTCCGACGCGTAGCCGAACATCATCCCCTGGTCGCCTGCGCCGAGCTCGTCCGGCTCGCTGCCCTCGCGCGCCTCGAGCGCGTGCTCCACGCCGCGCGCGATGTCGGGTGACTGCTCCTTGATGGCGGTGACCGTGCCGCACGTCTCCCAGTCGAAGCCGAGCCGGCTGTCGTTGTAGCCGATCTCGCGCACGGTGCGGCGCACGACGTCCTGGACGTCGACGTAGTGCTTCGTCGTGACCTCGCCCAGGACGAAGACGAGGCCGGTCGTGGTCGCCACCTCCACGGCACAGCGCGCGTTCGGGTCGTTGGCCAGGACATCGTCCAAGACCGCGTCGGCCACCGCGTCGCACAGCTTGTCGGGGTGGCCCTCGGTCACGGATTCTGACGTGAACAGGACCGGCGCGTCGATATTGGGCATGAGCTCTCCGTGTGCGTCGACAGGGCGTGCCCGCGAGTGTAGCGCGCCGTCGACCTCACGCTACGGCTCCGAAGAGCCCGGCACCACGAGCAGCGCGGCCACCAGCGTGGTGAGCGGCACGGCGGCCACGATCCCGATGCTGCCGACCAGCGCACGGATCACCTCGACCGCCAGGAGCTCGCCGTTGAGCACGAGCAGCGGCGACTGGCCACTGAGCGCGAAGAGCAGTAGGAGCGGCAGGCCAGCGCCGAGGTAGGCGAGCATGAGCGTGTTGACGGTGGCGGCGATATGCGAGCGTCCCACCCGCATGGCACGCCCGATCACGCTCCCGCGACCACTGGCCGGATCGGCGGCATGCAGCTGCTCCACCGTGGCCGCCTGCGTGACGGTCACGTCGTCGAGCACGCCCAGGGCGCCGAACACGGTGGCGGCCAGCAGGATCCCCTGCAGGTCGGCCCGCTCGCCGATGAGGGGGATCAGGAACCCGATCGACTCGTTGCCCTGGAGCGCGGTGAACTCGGCAGCACGGTTGAACACGGCGGCCAGCAGGGCGGTCAGCGCCAGTGCGGCGAACGTCCCCAGTACCGCGGCCAGCGTGACCCGGCTGGCTCCCTCCGTGATGGTGAGCACGGCCACCGTGATCGCGGCGCCCACGCCAACCGCCAGCAGCACCGGGTCCCAGCCGCCTATGAACAGCGGCACCACGATCTTCACGATCACGGCCAGCGTGAGCGCGAGGGCCAGCAGCGCGCGCAGCCCCCGGACGCCCGCGACGACGAGAACCGCGACGACGAAGAGCGCGGCCAGCAGGCCGAGGAGCGGCACTCGCCACGGCTCGGATACGACGGCGAAGCCACCCGCCTCTCCGGTGAACTGCGTGACCACGACCCGGTCGCCCGCGGCGTACGGCTCGACGCGCGAGGATCCCGGCAGAGCGCCGGACGCGTCCTGTATGAAGGCCTCGATCTGCTCGCCGGCGTCGGGGCCGTCCACGATCTCGACCAGGAGGATCGGCACGCCATTCTCATCGACTCCCGCCTGCTCGAGCGCAATCGCCTGTGCGGTCGCCTGCCCCACGGTGGGCGCGATGTCGTCGGGCGTGAGATCGGGTAGCAGCAGCACGCCGGTGAGCAGGATCGATCCGGCGAGGATGGCGGGAAGCGAGGACAGCAACCGGGCACCGACGGCGTTGGCCATGGCGGCTCAGGATACCCGGCGGTGCACACCGAGGATGAGGTTCGACGCCTGGTGGATCTGCTCGAACTCAGGCCTCGCGATAGATCCCGAGCCGATGCGCCATCACGGCCGCCTCGCCGCGGCTGGCGACTCCCAGCTTGCCGAGGATGTTCGATACGTGTACGCCAGCTGTGCTCTCGGCCATGAACAGCTCCTCGCCGATCTGCCGATTCGTGCGACCGGTGCCGAGCAGCTCGAGCACCTCGCGCTCGCGAGCCGTCAGGCCCAGCCGCTCCACCGTGTCGTCAACAGTATCGACGCCCTCGAGGCCAATCCGCGCACGACGGGCAAGCGCCTCGATGCGTCGCAGGAGCGGGGCGGCACCGAGATCCTCCGCGATCGGATGCGCCTCGGTCATCGCGGCGGTCGCCTCGTCGCGCCGCCGCTCGGCGAGCCGCGCAGCCGCGAGGTTGGCCAGCGCATCCACCAGCTCGAACGGACGACCGATGGGGCGTCGTGCCTCCACAGCGGACTCCCACAGGTCGCCGGCCGGCTCGCCACGCACCCGCGCCAGCAGAGCCTCGCCCAGCGCCAGATCGGCGGCGATGATCGCGGCGGGCTGCGCAACGAGGCTGTGGACGCGCGCGCCCTGCCGCCGCAGGCGGTCGGCCAGGCCGGCGGCGACCTCTGTCGCGGCGGCCCCGCGGGCCGCGTCTCGGGAGCCGCGCGCCAAGTCGGCCTCCTCCGCCTCCGCCCGCAGCCCGATGAGCAGCAGCGCACGACCGTCCGTGTCCACGTCTGGCTCAGCCAGCTGCTCGAGCGTCTCGGCGACGATGGCTCGCGCCTCGGACCGCTGGCCGGCCACGATGGCCAGCTCCGCGCGACGCGACCCGACGAGGTCGGGGTCAGGGCCGATGACGTGCTCACCCAGGGCGAAATAGGTGGCAAGGTCGCGCCGAGCGAGCTCAAGGTCGCCGCGGTGAACGTGGAGCCTGATCCGATTCGAGAGCAGCCAGCGCATCGCGTAGCTGGAGGGGCCCGCCGCGATCGTGTCGTCGAGCACGCGTTGCGCCTCGCCCCATCGTCCCAGCTCCCAGAGTGCGCGGCCCATCTTCGAGCACAGCAGCGGACCGAAGCGCACTTCCGCTCCAATGGCATGGATTCGTTCGCGCGCGACGCGTGCGATCTCGAGCGCCTCTTCGTGCCGGCCCGTCTCGTCGAGCGCCCAACCCAGGCCGACTGCGGTGAGGAAGACCGATTGCGGATCGTCACCCGTCAGCGCCAACGCGTGGCCTTCGCGCAGCATCGGGATGCCCCGCTCCAGGTCTGAACGACCGGCGATGTCGAGGCCGATGACATTCAGGGCACGAGCCTCGGCGATTCGGCCCTGCACGGCGCGCGAGATCGCCAGGGCAGCCTCCGCCACGGCGAGCGACTCGGTGTAGCGGCCGCGCACCATGAGCGAGTGGGCGAGGTCGGAGACGACGCGGGCGCGCTCCGGCGCTGGCGGGTCGATCGGGATCAGCTCGACCGCGCGCTCCAGGGCAACGACGCCGCCTTCCCAGTCGCCTGACTCGTTGAGGTACCAATTGAGGCGATGGTGAAGGACGCCGGCGCGCGCCGGTTGTGCCGCGGCATCGGTTTCCGCCAGCGCGGCCTGTACCAGGCTGATGGCGCGCCGACCATGCCCAGCCTGCGCCGCCGCCTCGGCCGCCATCTCGAGCAGGTCCACCCGGTCCATGTCGGGCGGCAGCGCCTCGTCGCGCACCTTGAGCCACAGCCCCAGCGCCCGCTCCAGGAACGCCTCCGCCTCCGCGAACGCATAGGCTGCCGTCGCGGCGCGGCCCGCGTCCAGGGCCGCCGGCAGTGCCCGCTCCAGATCGTAGGCGAGGTACCAGTGCTGGGCCAGCTGCGCCGCAGTGCCGGGTGGGTCCTCGCGGGCGAGATGCGGATGCGCGCCGATGGCCGTCGCGAATCGGGCGTGCAGCTGCGTGCGCTCGCCCGGCAGCAGCTCCTCGTAAACGACCTCCTGCACCAGCGCGTGGCGGAATGCGTAACTCGGCGTTTCGTGCGGACCCGCGGCCCGCAGCAGGTGGTGCTCGACAGCCTCGCGCAGCGCTGCCGTCAGACGCGGCTCGTCGAGCTCCACGACGTCGGCGAGCAGATCATGGTCGATGCGCGCGCCGCCCACGGCCGCCGCCCTCAGCACGCGCTGCCCATGCGGACTCAGCTGTCGGACCCGGTCCTCGAGCGTGGCGCGGAGCGTGCGCGGGACCGCCAGGCGAGCCTCGCCGGCCGCCAGGAGCTCCTCGGCGAAGAACGGGTTGCCGCCCGAGCGTGCGAGCATCTCCTCGACGAGCCGGGGCTCCGGCCGGCTGCCGGTGATTCCGGCCAGCTGCTGCGACAGCTCATCGGCCCCGAAGGCGTGGACATCAATGATGTCGACCGCCTCCATGCGCTGCAGCTCGGCGAGGAGCGGTCGCAGCGGATGTCGCCGGTGGAGCTCGTCGCTGCGGTACGTGGCGACGAACATGAACCGGCCATCCCTGGCGTTGTGCAGCAGGAAGCGCAGCAGGTCGCGCGTGGAGGAATCGGCCCAGTGCAGGTCCTCGAGCACAAGGACCAGCGGTTGCTCGTCGGCCAGGCGGCGCAGGAGCCCAAGGATGATCTCGAACAGGCGTGCCTGCGCCGGCGGTGACGAGATCGCTGCGTCGGCGGCGCGGGCACGACGCACGGGAGGACCAAGATCCGGCAGCAGATGGGCGAGCTCACCGCGGCCAGGCCCGATGAGCTCATCGAGGTCAGCCGCCGGGACCGAACGGAGCAGGGGGCGCAGAGCCGCCACGAACGGGGCGTACGGCAGCCCGGTCTCGCCGAGCTGCAGGCAGTCCCCCACCAGCACGCGGGCTCCCTGGGCCTCCGCCTGCGGCGTGAACTCGGCGATGAGGCGCGTCTTGCCGATGCCGGCCTCGCCAGCGATCAGGCGCGTGGCCGGCCGCTGCGTCGAAGCATCGTGCAGCGCATGACACAGCCGATCGAGCTCCGCCGCGCGTCCCACGAAGACCGGGCTGCTGACACGAGGCATGACACCGATCATAGACACTGGCCGCCTCGGGGATGAACGCCCGCGTCAGGCTGCGACGAGCGCGGCGCGCAGCCTGCTGCGGTTACGGCACAGGAGCGATCGGGTCGCGAGCTCAGTGCGGCCGATGCGTTCGGCGATCTCGGCGCCGCTGTAGCCATGCGCCGCGAGCAGCAGCGCCAGGCGGACGTCGGCCGGCAGCTGGGCCAGGCGCGACTCGAGCGCCGCGGCAGCCTCTCGCTCGACGAGCTCGTCCTCCGGCGAGGGGGCCACGTCCCGGCGCACGAGCTCCGGTGCCCGCCGGGCTGCGACGCCCTGGCGCCGGATGCGGCTGGTGGCGAGGTTCGTGGCAACTCGGAAGAGCCAGGCCCTCGCGTGGTCCGGCGCTCGATCTGCGGCCTCCTCGGTCAACAGCCGCACGAACGCCTCGTGCAGGAGATCCTCGGCCGCGGCGGCGTCCCGTGTCTGCTTGGTCAGAAACGCACGCAGCGGATCTGCGTGCTCCAGGTAGGCCGTAGACGTCAGGATGGCCGACGCGGCGGTCGGGTTCCCCCCGCTGCCGTCGGCTCCCCGCCCGCCGCCTGTCGTCTCCCCCCGGGCCATCCCCATGCACCGTATGGTGCATCTAAAGGCGACTGTAACGGATCTGGAGAACCTTTATTTCTGTGTCCGCGGACGGTCGCGGAACGCCACTGTCAAAAAGCCGACCAGGCGAGGAATGCGCGCGGCTAGGTACCGGTTTCCCAGGACTCGGCGTACGCCTTCTGCTCGGGGGTGAGGCCGTCGATCTCGATCCCCATGCTCGCCAGCTTGAGGCGCGCCACCTCGCGGTCGATCGCCTCGGGGATGCCATACACACGGGGCTCGAGCTCGTCGACGTGATCGCGCAGCCATTCCAGGCCAAGGGCCTGGTTCGCGAAACTCATGTCCATCACCAACGACGGATGGCCCTCCGCGGCGCCAAGGTTGACTAATCGGCCATCGGCGAGCACATACAGCCGCTGGCCCTCCTCGAGGACGTACTCGCGAGTGAACGGACGCACCTCGCGTGACGAAACGGCCATCTCCTCCAGCGCGCCGAGCTCGAACTCGTCGTTGAAGTGGCCGGCGTTGGCCAGCAACGCACCGTCGCGCATGAGGCCGAAGTGGTGGCGCCCCCACACGTTGAGGTTACCGGTGGCCGCGATGAAGATGTCACCGACGCCCGCCGCGGCATCCGCGTTCATGACCCGATAGCCGTCCATCGCGGCTTCGAGCGCCCGGACCGGATCCACCTCGACGATGGTCACGTTGGCGCCCATCCCGTCGGCGCGCAGGGCAATGCCACGACCCACCCACCCGTAGCCGCCGACCACCACGCTCTTCCCCGCGAAGAGCACGTTGGTGGCGCGCAGGATTCCGTCAATCGCGCTCTGGCCGGTGCCGTAGCGGTTGTCGAACAGGTGCTTGGTGAGCGCCTCGTTCACCGCCACCACCGGAAAGCGCAGCTTGCCGGCCTTCGCCATGGCGTGCATGCGGATGACGCCCGTGGTCGTCTCCTCGGTGCCGCCGACGACCTCCGGCAGGAGATCGGTCCGCCGGGTGTGGAGCTCGTTCACGAGGTCGGCGCCGTCGTCCATGGTGACCTGCGGCCGGTGATCGAGCGCCGCGGCGATGTGCTCGTAGTACGTATCGCGGTCCTCGCCCTTGACGGCGTAGGTCGGGATGCCGTGGTGCGCTACCAGCGAGGCCGCCACGTCGTCCTGGGTGCTCAGCGGATTCGACGAGCACAGCACCGCGTCGGCGCCGCCGGCGACGAGGGCACGTATCAGATTGGCCGTCTCGGCCGTGACGTGGAGGCAGGCGCTGATGCGCCAGCCCTCCAGCGGTCGCTCGGCGCTGAACCGCTCGCGGATGGCGGCCAGGACCGGCATCTGCCGATCGGCCCATTCGATCTTGAGCGCACCCGCGTCGGCCAGGCCGATGTCGCGGATATCGCCTCTCACCTCGTGTCGCGTGGCCACGTCAGTCGCATTGCCTCTCGTATCGGTCGCATCAGGCCCCAGCCGCCGTGACGACGCCTGCCCAGGCGCTCGATCAGCTGGCAGTGCGTACGGTAGCCCAGGCGGGCGTAGGCCGCGACCGCAGGCTCGTTGTCGGCGTGGACGTTGAGCGCCACGTCGGTCACACGCCCGAGCAGCTCGGCGGTGACGGCGCTCGTGACCATCTTGCCGAAGTCATGGCCGCGAAAGTCCACGTGCGTCATGACGTTGCCGACCACGGCGACGCCCTCGCGGATGTTGATGGCGTGCGTGCCCGCCGCGCTGATGAGACGCCCTCGTACACGCACGCCGTGGTACACCCCCTCCTCCAGGACCGATGGCGGGAAGCCGGCCCGGAAGCCCAACTGGTACAGACGATTCAGCTGGTCCACGTCCACGGGGCCCAGACGCTCGGCCGGCCCGGCGAACGGTTGGAATGTGTCGCGGTCCACGACCATGCGCAGCATAGTCGTCGGCGTGTCGAGCTCGTACACGTCCCCGATGGCGATCTGGTGCAGCTCGGTGGCCTGGAAGTAAGCGTCTCGCGGCTTGAGGACCGACTCGAGGATCGCGCGGCAACCGGCGGGGTCGCCCATCAGAAAGAGCGGCTGGGGCACCAGGCCCTCGTGATGCATCGCCAGCGCCGTGGGACGCCCGGCCTCGTCATGCGCCATGCCCCACGCCACGCGCCGGCGATTCGGGCCATCGAGGTCGCCGAGCGCGTAGGCCGCGTACAGGCGATCAGACCGCAGGAACGCGGCGATCTCCCCGCGATCGGCGACCGCGCGGGCGCGCAGCTCGGACCTCGGCTTGCGCGCGACGGCCATGTCGTCCTGGTCGGTCCTTTGCCGGCTAGTAGGTGAGCAGCGTGTGGATCTCGAACTCGTCGAGCTTCCGGCGGCCGTTGAGCGCCGTGAGCTCGACCATGAACGAGAGCCCGGCGATCTCTCCGCCCAGGCGCCGCACGAGCTCGATCGTGCCCATCACGGTCCCGCCGGTGGCCAGCAGATCGTCCACGATCAGGACGCGCTGGCCGGGAGTGATGGCGTCGCGGTGGATCTCGAGTGTCGCGGTGCCATACTCGAGCTCATACTCGACCTCGATCGTCTCGGCCGGCAGCTTGCCGAGCTTGCGCACCGGGACGAAGCCTGCGTCGAGCTTGTAGGCCAGAGGCGCCGAGAAGATGAAGCCGCGGGACTCCATGCCAACCACGACGTCGACACTGGCCTCGCCCACCTGTGACGCCATGCGGTCGATCACCTCGCGGAAGGCTTCGGGCTCCCTGAGCAGCGTCGTGATGTCGTAGAACAGGATCCCCGGCTTGGGAAAGTCGGGTACCTCGCGAATCTTGGCGCGCAGGTCGTCGGCGGAGCGGACGGTCACGATGGCGGGCACCCCAGGCGGCGGGTCATGTGGCGACTTGGCGGGATCAGTGCCCGCTGAGTCTAGACCGATGCCGCTATCGCGGGCAATGGACCGATGGAATGCGAAGCCCAATGACCGTCATGCTGCCTTCTCAGCGCTGAAGTCCCTCCAGGTCGCTGTCAGGCGGTGGAACCTCGCCGTCAGGCGATACGACATCGCCAGACAGTGAGACGACCTCAGCGCCGGCGGTGGGGACTTCCGCGACGAGCCTGCTCGAGTCGAGCGCGTCATGCACCGTCTCCTCCAGATCACCGATCCGGATGATCGAGAACCCGATCTGCGGCGGGATGCTGGCTGTGATGGTGATCTCGCCGATGCGGTAGATGGACCCTTTGGTCCGCAGCGAGTCGTTGGCCCGCTCCTGGAGCGCGGTCGCCTTGATGATGATGTCGGCGAGGATGGCGGGGTCGATCTTCTCGACCGCGGTGATCAGGCCGCGCTTCGCCTGACCCGCCGCGTCGCGGAGCTGCAGCCCCGTCTTGCGCATCTGCGCCTGAGATTCGGGTGAAGTCGCCTGCGCAATGCCCTGGGTCGCCGCCTGGCGCGCCTGCTCCGCCGCCTGGCGCGCCTTGTCGAGGAAGCTCATCGGCCGTCCCTCCGTGCCCGGTCCAGTGGGCTCGCTCGGCGACCGTGCGGCCGAGCGGCTTCGGTGAGTCTAGGCTCGCGGCATCGCCACGTCACCTATCTCGGGCGAGTGGAGCGTCGCGCCTGCGCGGAGCCGCCTCAGCCCGCCGGCACTCGACCTTGTCAGACTCCAACCATGGCCGGCTTATGGTCCCGATCGGACCGATTCCCTGCCAGGCGCCAATCACCGCCGGCTTGGGCAGGAGGAGGCCCCGAGGCGCACCTCGGACGGCTCGCGCCACGCTCAGTCGAACCGCCCCAGACCGTGAATGGCGGCTCGGCGCTGCCTGAGCCGCTCCTGGTTGGCATCTGGCACGAACGACGCGCAATGGCAGTCGGGCGCCCGCGCCAGGGCATCTCAGCCGTCTCGAGCGAGGCGTCGGAGCACGGTCTGCAGGACTCCGCCATTGCGGTAGTACTCGACGTCGATCGCCCCATCGAGACGCGCCTCGACCGGGAAGCGCGTCTCGTCACCATCGCCCGAGCGCGCGATCACGGTGAGCTCCGGGTGCGGCCGGAGGCCATCGGAGACGCCTCTGATGTCGAACGTCTCGCGGCCGGACAGGCCCAGGGATGCGGCGCTCTGCCCGGGCATGAACTGCAGCGGCAGCACGCCCATGCCGACCAGGTTGGACCGATGGATGCGCTCGTACGACTCCGCGATCACGGCGCGCACGCCCAGCAGATACGGGCCCTTGGCTGCCCAGTCCCGGGATGAGCCGGAACCGTATTCCCTGCCGGCCAGGATCAGCAGCGGCGTGGCCTCGTCTGCATAGCGCATGGCGGCCTCGAAGATGCTCATCCGCTCGCCCGAGGGCAGGTGCTCGGTGACGTTGCCCTCGGCGTCCGGCGACAGCGCGTTGCGCAGGCGGATGTTGGCGAACGTGCCGCGCATCATCACCTCGTGGTGTCCGCGCCGCGAGCCGTACGAGTTGAAGTCGCGCTGCTCCACCCCGTGCGCCAGTAGCCATTCCCCCGCCGGAGAGGTGCGCGCGATGCTCCCGGCCGGGCTGATGTGGTCGGTCGTCACGCTGTCGCCCAGCATGGCCAGGACGCGGGCGTTCCCGATGTCGGCCGGCGCCGCGGGCTCCTCCCCGAGCCCCTCCAAAAACGGCGGCCGCGCCACGTACGTGCTGGCTGCATCCCACGCATACCGATCCCCGGCCGGGACGGGCAGGTGGCGCCAGCGCTCGTCACCATCGAAGACCGATGCATAGCTGCGGCTGAACACCTCCCCGCTGACCGCCCGCGCGATCACCTCGGCCACCTCGCCCTGGCTCGGCCAGATGTCGGCGAGCAGGACCGGCTTGCCGTCGGCATCGGTCCCGAGGGGGTCCGTGGTGAGGTCGAGGTCGATGCGCCCCGCCAGCGCGAAGGCGACCACCAGCGGCGGCGAGGCGAGATAGCTGGCCCGCGCCAGCGGATGGATGCGGCCCTCGAAATTTCGGTTGCCCGACAGGACCGCCACGCCGGCGATGTCGTTGGCCTCAATTGCCTCGGCGATGGGCTCGGCCAGCGGCCCCGAGTTGCCGATGCAGGTCGTGCAGCCGTAACCGACCAGGTGGAAGCGCAGCGCCTCGAGCGGATCCATGAGGCCGGCCGCCGCGAGGTAATCGGTGACGGCGCGTGACCCCGGCGCGAGCGAGGTCTTGACCCATGGCTTCGTGGTCAGGCCCCGGGCGACCGCCTTCTGCGCCAGCAGGCCGGCGGCGACCATGACCGATGGATTGCTCGTGTTCGTGCACGACGTGATGGCCGCGATGACCACGGATCCGGTCCGCAGCCTGAAGCGCTCGCCATCCATCGCGACCTCGACCGCCCTGTAGTGCGCGCCCATCGGAGGCACATCGACCCGTTCCGCCGCCGGCGCGCGCTCGAAGTTGCGCTCAGCCTCCGGATCCCGCGTGTAGGAAGGCGGGTCGGAGGCCGGGAAGGACTCGTCGCTGGCCTCGTCGACCGTTCCGCGCGGTGCCTGCGGCTCGCCGCCACCGTGCTCGTGCGTCGTGCCGTCGGCGTGGGTGTGCAGGCCGTCGGGAAAGGCGCCACGGAAGTTGTCGCGCAGGTCGGTGAGGGCGACGCGATCCTGCGGTCGCCGCGGGCCCGCGAGCGACGGCACCACGGTGGACAGGTCGAGGCTGAGCGACTCGCTGAAGCGCGGCTCGGGCGAAGCATCGGTCCGGAAGAGGTCCTGCTCCTTGGCATAGGCCTCGACGCGCGCCACCACATCGTCCGGTCGGCCGGTCATGCGCAGGTAGCGCAACGTCTCGTCGTCGATCGGGAAGAGCGTGGCGGTCGCCCCGAACTCGGGCGACATGTTGGAGATCGTGGCGCGGTCGGCGATGCCCAGCCGCGACAGGCCGGGGCCGTAGAACTCCACGAACTTGCCGACCACGCCGTGGTGGCGGAGCATCTCGGTGACGTACAGGACGAGGTCGGTCGCCGTGGCGCCCGCGGGCAGCTCGCCGTCGAGGCGGAAGCCGACCACGATCGGCATCGGCTGGTGGAGCGGCTGACCCAGCAGCGCCGCTTCGGCCTCGATGCCGCCCACGCCCCAGCCCACCACGCCAAGGCCATTGATCATCGTCGTGTGCGAATCGGTGCCGACCAGCGTGTCCGGAAAGGCGGTCAGCTCGGAGGCGCCGTTCATCGGCCTGGCGGCCACGACGTCGGCCAGGTACTCCAGGTTGACCTGGTGCACGATGCCGGTGCCCGGAGGCACGACCCGGAAGTCGGCGAATGCCTGCTGCGCCCAGCGCAGCAGGGCGTAGCGCTCGCCATTGCGCTCGTACTCGCGATCGACGTTGATCAGGAACGCCGCGTCGGAGCCGAACTGGTCGACCTGGACCGAGTGGTCGATGACGAGGTCGGCCGGGACCAGCGGATTGATCCGTGACGGGTCGCCGCCCATCTTCGCCATCGCGTCGCGCATGGCGGCCAGGTCCACGACGCACGGCACGCCGGTAAAGTCCTGCAGGATCACACGGCCGGGCATGAAGGGCAGCTCGTACTCTGCCGAGGCCGATGGATCCCAGGTGGCCAGTGCACGCACGTCGTCCGCGCTCACCAGGCCGGGCTGGGCAACGGCGCCGCGCAGCACGTTCTCGAGCAGCACCTTGACGGTGTAGGGCAGGCGGCCGAGGTCTGCCGCACCGGCGGCGTCGAGCCGGTGGATGGCATACACAGCGTCACCCACGCGGAGCGTGGAGCGCGCATCGGCCGGGTCGACGAGGGGTGGACGGGATGTCACGGTCGCGCCTCCTTTGTTCGTTCCACGCCCTGGCGAGCGCGGCATCGGTCTCAAAGTCGGCGCCGGACGGGTGCGCCCGTACCGGGTCGAGGTCTGGATCCAGTATAGAGCGTCGACCGAAGGCTCTCCGATGGCGTGGATGGCAGGGTCGTCAGCGGCTGACCCGACGCCGAGACCGTGCCGAGGCTTACTATCGGCGCATGAGCGGCGGCGGCACGGACCTGCGGGTATTCGAGGCCCTGCCCGGCTACGAGCTGGTGCGGCAGGGCCTTGATGATCTCGCCCACGGCGAATCGCATACGGTCGCGGCGCTGCTCGTGGCGATCGGTGCGCCTCGGCTGCGTGAGCTCGGACTGACGGTGCCATCGGCCCTGCCGAGCGAGCCTGAGCATCTCCTGTATGAATGCCTCAGCCATGGCGATGCCGATGCAGCACACGGCCGCTACAACGCGCTCATCCGCCGGCTTGTCAGCTTCGAGCGCGCGGCCGAGCATGCGACGACGGGCTGACCGCGCGCGGGTCGAAGCCTTCTTGCGCGCGATCGGCGAGCGTGCCTCGGCCGAAGCCGCCGTCTACCTCGCCGGCGGCGCGACCGCTGTGCTCATGGGCTGGCGCGAGAGCACGATCGACGTGGATCTCCGCCTCGAGCCCGATGACGACCGGGTCCTGCGTCTCCTGCCGGGCCTGAAGGAGGAGCTGCAGATCAACGTCGAGCTCGCCTCGCCGGGAGACTTCATCCCGGACCCGCCGGGCTGGAGAGACCGAAGCATCTTCATCGCGCAACACGGCTCGTTGAGCTTCTATCACTACGATCTCTACGGGCAGGCGCTGTCCAAGGTGGAGCGGGCACATACCCAGGATCGGCACGATGTGGCGGAGATGCTGAGCCGCGGCCTGATCGAGGGTCGGCGAGCGCTCGAACTGTTCGACCAGGTCGAGCCCGAGCTGTATCGATACCCCGCCATCGATCCGGCGTCCTTCCGCGCGAAGGTGGAGGCCACGTTCAGTGCCCGCTGAGATCGCTCCCCCTGCCGGCGCATGATGGCGAAAATCGTTGACGCGAGGTCTCGACCGTTCCTATGCTGGCGGACGTTGCGACCGAGTCGGGGGATTGGCCTCCGCGTCGCGCCGCCCACGACGGAGGACTCATGACGACCCAGGACCCCAATCCGAATTCGGAGCCCGCAGCGCCACCCCCGGCAGCGCCGCCCCCGGCAGCGACCCCGCCGGCGACGCCTGCCGGCGTGACGCCGGTGCGACCGCTCGGCGTCACCATCCTCGCCATCCTCGCCGCGATCGCCGGCGTGCTGGGCCTGCTCGGCGCGCTGTTGCTCCTCGCAGCCGGCGGCATGGTCGGCGCCGCGGGCGGAGGCGTGCTCGGTGGCCTGTTCGGGATCATCGGCATCCTCACCCTGATCCTCGCCATCGCCTATCTCGCATTCGCCTACGGCGCCTGGACCCTGAAGCCGTGGGCCTGGACGCTCGGCCTCGCGGCCGCTGGCGTGGGTATCGCGCTCGGCGTGCTGCAGCTGTTTGGCGGCGACATCGTCGGGCCCCTCATCTCGATCGTCATCAACGGCGCGATCATCTACTACCTCATGACCACCGAGGTGAAGACGGCCTTCGGACGGGTCTGATCCTCGCGGACCACGCACGCACAAGGGCGGCCGATGGCCGCCCTCGTTGCTGCCCGCCAGGCGCGTCGGCGCGTCGGCGGGGTCAGCCGCGATAGCCGGGCGGCTCCTCATCGAACTCCGCGTAGTGGGCGGCGAGGTGGTCATACACCCTGCGGCGGTCCGCGTCGGGAATATCGACGCCTCCGCGCGCGCCGTTGACGACCGTCATGGCCGCCACCACCCCCCGCCACACGACGCGCAGCTCGCCGCTCACCAGCTCGTGGTGGGGCAGCTTGTAAGCGCCCTTCTCCTGCGGCGGGTTGTGCTCCTCGGCGGATGGGTCATGCCAGGCGTGGGCGTTCGCGACGGCCTCCCAGCCGCCGTGCTCGCGGATCTGATCGAGCTTGTCGGTGCCGTCCCAATCCCAATCGCGTTCTCGCGGGGCAACCGGGCTTCGATGCGGTGCGGTAACGGTTCCCATCGGTCTGCATTCCTCCTGCGGTGTCGGCTGAGTCGCTGCATCACCGATGCCACCGGGCATGCACGTTGACCCACCGAGGCCGTCTCCATCGCAATGCAGGCCCGCAGAGGATCCCGACCTAATGCTCCGCTGTTGCAACGTATGCGAGCATCCGGCCGGCTGAGGGCTTCGCTGACTCCCCTTCTGTTCCGCCGGTGCACGTTGACCCATGCTGCGCGCCCCCGCAGTCCCCACTTTGGAGGCCGATCCGGCCATAGGGTTCACCAGCCGAGAAATAGGTGAACGTGCGCCATGGCCATGGCCGCTGCGCGCTCGTGCCTCAGTGGCTGTGGCCGAGCGCGCCTTCGCTCGCCCCACCCTCCAGCCTTCGTGCGAAATCGGGCCCGATGACCGCCGCTACCCGGCATCGATGAGCGCGACCAGCGCGCCGAGCGCGCGCAGAGCCATGTCCACCGGATCGCGGCCGGATGCCACCGGGATGCGCGCCTGGTTCGAGGCGAGCGTCGGGCGGAGGCCGGCGACCTGGAGGGCAACGGACACGCGTTGGCGGTCCGGCAGCCGCGGCCACTTCAGCGTCACCTGGCGTTCCTCCGCGCGTACTTCCGGCACCCTGGCGGCCTCGGCGGCAAGACGCACCCGAACCGCCGTGAAGAGTCCCTCCACTGACGGCGGGATCGGTCCATATCGGTCACGAAGGTCGGCGCGCAGGGCCTCGGCATCTGGCTCGGATCGGAGCTGGGCGAAGCGGCGGTAGGCCTCCAGCTTGGCGCCCGAGTCCGCGATGTACGTATCGGGCAGGTAGGCCGAGCCGGGCAGGTCCAGGCGGACCGGGGCGGGCTCAGGCGTCGGCCGGCGGCCGCGCAGCAGATCCACGGCCTCCGCCAGCAGCCGCGTGTAGAGCTCGAAGCCCACGGCCGCCATGAAGCCGTGCTGCTCGGCGCCCAGGATGTTGCCCGCGCCACGAATCTCCAGGTCACTCAGCGCGATCTGGTACCCAGCCCCCAGGTCGGACGCGCTGAAGATGGCGTGCAGCCGCTTGCGCGCGACGAGTGACAGGGGCATGCCGCGGCGGTGGAGCAGGTAGGCGTACGCCCGTCGGTCGGAGCGGCCGACCCGCCCCCGGAGCTGGTAGAGCTGGGCAAGGCCGAAGGTGTCGGCGCGGGCGATGATGATCGTGTTCGCGTTCGGGATGTCGAGCCCGGACTCGATGATCGTGGTGCACACCAGGACATCGAACTGGCCGGCATCGAAGTCGAGCATGACCCGCTCGAGCATCCCCTCAGCCATCTGACCGTGACCGATGGCGATCCGCGCCCGCGGCACGAGGCGGCGCACGCGCGCGGCCGCGGCCTCGATCGTCTCAACCCGGTTGTGGACGTAGAAGACCTGCCCGCCCCGGTCGAGCTCGCGGTTGATGGCGTCGCGCACCAGGCCATCGTCCTCCTCGGCGATGCGGGTCTGGATCGGCAGCCGTGCCTCGGGCGGCGTCTCGATCACGCTCAGGTCACGGATGCCGACCAGGCTCAGGTGCAGCGTGCGCGGGATCGGCGTGGCCGACAGGGTCAGCACGTCGACCTCTCTGCGCATCGACTTGATGCGCTCCTTGTGCGACACCCCGAAGCGCTGCTCCTCATCGACCACCAGCAACCCGAGGTCGGCAAAGGAGATGTCCTTCGAGAGGATCCGATGGGTCCCAATCAGCATGTCGACGGTGCCCTCCGCCACGCCCTGAACGATGCGCTGCTGGTCCTTCCGGCCAACGAAGCGTGACAGCATCTCGACCCGCAGCGGGAAGGCCGCGAGCCGCCGCCGGAAGGTGTGCAGGTGCTGCTGGGCGAGGACGGTGGTCGGCACCAGCACCGCCACCTGCTTGCCGTCCTGCACTGCCTTGAACGCGGCACGGAGCGCCACCTCGGTCTTGCCGTAGCCGACGTCGCCCACCACGAGGCGATCCATCGGCCGTCGGCGGAGCATGTCGGCCTTGACCTCCTCGATGCTGCGCTCCTGGTCCGGCGTCTCGCTGTACGGAAAGCTCTCCTCCAGCTCGCGCTGCCAGGTCGTGTCTGCGCCGAATGCGAAGCCCGGGGCCGATTCGCGCGCCGCGTAGATCTGGAGCAGCTCGCGCGCGAGATCCCCCACCGCGCGCTGCACGCGCCGCTTGGTGCGCTCCCATTCCGTGCCGCTCAGCTTGCTCAGGCCTGGCGCCGGCCCGCCGGAATAGCGCGTGATGCGTCCGATCTGGTCCGCGGGAAGGAAGATCTTGTCGGAGCCCGCGAAGTCGAGCTGCAGGTACTCCTTCACGTCGCCGCCGAACTCGCGCTGGGTCATGCCGGCGTAGCGCGCGATGCCGTGGTCGATGTGCACCACGTGATCGTCGGGGCTCAGCTTGCCGATGAGATCTCGGGTGACAACGCGCTTGCCCTCCGCCAGGCGACGAACGCGCGTCGCCCCGAAGAGCTCGCGATCGCTCAGAATCAGCAGGCCCGACGGCCCGTGGCCGAATCCTCCCGACAGCGAGCCCTGCACGAGGCCGATGCCGCCTGCCGGCGGTGGCTGACGCAGCTCTGCCGCCGGCGCGGCCGGACGGTCCGCCTCCTCCAGCAGCTCCCCGATGCGGCTGGCCTGGTCGGTCGTGACGACCACCCGGCGGCCCGATGCCGCGAGCTCCGCGAGCCACCCACCCAGCCGGTCATGCCGGCCGGGCAGCGGCGGCGCGACCGTGTAGCCAGCGTCGGCGTCCGCCTGCTCCTCGAGCATCTCGGCCGATTGATCCCGGAGCACGTCGAGCGCACCGGCCGCGTCATACGGCAGCGGCCAGTCAACGGGCAGCTCGCCCTGCCGGGCGAGGCCCTCGCGACGCGTTGCGGCCTGCTCGTCCAGGTCGGCGGCGAGGGCCCGGAGCTCATCCGTATCGGTCACGACGACGTGGGCCTCCGCGGGCAGGTGGTCGGCCGCAGGTCCTGCCGTGAGCATGGCGGCCCAGGTCTCTGCAGCCTCGCCGAGGTCGCCCTGCTCGAGTCGCGCGAGGTCCTCGCGCAGGATGTCGAACTCCGCCACCGAGGCGGGCTGAACGCCGTTCCAGCCGAACTCGCTGGCGGGCAGCAGAGTCGTCGCTTCGAGGCGGCGGCGGGAGGCCTGCGTCATGGGATCGAAGCCGCGGATCGAGTCGATCTCGTCGCCGAACAGCTCGATCCGGACCGGCTCGGATACGCCCGGCGGCCACGCATCGACGATCCCGCCGCGATGCGCGAACTCGCCGATTCCCGTCACCTCGACCGACGGCTCGTAGCCACCGGTCACGAGCCGCTCCAGCAAGCTGCGCTGCGGAATACGCTCGCCGCTCCGCAGCTCGATGCGGCCGTCGCGCAGCTGCTCGGGCGAGAGGGTGCGCTGGACCAGGGCCAGGAGCGACGTCACGACCACGAGGCCGCGCGACCCGCGCAGTCGCGCCAGCACCTCGAGCCTTGCCGCAGATTCCTCGTGCTCGGGTAGGGCGCGCTCGAGCGGCAGCGCGGCGCGTTCGGCAAGGACGCGGACGGCCCCTCCGCGCAGCCATGCTCCGAGATCATCGGCCAGCCGGTGCGCCTCGTCGTCGTTGCGGGCCAGCACCACGAGTGGACGGTCGGCCGCGAGCTGCGCGCGGCGGGCCGCCAGATACGCCGCCCTGGCGGCGGCGGGCACCCGCACCTCGCCACCGTGGGGCAGATGCTCCACGAGCTCCGCAGTCAGCGTGGCGAGGCGGCCGTCACCTCCCCCATCCCGTAGGTGCCGACGGAGAGGACGCGACTCGACTGCGGTCACCACGCGGCGTGTTCTCCTGGTGCGACACCCGGGTCGCGACGGCGAACGGTCACGCCGGAGGAGCCGCGAGGTCCAGGCCGTTGAACACGTTCATCGCCGGCTCGATCCCTTCCCGCAGCCAGAGCTCGGCGGCGTCGGCGGCGGTGGCGATCGTCTCGGTGGACAGCTCGCGCTCATCGGGTTTGAAGGTGGCGAGCACGTGGTTGACGGTCTCGCCGCTGCGCCCGATCCCCACGCGCAGCCGGCTGAACTCGTTCGTTCCCAGGGCGCCGATGATGTCGCGCAGGCCGTTGTGCCCGCCGGCCGAGCCGGATCGGCGGAGGCGGAGGCGTCCCAGTGGCAGGTCCACGTCATCGGCCACGACCAGCAGGTCGGACGTGGCGTCGACATCGGTCTGGCGCAGGGCGGCGCGCACCGGGCCGCCGGACCGGTTCATGTACTTCATCGGCTTCACGAGCAGGACCCTGCCGACCGGCTCCGGGAGCCCGACCTCCAGCAGGGCGACGCCGTCGCGAATGCGCCCCTGGCCGGTCAGGTTCCATCGGTCGGCGAGCAGGTCGACCACGCGGAAGCCGACGTTGTGCCGCGTCAGCCGGTAGCGCTCGCCCGGGTTGCCCAGGCCACAGATCACCTTCATGCGCAGGACCGATGGTAGCCGGAGGGGCGGCGTGGGCGGTGACCCTGGCTCCGGGCGCTGCTCGTGGAGCACTGATGTGCAGCGTAACGCTCGCCTGGTGTGCCCCCTATCTGGCCGTCGATCGCCGGTGCGCGGCGTAACGCTCGCCTCACGAGCGTTAGCGCCGCTGCTCCGCCGAACCGGAACGTAATTCTCACCGAGCGAGCGTACGTCCGACTCCGAGTACCGGACCGCGAGATTGCGCACATGGGACGAACGCTAACCGACGGGAAACGCCGCTTCGCTATTCTCGACCGATGGACGTGGTTGTCATCGGGGGCGGAATCATCGGCTGCTCCGCGGCTGCCGAGCTCGCAGCGCGCCGTGCTCGCGTGACGCTCGTCGAGCGGTCGGGTATCGGCGCGGGAGCGTCCGGCCGCAACCTCGGCGCCATCCAGCACCCGTTCGATCCGTCGCTCATCGCGCTCCACCGCGACAGCGTGGCCCGATACCGAGCCCTGGCCTCCGAGGACTCGGCCTTCGAGATGCCATTGAAGCCTGCGGGCCTCCTCCTGCTCCAGGCCGATGCCGACGTGGCCCGCGCGCAGGCGGATCGTCTGGCACGGACCCATCCGGAGCTGGACCCGATCTGTCTCGACGCCGATGCCGTGGCGCTCGCCGAGCCCTCGCTCGTCCCGGGGCACGCCGCTGTGCGGCTGGAGACCGGCTATCCGGTTCCGCCCGCCTCGGCCACCGCCGCCTTCGCGCGCCTGGCCGAGGCCCGCGGCGCCACGGTTCTCATCGGCGCCGCGGCTGCGCCGATGGTCGAGGCCGGCCGCGTCGTGGGCGTGCGCCTGGCCGACGGCGCAACGATCTCCGCCGACCTGGTGCTGCTGGCCGCCGGGCCGGACACGCCGGCCCTGGTCCATCCCGGCGGCAGGTGGCCGCCGATCCAGCCGACCTGGGGCGTCACCGTCCAGCTG
>JBOGTC010000018.1:0-31182 GCA_050692055.1 Candidatus Limnocylindria bacterium | reverse complement strand
GCGCAGCGGCCCGGCGTCCCGCTCCGCCAGCGCCTGGCGCGGAGGCTGCCATCCCTGCGGCGCGTGCTGGCTGGGCTCGGGGCGGTGGCGGCCACCGCCGGGCTGGTGGCGCTGCTGCAGGCGCCGTGGCTGCGCGTGAGCGAGGTGGGGTGGGCAGGGGAGCACTACACCGACCCGGATGCGCTCTCGCGAATCCTCGCCGCGCAGCGCGGCGCCAGCGTGCTGACCGTCAATACCGGCGCGCTCGCGTCGCAGATCGAGCGCCTGCCGGCCGTGGCCGAGGCCCGCGTCCATGCCACCTTGCCCGACCGGATCGAGGCCACGGTCGTCGAGCGTGAGCCTGCCTTCGTGTGGCAGACCTCGCGCGCGCGCCTGCTCGGGGCGGCGGATGGCACGCTCTTCGCCGCCCTTCCTGCAGACGCGGCGTTGCCCACCGAGCTGGCGACGCTGCCGATCATCGATGACCGGCGGGCGATGGCGCGCCTGATTGCCGCCGGGGACGTGGTGCCCGCCGGCCTGGCCGAGACGGCCATGGAGCTGGCCTCGATCCAGCCCGAGGCGCTCGGCTCGGCCGCCGCCCGGCTCAGCGTGCGCCTGGACGACCAGCATGGCTTCGTCCTGGTCTCCGGCCGGCCCGAATGGCGAGCGGCGCTCGGCTTCTACGGCCACGACCCCGCGGCGGCGCCACAGGATGCCGGCGGGCGCATCCACCGCCAGGTCGCCGCCATCCGCACCCTCTTCGCCAGCGAGCCGGAGGAGAGTGTGGGCTGGGTGGATGCGCGCAACCCCGGGAAGGTATATTTCCGTGCCAGGGGGTGACGCGCGTGCCGTGATGCGGCGTCCTACCCTTGAACCCGCACGCATCGGTACCGCACGCCATGTGGCTTCCGCTGATTGGCCTTGCGCTCGGCATCGCGCTCGCGCTGGTGCTCAACGTGAGCGTCAGCCCGGACCTCGCGCGCTACAGCGCAGTGGGCATCCTGGCTGGCCTCGACTCCGTCCTGGGCGCGATCCGCGCGGAGCTCGACGCGCATTACGACAACCGGATCTTCCTGTCCGGCTTCATCACCAACGCGCTCGTGGCGGTGGCGCTCACGTTCGTGGGAGATCGGCTGGGGATCGACCTCTACCTGGTGGCGCTCTTCGCCTTCGGCCTGCGCATCTTCCAGAACGTGGCGTTGATCCGCCGTCACTTCCTGTAGGCTCGGGCGGATCGATGCCGCGCGACCCGCGGCGGATGTTGCGGAGGTAGCTTGGAACGCGAAGCGGTCCTCGTCGGCATCGACGCCGGCACGACCAAGGTCACGACCCTCATCGGCGAGGTGGGACGTTCGGGCGACGTCAACATCATCGGCTACGGCATCGGCCCGTCGGCCGGGATGAAGAAGGGCATGGTCGCCAACATTGACCAGACCGTGAACAGCATCGCCAGCAGCGTCGAGAAGGCCGAGCGCCTGTCCGGGTACAAGATCAGCTCTGCCTTTGTGGCGGTGGGCGGTAGCCACATCAGCAGCCAGAACTCGCGCGGCGTGGTCGCGGTCTCCGGGCACAAGCGCGAGGTGAGCCGCGAGGACGTGGCCCGTGCCACCGAGGCGGCCAAGGCGATCCAGGTGCCGTCGAACCGAGAGATGCTGCACGTCGTGCCACGCGGCTACATCGTCGACGGCCAGGAGGGGATCAAGGATCCGCTCGGCATGAGCGCCGTGCGCCTGGAGGTGGAGACCCACATCGTCGCGGGCGCCTCGACGTCGGTCCAGAACCTCAGCAAGTGTGTGACGAACGCGAGCGTGCAGATCGACGAGCTCGTCATCAGCTCCCTGGCCGCGGCCGAGGCGACCCTCACCGATACCGAGAAGGAGCTTGGTGTCCTCGTCGCCGATATCGGCGGCGGCACGACCGACATCGCGATCTTCGTCGATGGCGCCGTGTATCACACCGCGGTCCTGCCGGTCGGCGGCATCAACGTCACGAACGACGTGGCGATCGGCCTCCGCACGTCGCTCAACCTGGCCGAGGAGATCAAGATCAAGCACGGAAGCGCCAACATGGCGGAGGTCGAGCCCGAGGAGCTGCTCAACGTCGCCGTCCTGGGCGACACCGGCGGCCAGACGATCCAGCGCCGCAGGCTGTGCGAGATCATCGAGGCGCGCATGGGCGAGATCTACAGCCTCATCCGCGAGGAGGTGAAGCACTCGGGTCATGCCGGCATGCTGCCCGCCGGGGCGGTGCTGACCGGGGGTGGCGCGAGGATCGCAGGCGCCGATGCCCTGGCCCGCGACGTTCTCGAGATGCCCGTGCGGATCGGCTCGCCACAGGGCGTCGGAGGCCTGATGGACCAGCTCTCGAACCCGGCCTTCTCCACGTCCATCGGTCTGCTGCTGTGGGGCGCCAACCACCTCGGCGAGGAGCCGATCGGCTACGCCGGCGGCAACGGCCTCAACCCCATCGCGCGCGTTGGGGAGTGGATCCGCAACCTGTTCCCCGGCTGAGCCCCACAAGGCTCAGCCGTCGCACGGTCGCGCGCTCAGCCCGCCCACGGCTGAAGCGCGCAACGTGGCCTCAGCGACGGGGCGCTGCAGCGGAGAGTTCACGGACGCCGGGTCTGCCCCGCCGGAATTCGATGGTCGAGGCGGCCCGACTGTCGAAAGCGATGGACCTCATCCACGGCGAAGTTGGGCACTGTGGACAACTTCGTCGCTCAATGTGGAAAAACTGCCGACGGCGCCATGGGCGGGTCGGTAGAATCGGTCAAACCCGCGAGCCTCGGGTTTTGCGTCAGCACCACATCGTCGCAAGGGGACCACCCGAAATGCCGCTCCGGTCGGATTCCGAGAACTTCGCACTGATCAAGGTCATCGGCGTGGGTGGCGGCGGCAGCAACGCCGTCAACCGGATGATCCGGGCCGAGATGATGGGCGTCGAGTTCATCAGCGTGAACACCGACGCGCAGGCCCTCCTCCAGAGCGACGCGCCGCACAAGATCCGCATCGGCGACAAGATGACGCGCGGCCTCGGCGCCGGTGCCGACCCCAACGTCGGCCAGCGCGCGGCCGAAGAGGACTCCGAGAAGATCTACGAGGCGCTCAAGGACGCCGACATGATCTTCATCACGGCCGGCATGGGCGGCGGGACCGGGTCTGGCGCCGCGCCGGTGATCGCCGAAATCGCCAAGGACCTCGGTAGCCTGACCGTGGGCGTCATCACGAAGCCGTTCTCGTTCGAGGGGGTGCGCCGCAAGCTGGTCGCGGAGCAGTACTCAGAGCTGCTCAAGGACAAGTGCGACACGCTCATCACGATTCCCAACGACCGGCTGCGCGAGGTGGTCGACAAGAAGACGTCGATCCTCGATGCCTTCCGGGTGGTCGACGACGTGCTGCGCCAGGGCGTGCAGGGCATCAGCGACCTGATCACCGTGCCGGGCCTCATCAACCTCGACTTCGCGGACGTGAAGACGATCATGCGCGACGCTGGCTCGTCGATGATGGGGATCGGCATCGGTACCGGCGAGAGCCGCGCCGTCGAAGCCGCCCGGGCCGCGGTGATGAGCCCGCTGCTGGAGGTCAACATCACGGGCGCGCAGGGCATCCTCTTCAACGTCACCGGCGGCTCGGACCTGGGCCTGTTCGAGGTCAACGAGGCGGCCGAGGTGATCAAGGAGGCCGCGGATCCGGAGGCGAACATCATCTTCGGCACGGTGATCGACGACCGCATGCGCGACGAGGTCAAGGTCACCGTGATCGCCACCGGCTTCGATGCGTCCAAGAAGCCCGCCAAGCAGATGAGCCGCTTCGGGGCGGAGGCGGCCACCGGCGTCGAGTCCGGCCTGGACGATCGCAGCCGCGAGATCCTGGCCGAGATCGAGCGCGATCGCGCCACGCGCCAGAACCTGGAGGAGCAGATGGGCGAGTCGTCACCCTTCGCTCGCACCGCGGAGTCCGACCAGACGGAGATCCGACCCACCGAGCGCCAGGCGCTCCCGGTGCGCCCCGCTCCCAGCCTGGAGCGGCAGTCGTACGGCGAGACCGATCTGGACATTCCATCGTTCCTGCGCCGCAAGAACGACTGAAGTCGTGCCCGAGCCCGGCCACGAGCGGCCGGTTGCTGACGCGCCTGAGGTTGCTCGACACGCCTGATTCGTAACGGGGGCAGTTACAGATCAGTCGTCGGCATGCCGCGCCGAGGCGCATCTGGATCCGCGGATGGATGTGCAACGATGGCCCGGCGATGAGACAGCCCCTGCTGCCGACAGCCGATGAGATCAGGGACCGCTACGAGCGCCTGAGCGGCCGTCTGCGAAGCGTTGCCGAGGGCGCCGGACGCGACCCCGGCCGCTTCCGAATCGTGGCCGTCACGAAGACGTGGCCGGTCGAGGTGGCGCGGGGTGCGCTGCAGGCAGGTATCACCATCCTCGGCGAGAACCGGGTTCAGGAAGCGGAGCCGAAGGCGGCCGCCATCGCGGAGGCGGAATGGCACCTCGTCGGCCGGCTGCAGTCAAACAAGGCGCGGCGGGCGGCTCGCGCGTTTGCGGCCATCCATTCGGTCGACACGGTAGAGCTGCTGCGGCGGCTCGATGAGCTCGCGGAGATCGAGGGACACGCGCCGCGCCTGCTGCTCCAGGTCAACCTGACCGGCGAGCCCGACAAAGGGGGCTTTCGCCCGGGTGCGGTATCGGCGGTGCCGCTCGGCGAGCTGCGGCATGCCACTGTGGCGGGCCTGATGGCGATGGCTCGCCACGAAGCTGACGAGGTCGAGGCGCGCGCCATGTTCGCGGCCCTCCGGCGGCTACGGGATCGGCTGCAGGAAACCAGCGGCATCGGCTTGCCGGAGCTCTCGATGGGCATGAGCGCCGACGCCGAGGCGGCAGTCGCGGAGGGCGCCACCCTGGTCCGCATCGGTACCGCGCTGTTCGGGCCACGAGGCGAATAGTCTGCCTGCCGGCGGCTTGCTATCCTGCTGGTCGCCATGACCCCGCTCCTCGTGAACTTCATCCAGATGCTGGCGACCATTCTCTGGCTGCTGCTCATCGCCCGGGTGATCGTCAGCTGGGTGATGCCGCAGGGGGGCGGTGGCCTCGTCGCATTCATCTACCAGGCCACGGAGCCGATCCTGGCGCCAATCCGGCGCCTGCTGCCGCCGACCGGCGGCATCGACTGGTCGCCGCTGATCGCCATGCTCCTGCTCGGTGTTATCGTCCGCGTCCTGACCCGCGTCTAGGCACCGATGCCGGACTTCGAGCTGGCCGTCACGTCCCGTGCCGCGAATTGATGATCGGCGGCGCGGAGGGCTATACTGCCGACTCCCCGAGGGGCGATTGGCTCAGCTGGTTAGAGCGCACGGTTCACATCCGTGAGGTCACTGGTTCGAATCCAGTATCGCCCACCATCCCCATCCTCCTGACGCGGCCGGTGAGCCGGGTTCGCGGCTGATGCGCGTCGCGATCTTCGCGGAGTCCTATCTGCCGTATCTCTCGGGCGTGACCGTCTCCACCGACGCGCTGGCGCGTGGGCTGGGGGCGCTTGGCCACGACGTGCTCGTGATCGCGCCGCGCCCGGCGAAGGGCGCGGGACCGGGAGGTGCCGGATCTCCGGGCCCGGAGCCACGCTTCGCCTGGATGCCGTCGTACCAGCTGCCGAGGATCGTGCCGGCGGGCTATCGCATGCCGCTGCCGCTGCCCGCCACGCGCGCCCTGCGTGCCGCCGCTGCGTTTAGGCCACAGGTCGTCCACGCGCAATCGCCGTTCGTCAGCGGCCTCATGGCGCGACGGCTGGCGCGCAGCGGCAGCGCGGCGCTCGTGTTCACCCACCACACGCGCTTTGCGGATTATCGGCATTACCTTGGCCCCCTGGCCGAGCCCGGACGCCAACTCACCGATGCCTACCTGCGTCGCTTCTGGGTCGGCTGTGACGCGGTCATCGCGCCCTCGGCCGGCATGGCGGACGAGATCCGCACCAGGCTGGGAGAGCGTGGCCGGCCCATCGTTCGCGTGGTGCCGACCGGGATCGACGTGGACGCGATCAGGGCGCTGACGCCGGTCGACCCGCGACGGGCAGCCGGGTGGCCGCCCGACGCGATCGTGGCGGTCACCTTCGGCAGGCTGGCACGCGAGAAGAGCGTCGACGTGGTCCTCGAGGCCACCGGGGAGGCGGCGCGACGCGACGATCGCCTGCGGCTGCTCGTGATCGGCGGCGGTCCGGCGGCGGCCTCGCTCCAGCGGCGGGCGGCCAGGCCCGACCTCGTCGGTCGGGTGGCATTCAGCGGGCCGCTTCCGCGGCTCGAGGCGCTCGCCCACGCGGCGGGAGCTGACCTGTTCGCGTTCGCCTCCCGTACGGAGACGCAGGGCCTGGTGCTGGCCGAGGCGCTGGCGTCCGGTCTGCCGGGCGTGGCGGTCGAGGGCCCCGGCGTGGCCGACTCGATCCGGCACGGTATCGACGGGCTCGTGGTCCCCGCCGAGCCGGTGGACGGACAGGCCGGACGCCTGGCCGATGCGATGCTGACGCTTGTCACCGACGCATCGCGGCGCATCGCCATGGCACGGCGCGCGAGCGCCGATGCCGGCCGCTTCGACGTTCGACGCCGAGTATCGGAGATCGATGCGCTGTACCGCGAGCTGTTTGGTGGTGCCGGCTGACGATATCGGCTTGCGCCGCATCCCGACCGGCGTACAATGCCGGCCATGCGTGTGAGTCTGGTGGCCCGCTACGTCTCCCATCCGATCATCGACTTCGGCGCGTCGCGCCGGCTCTCCCATCGGTCGCGCCTCGGCCTCGACCGCGCAGGAACCGTCTATCACCGGCCCGGACGGGCCGCTGGCTCCCTGCCCACCGTCCGAATCCTGCGCGCCGCGACCAGCCGTTTCAGCTTCCCGCCGGTCGGCCGCCTCGGCCGCGTCCCGGCGCGCCGCGCCGCCACGCCGTTCGGGCCTCCGCGCGTCCGCCGCGCGTAAGCGGCTCGCCGGTGGCCGTCCTGCGCAACGCCCGCGCAACCTCCGCCGGCGGCCTCGTCCATCGATCTGACGGCACGCGACACGAGATCGTTCTCGTGCACCGGCGCAGCCCCAAGCTGTGGGCACTGCCGAAGGGCACGCCCGACGCCGGAGAGACGATCGAGGAGACCGCGCTGCGCGAGACGCGGGAGGAGACGGGCCTGGACGTGGTGCTGGAGGAGCGGATCGCCGCCATTCGCTACTTCTTCGTACGTGGGTCGACCCGGTTCCACAAGACCGTCCATTTCTTCCTCATGCGTCCCGTGGGCGGCCACCTCGAGCTTCACGACGCCGAGTTCGACGAGGTCCGCTGGTGGGAGATCAACGAGGCGCTGGCGCACATGACGCATGCCACCGAGCGCTCGGTCGTCGAGCGCGCCGCCCAGATGCTGGCCGAGCACGACGCGGAGCCCGGAGCGCACGCCGGTGGAGCGGCGGAGGCCACCGCGTGACCGAGGCCGTGACCACGTCCCTGCGCCGCAGCCCGCTTCACGATGTGCATCGCGAGCTCGGGGCGCGGATGGTGCCATTCGCGGGCTGGGAGATGCCGGTGCAATACGAGTCGATCGTGGAGGAGCACCGCACGGTGCGCTCCGCCGTCGGCCTCTTCGACCTGTCACACATGGGCGAGGTCAACGTGGAGGGCGTGGAGTCGGTCGCCTTCCTGCGCTACGCGGCGGTGAGCGATCCGGGGATGCTGGAGCCGGGACAGGCGCAGTACTCGATGCTGTGCGACGCCGAGGGCGGGATCATCGACGATCTCATCGTCTACCGGCTCGACGATGGAGCGTTTCTCATCGTGTGCAACGCGTCCAATCGCGAGGCGGTCGTCGACCACCTCGCCGCGCTCCTCGACCGCGGCGATTTCGAGGTGACGCTCGATGATCGCAGCGAGCGCACGGGCCTCGTCGCGCCCCAGGGCCCACGGGCCGCCGAGCTGCTGGCCGGCCTCACCGATGCCGACCTCGAGCGCCTCGGCAACTACCGCTCGCTGCGCGGCACCGTCGCGGACGTCGAGTGCCTCATTGCCCGCACCGGGTACACCGGCGAGGACGGCTTCGAGCTGTTCTGCGACGCGCGCCGTACCTCGAAGTTGTGGCAGTCGCTGGTGGCGGCCGGCGATTCGCTCGGGCTGCGCCCGTGTGGCCTGGGCGCGCGTGACACCCTGCGGCTCGAGGCCGGGATGCCGCTCTACGGCAACGAGCTCGACCGCGACACCAATCCGTTCGAGGCGAACCTCGGCCGCGTGGTGAAGCTGGAGAAGGGCGAGTTCGTCGGCCGATCGGCGCTGCAGGCAGTGCAGCAGGGCGGGCCACGACGCAAGCTCATCGGCCTGCGCATGATCGACAATGCCATTCCTCGCCACGGGTATCCGGTGCTGAGCGGCGGTCACGAGGTGGGTTCGGTCACGAGCGGCACCGCCTCGCCGACGCTTGGCGAGCGGATCGCCATGGCGTACGTTCCGGCGGAGCTGGCCGGCATCGGCAATGCCTTCGAGGTCGTGGTTCGCGAGCGACCCTATCGGGCAGAACAGGTAAAGTTGCCGTTCTACAAGCGTCAGCGCTGATCGCGCACGCCCACCCCGCCAGAGGAGCCCTGACCCGATGTCCTATCCGGACGATCTGCGCTACTCGAAGGAGCACGAGTGGGTTCGCGTCGAGGGAACGAGCGCGACGATCGGGATCACCAGCTTTGCGGCCGATGAGCTCGGCGACATCGTCTTCGTGGAGCTGCCGGAGGTCGGGTCGGAGCTGCGGCAGTTCGGGACGTTCGGGGTGGTGGAGAGCGTCAAGGCCGTGAGCGACCTGTATGCGCCGATCTCCGGCTCGGTGGTCGGGGTGAACGAGGCGCTGCGCGAATCGCCCGAGCTGCTCAACGGCGACGCCTTCGGGGAGGGCTGGATCGCGAAGGTCGAGCTCGCCGACGAGAGCGAGCTCGAGAAGCTCATGGACGCTGACGCCTACGCCGCGCAGACCGCCTGATCGGTGCCGGCCAGCGCATGACCTACAGCCCGCACACCGATGCCGACCGCCAGCTGATGCTGGCGGCGATCGGCGTCGAGAGCATCGACGACCTCTTCGCCGACATTCCCGCGGCGGTGCAGGCGGGCGGCTGGGATGTGCCGCCGCCGCTGGTGGAGCAGGAGGTGCGCGGCGAGCTGGCTCGCTTGGCCGGTCGCAATCGCACGCCGGAGGTCAGCTTCCTGGGGGCCGGGGCGTACCGGCACCTCGTCCCGTCGGTCGTCATGGAGGTCATCGGACGGCCTGAGTTCGCAACGGCGTACACGCCCTATCAGCCCGAGGTGAGCCAGGGCACGCTGCAGAGCATCTACGAGTTCCAGTCGCTGATCTGCGAGCTGACCGGCATGGAGGTGGCGACCGCCTCGCACTACGATGGCGCGACCGCGACCGCCGAGGCGGCGCTCATGGCCTGTCGTCTGACCCGGCGTAGCCGCGTCGTGGTCTCGACCGCGGTGTCGTCCGACTATCGCCGCGTGCTGGCCACCTACTGCTCGGGGCCGGGCATCGAGGTCGTAGAGCTGCCGGCCGATCTCTCCGAAGGCGGCAGCGGCACGACCGATCTGGATGTCGCGCGCCGGGCGCTCGCCGAGGACGTGGCCTGCCTGGTCGCGGCGCAGCCCAACTTCTTCGGCCAGCTGGAGCCGATGGAGGAGCTGGCGGAGGCTGCGCATGGCGCCGGCGCGCTGCTCGTCGTCGTCGTCGAGCCCACATCGCTCGCCGTGCTGCGGCCGCCGGCGACGTACGACGCCGACATCGTCGCGGCCGAGGGACAGCCGCTCGGCATCCCGCTGAGCTTCGGGGGACCGTACGTGGGGCTCATGGCGGCGCGCATGGCATCGGTCCGCCAGATGCCGGGCCGGCTCGTCGGCGGCACCCGCGACGTCGAGGGGCGCCGCGCCTACGTGCTGACCCTCCAGGCCCGCGAGCAGCACATCCGTCGCGAGCGGGCGGCGAGCAACATCTGCACCAACCAGGCGCTCATGGCGCTGGCCGCGACGACCTACCTCTCCTCGGTCGGGCCCGAGGGGCTGCGCGAGGTGGCAGAGCTGTCGATGACCCAGGCGCGGCACGTGGCCGGTGCCCTGGAAGCCGCGGGCCTCGCCGAGCGGCGCTTCGACGGCCCGTACTACGCCGAGGTCGCGATGCGCGTGCCGGACGCACGCCGTCGGCACGCGGCGCTCGTCGAGCAGGGGATCGTGACCGGCTACGAGCTGGGCCGCGACCATCTCGAGCTCGACGACACGCTCCTGCTGGCCGCGACCGAGCTCACCAGCGATACGGATATCGAGCGCCTGGTCGAAGCGCTGGAGGCGACCCGATGAGCGTCGCCGAGGCGCCCGAGCGGCGGGACGCCTCGGGCCGTGGGGCCGCCTTCGGCGGTGCGCAGGGCGGCGCGCAGCTCACCATCGTGGAGCCGCTCATCTTCGAGCGCTCGCGGGCGGAGCGGCGCGCGGTCCGCTATCCGAAGCCGTCGGATGCGGCCCTGGCCGCGGCCTCGGGCCAGCCCGAGCTGCCGCCAGCGGCCCGTCGTGAGCATGCGCCTCGGCTGCCGGAGGTGAGCGAGCTGGAGCTGTTGCGTCATTTCAACCGGCTGGCACGGCTCAACCACGCCATCGATATCGGCTTCTATCCGCTCGGCTCGTGCACCATGAAGTACAACCCCAAGGTCAACGAGTGGGCCGCTCGCCTGCCCGGCCTGGCCGAGTCGCACCCGCTCGACCCGGAGGCGGTGAGCCAGGGCAGCCTGGAGCTGATGTGGCTGCTGTCGGAGCTCCTCAAAGAGGTCAGCGGCTTCCCTGCCGTCAGCCTGCAGCCGGCGGCCGGCGCCCACGGCGAGCTGACCGGGATGCTCATGGCCCGCGCATTCCATCGGTCCCGTGGGGAGGGAGAGCAGCGCACCAAGGTGCTCGTGCCGGACTCGGCGCACGGCACGAATCCCGCCACGGCCACCATGGTCGGCTACGAGACGGTCACCATCCGCTCCAACGAGCGGGGAGGAATCGAGCTCGATGCGCTGCGTTCCGCGCTGGGCCCCGACGTGGCCGCGCTGATGATCACGAATCCCTCGACGCTTGGCATCTTCGAGGACCAGATTGACCAGGTGGTCCGCTCTGTGAAGGACGCCGGCGCGATCGCCTACATGGACGGCGCCAACCTGAACGCCATCCTCGGCCGCTTCCGGCCCGGCGAGGCGGGCTTCGATGTCATGCACTTCAACCTGCACAAGACGTTCAGCACGCCGCACGGCGGCGGTGGCCCGGGGGCCGGGCCGGTGGGAGTCAGCGAGCGGCTCGAGCCGTACCTGCCGGCGCCGGTGCCGGTGCTGGCCGCGGGCGACCCGGACGAGGTGCGTCGCAATGCGTGGGCCGGTCGCTCGACGCCAGGCGCGCGCTTCGCGCTCGATGGCGATCGGCCCGAGAGCATCGGCAAGGTGCGCAGCTTCTTCGGCAACTTCGGCATGTTCGTGCGCGCCTACACCTATATCCGGTCCAATGGCGACGCCGGCCTGCGCGACATCAGTGACGACGCGGTGCTCGCCGCCAACTACCTGCGCGTGCGCCTGGCCGATACCTACGAGCTGCCGTACGACCGCATCTGCAAGCACGAGGTCGTGTTCAGCGGACGGCGTCAGAAGCGGCAGCACGGCGTGACGACGCTCGACATCGCCAAGGCCATCCTCGACCACGGCATGCACCCGCCCACGATCTACTTCCCGTTGATCGTGGAGGAGGCGCTGATGATCGAGCCCACCGAGACCGAGTCGGTCGAGACGCTCGACCGCTTCGTCGACGCGATGAAGGACATCGCGTCGCGCGCCGAAACGGATCCGGAGTCGGTAAAGCGCGCGCCGGTCACCACGCCGGTGGGCCGCCTCGACGAGGCCGCCGCCGCCCGCCGGCCGGACCTGCGCCACACGTTCGACGACGCGGGCTGACCGAAGGCGGCGGTAGGCACGGGCGCGCATTGGCGCCGAGAGGCTAACCGCGGCTCCACCGGTCTTGCATGAGATGGAGGTAACGGGGAAGAAGACAGCGCAAACGGCCCGATCTTCCCCGTGCGTTGCATACCGTGACGGCAGCGGGGAAGAATGCCCGATTCTCGGTCTCTTCTTCCCCGATATCTCCACGTGGTGCAACGCCGACCGCGAAGCGCCGCCGTTACTCGGCGCGTATCTCAATCATGGCCTCGGATGAACCTCGCTCGACACGGCGGGGTACTATGACAAACCCCAAATCGGCGCATCGAGCGACCGAGGTGCCAGTGGAACCGACGAAGCAGGACGGACTCGTCGAGCGCATGCAGGGCGGCGATCTGGACGCGTTCGAGGAGTTCTTCAACAGCTACAAGCGCCCGGTCTACACCACGGCGCTGGCCATCACCCGCGATCCGTTCCTGGCCGAGGAGATCCTGCAGGACTGCTTCGTGAAGGCGTACCGCGTGCGCGAGCGCCTGGATCCCGCACGCTCACCGCTGCCGTGGCTGCAGCGCGTGGCGATCAACCTGTGCTACAGCCGTGTCAGCCGCCGCAAGGCGCTCGCGGAGCCCATCACCAGCATCATCAGCAACCTCGTTGTCGACCTGGGGCAACGTCCGGACCAGGTCGTCGAGTCACGCGAGATCCTCGACGTGCTGCAGCGTGGGATCGACGCGCTGCCGCCCAAGCAGCAGACCGCCATCATCCTGTACTACCTCCACGGCTACTCATTGGCCGAGGCGGCAGAGATCGCCGACTGCAGCGTCGGCACGGTGAAGTCCCGGCTGCACTACGCCTTGAAGGCCCTGCGTGCCCGACTCCCTGTCGAGCGCCGTGCACCCATGGGCGTACCCCTCCCGAGCCGCCGATGAGCTGCCGCAGGATCTGCCGCGAGCTCCTGGACCTGGTCCGTTTCGGGCACCTGGACCCGCGCTCCGCGCCGCACCTCAACCACCTTGCCGAGTGCCGATCATGTCGCGACGAGATCGGCTTCGACCGTGCGCTGGTCCAGCAGCTGCGGTTGGCCCTGGTCGAGCGCGTCGAGGGCGCGAGCCCATCGGTCGGCTCGTGGGAGGTCATTCTCGAGCGTGCGCAGGCACCGGATGCCGGCCTCCTCCGCTGGCTGAGTGGGCATGCGAGCACGCTTGCCTCCCGGCTGCGAGCTGCCACGGCCGTGGCGGCGACCACGCTCGCGCTGGTCATCGCCGCGGGCACCCAGGTCAGCATCACGCATCCGCAGGCGAGCTCGAACGAGACCGAGATCCGGGGCAGCGCGGGCGAGCGCTTCGAGCGCCAGCCGATGCTGCCACGACCGGTATCGCAGTTCATCGATCTCATGCCCGACGCAACGCCGGTAGCCTACCTGCCCCCATCGGCACCGCGCGACCCGGAGGCGGCATTCATCGTCAGCGCGGCCTCACTCGTCCCGGCCAGCCTGGCAGTCTCCACCGACGCGTTGGAGCCGGTGGAGGAGACGACCACCTTCGTCATCTTTGATCGGAGCATGACCGGCCCGACGCCAGCCGATCACGGCTCGGCCGTGACGTCCGTCGAGCCGGCGTCGAAGGCGACACAGACGCAGCTGCTGGGGATGCCCGCGGGCGACCCTTCCTAGCAGCTCGGGAGTATGCAAGACTAACGCACCCTTAACGCAGCGGGCGGCGTGGCCGCGTCGCTGGCAGCACGTCGAGGCACGGTGACGGTGGCCGGCGCGACGATGAGGCGGATCCACCGAGAGCCGAGACACACACGGAATGGAGGAGTGTGGATGCGACACTGGAGATGGTTCTCCGTCTTCGCGGTCCTGGTGCTGATTCTCGCGGCGTGCGCTGCGCCAGGCGAGAGCCCTGACCCCGACGAGACCGATGAGGCTCCGGCGGAGACCGATGTGGCGGAAACGGATCCCGGTGAGCCGGCCGACGGCGGGACGCTCGTCTTCGCGGGAGCGGCGCTGGCGGCCAGCCTGGACCCGGCGCTGACGAGCGACGGCGAGACGTTCCGAATCCTGCAGCAGGTCTACGAGCCGCTCGTCGACCTCGCACCGGGCACGGTGGATGAGCTGATCGGCCTGCTGGCCGAGTCCTGGACGGGCGAGCCCGATGACACCGAGTATGTCTTCACGCTGCGAGAGGGCGTGACGTTCCACGACGGGACGCCGCTCAATGCCGAGGCGGTGAAGATCAACTTCGACCGCTGGCAGAACTTCGCCACGGAGTTCCAGGGAGACGCCTACTACTACGGCGCGGTGATGGACGGCTTCGGGCCGGACAACCTGATCAGCAGCGTCGAGGCGACCGACGACCTGACGGTCACGATCACCCTGCGCGAGCCGAGCCCGGTGTTCCTGTACGGCATCGCGCTGACGCCGTTCAGCATCATCAGCCCGGCCGTCCTCGAGGCGACGAACGCGGACGATCCGGCCACGACCACGCTCGGGACCGATGCGGTCCAGGGCGGCACCGGCCCGTACGTCCTGGCGGAATACACCCCGGACGAGAGCGCCACGTTCACCCCGAACGCGGACTACTGGGGGGAGCCGGCATCCCTGGAGCGGCTGATCATCCGCCCGATCGCGGATCCCGCGGCCCGTCTGCAGGCGCTGCAGGGCGGCAGCATCCAGGGCTTTGACCTCGTCTCCCCGCCCGACTACGAGGCGGTCGAGGGTGACGAGAACCTGCAGCTCCTCGAGCGAGCGTCCTACAACACGCTGTACCTGGGCGTGAACCCGGTGGCCAGCGAAGGCTCGCCGCTCGCCGATCTGGCAGTGCGCCAGGCGGTGGCGCATGCCATCGACAAGGAGGCATTGATCGAGACGTTCTACGGTGGCCGCGGGTCGCCGGCCGACATCTTCCTGCCCCCGTCGAGCGGCTGGTTCGAGGGTGTCAGCGAGGGCGTTGACGTCTACGGGTTCGATCCGGATCAGGCTCGTAGCCTGCTCGAGGAGGCGGGCTTCGGCGCCGACAACCCGCCAACGGTCAACTTCTGGTACCCGACCGAGGTGACCAGGCCGTACATGCCCGACCCACGTGGCCTGCACGAGGCCGTGACGACGATGCTCGAAGAGGTGGGCTTCGTCGTCGAGCCGGGCAGTTCCATCTGGGGCACCGAGTACATCCCGGCGGCCCAGAACGGCGAGTACGACCTCTGGTTCCTCGGATGGACCGGCGACTATGACGATCCGTCCAACTGGTACGGCGTCCACTTCGGCTTTGCACAGGGTGAGCCCGCTGCGGCGTTCGCCTTCGATGCCGAGGGCCTGGAAGCGGCGATCGACGCCGCCGAGGCCGAGCTCGATCCCGACGCTCGCGCCGCGGCCTGGTCCGAGGTCGCCTCGATCATCCACGAGCAGGTGGGCTTCGTGACCCTGGTGCACGGTGACACCGCGCTGGCCTTCACGAACGAGGTGCAGGGCTACGTGGCGAACCCAACCGGCTCGGAGGTCTTCGTGGGCGTCTCGGTGGCCGCGGAGTAGCCGCCGAGTCGCGCAGGCTCAACTGGGAGGGCCTCGGCCGGTGGCCGGGGCTCTCCGCTTTGACATCAGGCCAGGAGCGCCGTGACAAAGTTCATCGTCAGACGGATCCTGATGCTCATCCCGATTCTGCTCGGGCTGACGCTCCTGATTTTCGTCTTCACGCGCCTCCTGCCTGGAGATCCTGCCACCACCATCCTGGGCGAGCGGGCCACGCCGGAGAACCTGGCCCTGGTGCGCGCGTCGCTCGGCCTCGACCGCCCGCTCCACGAGCAGTACCTCCAGTACATGGGCGGCCTGCTGCAGGGCGATCTCGGGCGCAGCTTCATCACCAACCGTGACGTCGTCGGAGACTTCCTGCAGCGATTCCCGGCGACCATCGAGCTGAGCCTGGCGGCGCTCATCTTCGCCATCGGCGTCGGAATCCCGCTCGGGATGTTCACCGCCAAGCGGCGCGGGACCTGGATCGACTCGGCCGGGTCGGTCGCCTCGCTGGTTGGCATCAGCATCCCGATCTTCTTCCTGGGGCTAATGCTGAAGTTCGTCTTCGCCATCCAGTTTCCGATCCTGCCCGACTCGGGCCGCATCGACCTCGTGCAGTACTTCATTCCCGACGTGACGAACTTCATGCTCCTCGACACCCTCATCGCCGGGGAGCCGGGCGGGTTCGTCAACGCGCTGCGGCATCTCGTCCTGCCCGGGATCGCGCTGGGCACCATCCCGCTGGCGATCATCATGCGCATCACCCGGGCGAGCGTGGTCGAGGTGCTCAACGAGGACTATGTCCGCACCGCGAACGCCAAGGGGCTGCCCGGCGGCATCGTCGACAATCGCCATGTGCTGCGCAACGCGCTCCTGCCGGTGGTGACCGTCATCGGGCTGCAGACGGGGCTCCTGCTCGGCGGCGCCATCCTGACCGAGACGATCTTCGGCTGGGGCGGCGTGGGACGCTGGGTGTACGACGCGGTCACCCGGCGCGACTACCAGGTGATCCAGAGCGGCGTGCTGATGCTGGCGCTCATCTTCGTGCTGGTGAACCTCATCGTCGACGTCAGCTACGCCATCATCAACCCGCGGATCCGGCACGCATGAGGTACGAGCATGGCTGAAGCGGTCGCACCGCGGCTCGCCGACGAGGAAGCGTCGGTCGGCCTGTGGCGGGATGCGCTGCGCCGCATGCGCCACAATCCGTCGGCGATCATCGGCGGGGGGATCGTGGGCGTCTTCGTGTTCATGGCCACCTTCGCGCCGTTCCTGGCCCCGTTCGACCCGACCGCGGGTGACCTGTCGCGCAGCTTCCTGCCGCCGAGCCGTGAGCACCCCTTCGGCACGAACATCCAGGGGCAGGACGAGCTGTCCCGGATCATCTTCGGCTCGCGATTCTCGCTCGGCATCGCCGTCCTGTCGGTGAGCATCGGCGTCAGCATCGGGCTCCTCTTCGGTGCCCTGGCCGGCTACTTCCGCGGCTGGGTCGACGCCGTGATCATGCGCGGCGTCGACATCATGCTCTCGATCCCGGGACTGCTGTTCGCCATCGCCGTGGTCGCGTGGCTCGGTCGCGGCGTGCCGCAGATCGCCGTCGCCATCGCCATCATCAACATCCCGATCTTCGCGAGGATCCTGCGCGGCAGCCTGCTCGCCCTGCGTGACGCGGACTTCGTGACCGCCGCCCGCTCGGTGGGCGTCGGCGGGCCGACGCTGCTGCTGCGGCACATGCTGCCCAACGCGGTCGGCCCGCTGATCGTGCAGGCGACGCTGTCGCTGGCCACGGCCATCATCGATGCTGCCGCCCTCGGCTTCCTTGGGCTGGGTCCGCCAGACCCCGCCACGCCGGAATGGGGGACGATGCTGTCCGACACCTACCGCTACCTCAACGATGCGCCGCACCTGGCCTTCTTCCCCGGCATCGCCATCGTGCTCTCGGTCCTTGGCTTCAACCTGCTCGGCGACGCGATGCGGGAGGCGCTCGATCCCAGGCTGCGCCGATGAGTGGACGATCCGCCGTCCGCGAATCCGCCTCCGATCCGCCGATGCTCAGCGTGCGGGACCTGCGCGTCACGTTCGGATCCGGGGATCGGATGGTGCATGCGGTGAACGGCATCAGCTACGACCTGTACGCACGCGAGACGCTCGGCATCGTGGGCGAGTCGGGCTGCGGTAAGAGCGTCAGCTCCCTGGCCGTCATGCGCCTCCTGCCACGGCCGGCGGCCCGCGTGCCCTCCGGGTCGGTCACCTTCGACGGCACCGATCTGCTGGAGCTGTCCGACGAGGAGATGCGCCGCATCCGTGGCGAGCGGATCGCGATGATCTTCCAGGATCCCATGACCAGCCTCAACCCCGTGCTGTCGGTCGAGCGCCAGCTCACCGAGGTGCTGGAGACCCATCGCAAGCTCAGGCGACGGGGCGCCATCAACCGGGCCATCGAGCTGCTCGAGCTGGTCGGCATCCCGGCCGCCCGCCGGCGCCTCAACGATTATCCGCACCAGTTCTCGGGCGGCATGCGCCAGCGCGTGATGATCGCCATGGCGTTGGCCTGCGACCCGGAGCTGCTCATCGCCGACGAGCCCACCACCGCGCTCGACGTGACGATCCAGGCGCAGATCCTGGATCTCATGCGCGGCGCGGTCTCCGAGTTCGGCACCGCGCTCATCCTCATCACCCACGACCTCGGGGTGGTCGCCGGGATGTGCGAGCGCACCAACGTGATGTATGCCGGCCATATCGTCGAGCGCGCCACCACCGACGAGCTGTTCGGGCGCCCGCGCCACCCGTACACGGTCGGCCTGCTGCGCTCGATTCCGCGCCTGGATGAGCGCCAGCGTGGCGAGCTCGTGCCCATCCAGGGCCAGCCCCCCGATCTCTCGCGGCCGATCAGCGGCTGCCCGTTCGCTCCCCGCTGCTTCAACGTCCAAGAGCGCTGCCGGGTCGAGATGCCGCCGCTGGAGCAGGCGCCCGACGCCGCCGATGGCCACGAGATCGCGTGCTTCTATCCGGCCGAGGGGGAGCGCCTGGTGCCATCCGGCTTCGAGGCCGGGGCGGAGGCCGCGTCCGCATGAGCAGCCAGGCGAACGGAACGCTGCTGGAGACCGAGGACCTGAAGGTCCACTTCCCGATCACCCAGGGCCTGATCCTGGAGCGACGGGTCGGGGAGGTGCGCGCCGTGGACGGCGTCAGCCTGGAGGTGCGTCGCGGCGAGACGCTCGGCCTGGTGGGCGAGTCCGGATGCGGGAAGTCGACGTTTGCGCGAGCCGTCCTGCGCCTCGTGGAAACGACCGACGGCCGGATCGTGTTCGATGGCACCGACGTGACGACGCTGACGGGCACGAGGCTGCGACGCCTGCGCGGCCGGATGCAGATGATCTTTCAGGACCCGTATGCCAGCCTCAACCCGCGCATGACGATCGGGTCGATGCTCGCCGAGCCGCTGCGTATCCACGGCCTGTCGCGCGGCCGCGAGGCCCAGCGCAGGGTGCGACAGCTGATCGAGACCGTCGGCTTGCCGCGGAACGCCGTGAACCGCTACCCGCACGAGTTCAGCGGTGGCCAGCGACAGCGGGCCGGCATCGCGCGCGCGCTGGCCGTGAGCCCGGAGTTCATCGCCGCCGATGAGGCGGTGTCTGCCCTCGACGTGAGCATCCAGGCGCAGATCATCAACCTTCTCGCGAACCTGCAGCGCGAGTTCAACCTCACCTACCTGTTCATCGCGCACGACCTGTCCGTGGTGCGCCACATCAGCGACCGGATCGCCGTGATGTACCTCGGCGAGGTGGTGGAGCTCTCGCCCTCGCGCCAGCTCTACGCGCAGCCGCTCCATCCCTACACGCAGGCGCTCGTGAGCGCGGTGCCGATCCCGGATCCTGCCGTCGAGACCAGGCGCAAGCGGATGATCCTGCGCGGCGACGTGCCGTCACCGGCGAACCCGCCATCAGGCTGTCGCTTCCATACGCGCTGCTGGCTGCGCCGGGAGCTCGGTGACCCGCAGCGCTGCGTCGACGAGGCGCCCGCCCTGCGCGAGCTGGCACCGGGCCATACGGTGGCGTGCCACTTCGCCGAGGAGCTGCTGGGCGACAGGCGCCGGGACCAGCTCGTGGCCGCCGCGGCCGAGCACAGCGACGCGCGCGACACGGGAGGGGACGAGGCGGCAGAGCCGCCACCCAGCACCGCCGGCGATGACGGCTCGTTCTTCGAGCGGCCCCCTGTGGAGGGCCAGCACTGATCGGCTAGGCTTGCCGGCGTGGAGTACCGTATCGCGCTGGCTCAGGTGGCCCCGCGGCTCGGCGACGTCGAAGCGAACGTCGAGCTCGCCGCGGACCGGCTCCGCGCCGCGGCGCTCGAGGGCGCCAGCCTGGCGGTCTTTCCCGAGCTGGCGCTGACCGGCTACCTGCTGCAGGACCTCGTTCCGGAGGTCGCCATGCGGGATGACGATCCCCGGCTGCTGGGACTCGGCCGCGAGCAGGCGGGGATGCTGGTGGCCGTGGGGTTCGTGGAGGAGACAGCGGACCATCGCTACTGCAACAGCGTCGCGCTCCTGCGCGACGGTGAGCTGCAGGGCCTCCACCGCAAGATCTACCTCCCGACCTACGGCCTCTTCGACGAGGGCCGCTTCACCTCGGCCGGCGACAGGATCCGAACGCACGAGGTGGGTGAGCCGATCGGCCGCATCGGCCTCTCGGTGTGCGAGGACTTCTGGCACGCATCGGTCCCGGTCCTGCAGGCGCTCGACGGCGCCGGCCTGCTGGTGAACGTCGCCGCCGGTCCGTCGCGCGCGCCGGGCAGCGCCGCCGGACTCGAGGCGATCGCCGGCTGGCACAAGATGCAGGACACCTACGCCCTGCTCGGCACGGTCGCGGTTGCCTTCTGCAACCGCGTCGGCAACGAGGAGGGCCTCACGTTCTGGGGTGGGTCCCGGCTGCTCGGCCCGAACGGCGCCATTCTGGCGCAGGCTCCGCTGTGGGAGGAGGCCCTCGTCGTGGGCAGCCTCGAGACCGATGACCTGCGCATGCAGCGCTACGCGCTGCCCCTCCTGGCGGACGAGCGTATCGAGCTGACCCGCCGCGAGCTCGATCGCATCATCGCCGAGCGCGCGGGCGTGCCCCCGCCCGCCGGCGTGCCGCCGCCTGCCGAGGCTGACCCGTGAGCGGCCTGGCCGAGCGGGAAGTGGCGCCGCTGCCGGTCATCGAGCCCGCGCAGGCGACCGAGGTCATCATCGGTTTCATTCGTGCCCAGATGGAGCAGACCGGCTTCTCGCGCATCGTGGTGGGCCTGTCGGGCGGCGTCGACTCGGCGACCGTGGCGTACCTGTGTGCCCGCGCGATCGGCGCGGACAACCTGCTCGCGGTGCGAATGCCGTACCGAACGTCATCGGAGGCTTCGGAGACCGATGCGCTGCGCGTGGTCGAGGCGCTCGGCTGCCGCACGGAGCGCGTCGATATCACGCCGATGATCGAGCCGATGCTCGCGCTCATCGCCGATCCGGAGGCGCCGCTCCCCAACGAACTGAACGTCCGGCGCGGGAACGTGATGGCCCGCCAGCGGATGGTCGTGCTGTACGACAGGTCGGCGGCCTTCGACGCCCTCGTCGCGGGTACAAGCAACAAGACCGAGGCGCTGCTGGGCTACGGAACGCTGCATGGCGACATGGCGGCCGCCTTCGCGCCCATCGGCGACCTGTACAAGACGCAGCTGCGCGCGGTCGGCCGGTATCTGGGTGTGCCTCCCGAGATCCTCGACAAGCCCCCATCGGCCGACCTGTGGCCCGGCCAGACGGACGAGGCCGAGCTCGGCAGCACCTACGATGCCCTCGACCGGTCGCTCTTCGCGCTGGTGGACCGACGCTGGACCGTGGATCGGTGTGTGGCGGCGGGCCTGGACCGCGAGCTCGTCCAGTGGGTCGCACGACGCGTGGCGCAGATGGAGTTCAAGCGCCAGGTGCCGCCGGTGGCCAAGCTGAGCCTGCGCACCCCCGGGATCGACCATCTCTATCCGCGCCGGCGCCCAGGATCACGCCGCGGCTCCTGACCACCTTCCGGTAAGCCGCGCGTAAGCGGCCGGTAAGCGCCTCCGGCGTACGCTTCTCATCAAGCGGCCGCGCTCGCCCCCGGTGCGCTGCGTTGATGGAAGGAGCCATCGCAATGAACAAGGTAATGCTCGTCGGACGGCTGACCCGCGACCCGGAGCTGCGGTCCCTGCCGTCGGGCAAGCACGTCGCGACGTTCAGCATCGCGACGAACGAGTACCGCGGCAGCGGCGCCAACGAGCGGACCGAGTATCACGCCTGCGTGGCGTGGGACCGGCTGGCCGAGATCTGCGGCCAGTTCCTCTCGAAGGGGCAGCTGGTCGACATCGAGGGCCGGCTGCAGACCCGCCAATGGGATGACGACGCCGGCAAGCGTCACTGGAAGACCGAGATCGTGGTGGCCTCGTTGGAGATGCTCTCCGGCCGGGCCAAGAAGGACTACGCGCGGGAGGCGCAGGCTGCCACCGAAGCGCCCGAACCTGCGGCCGAGGGTGCCGCTGCACCGGCCGCAGCGGCGAACGGCGCGACCGAGGAACCGGTCGAGGCGCTCGTGGCGATGTAGCCAGCCACGCGGGATCACCACTGAGCAAACGGTCGCGCGGTTGCCCGTCCCCTCATCTCGCGCGGCCGTCCACGTGGCGGGCAGCACTCTCCGCCGAGGATGCTGTCCGCCCGCCTCTCGCTCCGGCGGCACCTTATACTGGCCACTCCGCGCCGGCGTCCCGACCGGGCCGCGCGCGGGCCGGATGCCGAGGCCAGATGAGCGAAGAGTATCCCTATAACGCGCGCCTGAGCCGCTGGGACGAGGTCGCACCAGGCCTCGCCATCGTGGGCGTGCGGCCCAACGAGGAGCCCTTCGCCTTCGCGCCCGGCCAGTACGCCACCCTCGGCCTGATGGGCCCGGCCGGCAAGCTTGTACAGCGGCCGATGAGCGTCTCCTCCTCCGCCGACGACCTCGAGGAGTACGAGTTCTTCATCCGGCTCGTGGAGAGCGGTGGCTTCACGCCGCTGCTGTGGGAGCGATCGGTCGGCGACGCGATCAACGTCAAGGGACCCAAGGGACGCTTCCTGCTCCAGGACGACGGTCGACGCTGCGTGTTCGTGGCGTCCGGGACCGGCCTGGCGCCGTTCATCAGCATGATCGAGACGCTGCGCGGCCGCGGCGAGTCGCGGGACGTCGTGCTGCTGCACGGTGCCAGCTACGACTACGACCTGGCCTGGCGCGAGCAGCTCGAGGGGCTTCAGGCGGGCGGCGGCTTTCCCCTACGCTACGTCGGCACCGTTTCCCGGCCACAGCACTGCCCCGACTGGCGCGGCTGCACCGGACGGGTCGAGGCGATCTTCGAGTCTCAGCTCGACGCCCTTGGCCTGATTCCGGACAACGCCACGATCTATATATGCGGCAACCCGGAGATGATCAGCGCCGTGGAAGACAGCGCATTGGGCCGGGGCTTCCCGGCCGAGCAGATCCGCAAGGAGCTGTACTGGCCCAAGGGCCGGCAGCACTGAGCGAGGCAGCGCACCAAATGGGCCGCGACGCTTTCTACCTGACCACCGCCATCTTCTATCCCAGCGCGCAGCCGGCGCTCCACTCGCTGTTCGAGGCCATCGGCGCCGATGCACTCGCCCGCTATCACCGCCTGCTGGGCGACGAGACGCGCTTCCTGACCGGCATGGACGAGCACTCGGCCAACGTCGAGCGTGACGCGCGGGAGCTGGGAATCGATCCGCACGAGCTGATCGACCCGTGGGCCGCGACTTGGCAGGCGACCTTCGAGCGCTTCGGCATCAGCGCCGATCGGTTCATCCGCACCACCGATCCCGACCACGCCGTCGCGGCGGCAGAGATGGTGCGCCGCGCGCAGGCGGCGGGTGACGTCTATGAAGGCGTCTATTCCGGTTGGTTCTGTACCAGCTGCAACGAGTTCAAAACGGATCAACAGCTCGTGGACGGTCGCTGCCCGGACCACCCGACCCTCCAGCCGCAGTGGCTGGAGGAGTCGAACCACTTCTTCCGCCTCAGCGCCTACCAGGAGCGCCTCGAGCGGCTGTACGCGGAGAACCCGTCGTTCTGCGAGCCACCGCACTTCCGCAACGAGGTGCTGGGCTGGCTGCGCGAAGGGCTGCGCGACTTCAGCATCAGCCGATCGGGGACGACCTGGGGCATCCCGTTCCCGGGCGACGAGCGCCATCGCATCTACGTCTGGTTCGACGCCCTCACCAACTACCTGACCGGGGCGGGCTTCCCGAACGACGCCGCCGCCATGGAGCGTTGGTGGCCGGCGGACCTGCACGTCATCGGCAAGAACATCACCCGCTTCCACTGCCTCTACTGGCCGGCCATGCTCATGAGCGCGGGCATTCCGCTCCCGAAGCGGGTCTTCGCGCACGGCTTCATGCTGGATCGCGGCGGGGAGCGGATGAGCAAGACCCGCGGGAACACGGAGGATCCCGACGCGGTGGCGGACGAGTTCGGTGTCGACGGCGTGCGCTACGTCGTGCTGCGCGAGGTCCCGTTCGACCGCGACGCGGACATCACCTACGAGGGCCTGGTGCGCCGATACAACGCGGACCTCGCCAATGATCTCGGCAACCTCGTCAACCGCACGGTGAGCATGAGCGGCCGCTACCTCGAGGGCGCCGTTCCGATGCTCGACGCCAGCTCCGCGACCCCGGCCGATGCCGAGCTGCGTGATGCGGCCGACCGCGCGGTCGCCGCGTATCACGATGCTATGGGCCGGCTCCAGTTCGATGAGGCGCTGGCGGCCATGATGCGCCTTGCGGGCGCCGCCAACGGCTACGCGGAGTCGCAGGCGCCGTGGGCCCTCCATAAGGCCGGCGAGGCGGAGCGTGTCGGCCAGGTGCTGGCCCACATGGCGGAGGCCTGCCGTCTTCTCGGTCACCTGATCGCTCCCGTTGCTCCAGGTGCGGCTCGCACGATCCACGAGCAGCTGGGGACGCCGCCGCCGTACGACGACCGCGGCGCTGGCGGGCCCGGACTGCACGGGCTCATCGCCTGGGGCTCCGCGCCCGGCGTCCGGCGCACCGGGCAGGCAGCGCCCGTGTTCCCGCGCCTGGAGCTGGACGCGGAGGCGGAGGAATCGTCGCCCTGAGCCGGAGCTCGCCGGAACGGCTGCCCGGCATCGTCGACTCGCACTGCCACCTGCAGCACGAACAGTTCGACGCGGATCGCGAGGCGGTGCTCCAGCGGGCGGGGGATCGCGGTGTGGCGCGCATCCTCGTCCCGGGCTGGGATCTGTACTCGTCCGAGGCAGCGCTCGAGCTTGCGGCTCGACACGGCCCGCTCGTCCTGGCCGCGGTGGGGATCCATCCCCATCACGCGGCGGCCGCCGATGAAGCCGCGTGGGCCCGCATCGAGCTGCTGGCCGCCGATCCGCAGTGCATTGCGGTGGGGGAGATTGGTCTCGACTTCCATCGCAACCTGTCGCCCCCGGCGATCCAGCACGAGGCGTTCGCTCGCCAGCTCGACCTGGCCGGTCGGCTCGACCTTCCAGTGCTCGTTCACGATCGGGAGGCCCACGACGCCGTCACCGATGCGCTGCTGGCCTGGGACGGAGGTCGCGGCCGGCGCGCGCGAGGCGTGCTGCACGCCTACTCAGGCGACGGGCCAATGGCGATGCGTGTCGCCGACGCCGGTTTCCTCGTCAGCTTCGCGCTGCCCGTCAGCTTTCGATCAGCGCACGGACCGCGTGCGGCCGCCGCGGCGCTCGCCGGCGATCGGATCCTGACCGAGACCGATGCGCCCTACCTGGGCCCGGAGGCCGGTCGCCGCAACGAGCCCGCCACCGTGTTGCGGGTGGCGGCCGAGCTGGCGCGATTGCGCCAGAGCACGCCCGAGGAGATCGCCGCGGCCGGGGCCCGCGCGTTCGCGCAGCTGGCGCCTGCCTCGACGTGAGCGATCGCTCGATCGTCGAGCGGGCGTGGTTGGCACGGCGGTTGCTTCACACGAGCCGACGACACCGCAACAACGACGGCAGGAGGACCCGAATGGGCCAGGTCAACGTGAACACTCCGGGAGGCGGAGGGACTGAGCCGGTAGGCGAGCCTCCGGGCAGCAGCAGCACCGGCTTCATCCTGGGGATCATCATCGCCATCCTCGTCATCGCCGCGCTCGTGTATTTCCTGCTCCTGGCACCGCCGGCGGGCGCGCCAGACGGCGGAACGGACGGCAATGGTGATACCAACGGCGATACGAACGGGGAGCCCGCGCCCACTGGCTGGGTGCTGGTGGACCGCGCCTAGGATCCCACCCCTCGCTCCACAGGCGGCGACCGGAATTTCCGGCGCCGCCTTTTCTGCTGCTCGCTGCCTCATCTGCTCGCCGGCGAGCCTTGACACCCGTCGCGCAGGGGTGCTACCTTGCGCATTAGCACTCTCGTTGGTTGAGTGCCAGAGCCCCTCGGTCGCATCGGCCCGGGCGCTGGCCTCCCGCGAGAGTGAGCCAGTCCGCACTTCAGTCAGCACCGGCTGCGCATGCAAGGAGGCATCACGCACACATGACCACCGCGGTCAGCGGCACGGCGACCCAGCTCAAGCCCCTGGGCGACCGTCTCGTCGTCAAGCCCACCCCTCGCGAGGAGATGACCAAGAGCGGCATCGTCCTCCCCGACACGGCCAAGGAGCGCCCCCAGGAGGGCACGATCCTGTCGGCCGGACCCGGTCGAACCCTGGACGACGGCTCACGCGAGCCGATGGAGGTCCAGGTCGGCCAGAAGGTCCTCTTTCAGAAGTACGCCGGCACCGAGTTCAAGCTCGACGAGGACGAGCTTCTGATTCTGTCCCAGAAGGACATCCTGGCCGTCATCGAATAGCCAGTTCACAACCAGACCGATATCGCCGCGCCGGCGCGGCGATTCACACGAGGAGGAATGACAGAACCGTGGCGAAGCAGCTGCTGTTCGAGGAGGAGGCGCGGCGCTCGCTGAAGCGCGGCGTCGACAAGATGGCCGACGCGGTCAAGGTGACCATCGGTCCCAAGGGTCGCTACGCCCTCCTGGACAAGAAATTCGGCGCGCCGACGATCACCAACGACGGCGTCACCATCGCTCGCGACATCGAGCTCGACGACCCCTACGAGAACATGGGGGCCCAGCTGCTCGAGGAGGTCGCGACCAAGACCAACGACGTGGCCGGTGACGGCACCACGACGAGCATCGTCCTGGCCCAGGCCATCATCACCGAGGGCCTGAAGAACGTCACCGCCGGCGCCAGCCCCATGGGCCTGAAGCGCGGCCTCGAGAAGGGCGTCGACGCCATCGTCGAGGAGATCAAGCGCCTCTCCAAGCCGGTCGAGACGAAGGACGACATCGCGCACATCGCGGCCATCAGCGCCCGCGACAACGAGATCGGCGAGATCATCGCCGAGGTGATGGAGAAGGTCGGCAAGGACGGCGTGGTCACCGTCGAGGAGAGCCAGGGGCTCAAGCTCGACAAGGAGTACGTCGAGGGCATGCAGCTCGACCGGGGCTACATCAGCCCGTACATGGTCACGTCGACCGAGGGCGGCAAGCTGGAGGCCACGCTCGACAACCCGTTCATCCTCGTCACCGACAAGAAGATCAGCGCTGTGGCCGACATCCTGCCCACGCTCGAGAAGGTCGTGCAGCAGGGTCGACCGCTCCTGATCGTGGCCGAGGACGTCGACGGCGAGGCGCTCGCCACGCTCGTGGTGAACAAGCTGCGCGGCACGGTCAACGTGCTGGCGGTGAAGGCCCCCGGCTTCGGGGATCGCCGCAAGGCCATGCTCGAGGACATCGCCACGCTGACCGGCGCACGCGTGATCAGCGAGGAGGTCGGCCGCAAGCTCGACAGCGTCCAGATCGAGGATCTCGGCCAGGCCCGCCGCGTCACCGCCAACAAGGACTCGACGACCATCGTCGAGGGCAAGGGCGACGCGAATGCGATCAAGGCCCGCATCAGCCAGATCAAGCTGCAGGTCGAGGACACCACCTCTGACTTCGACCGCGAGAAGCTCCAGGAGCGCCTCGCCAAGCTCTCCGGCGGCGTGGCCGTCCTCAAGGTCGGCGCGGCGACCGAGGTCGAGCTCAAGGAGAAGAAGCACCGCATCGAGGACGCCCTGTCTGCGGCCCGCGCGGGCGTAGAGGAGGGCATGGTCGCCGGCGGCGGCTCGGTGCTCATCCACGCGCTCCCGGCCCTCGACAAGGTGGAGGTGCTCGGCGACGAGCTGATCGGCGTCAACATCCTGCGCCGCGCGCTTGAGGAGCCGATGCGCCAGATCGCGATCAACGCTGGCATGGAGGGCTCGGTCGTCGTCGAGGCGGTGCGCAAGCTCAAGCCGGGCCACGGCTACGACGCGCTGAAGGGCGAGTACACCGACCTGTTCGCAGGCGGCGTCATCGATCCGGCCAAGGTGACCCGCTCGGCGCTCGAGAACGCCGCCAGCGTTGCGGGCCTGCTCCTGACCACGGAAACGGTCGTCACCGACCTCCCGGAGAAGGAGAAGGCCATGCCGGGCATGCCGCCCGGCGGCGGGATGGACTTCTAGGTCCACCTCCGGTCTCAGACCGGTGCGAAGGGCCCCGGCTTCGGCCGGGGCCCTTCTCGTCGTCGGCGCGGCGGTCGGACCAGGCTCCCATGGCTTCCTCGGCTGAATGTGCCGACCGGCAGCTGCGGCGCGCGATTGGGTCAGGGGCTTTGTCGAGCTCTGGCGCAACGGTTCGTCGTACGGTTCGAAGCGCGCGGCCCGCGCGCCCACTCTGGAGGGACCGATGCGTTACGTGATCTTCAATTGGGTCCACCCTGACGACGCCGCCTCGTGGCAGGCGATGAGCGCCGCGGAGCAAGAGGCGGACGTCGAGCGACACCGCGCCTGGTTCACGAAGTTCCGCGAGAAGGTCCGCGGCGGCGAGGAGCTCGATGCTCCCCGGATCGTGAAGACGCTGCGACCCGGACGTCAGGGCGAGGGCATCGTCGTGACCGACGGACCGTACGTGGAGACGAAGGAGATCCTGGGCGGCTTCGTGGTGATCGAGGCGGAGAATATGGACGAGGCGATCGCGATTGCGAGCGAATGGCCGTCGCTCAGCAGGCAGCCGAACGCCACGGTCGAGGTGCAGCCCGTCTACGAGCGTTAGTCTCCCGCGCCGGAGCGGGGCATGAATCTGGCGACAAGCACGGCGCATCGGCGCCCGCGCCGTCCGCGCGCCCCGGGCCCTGGCGAGCCGGGCTGGATGAGCGGCGGAAGTCGCCATATTCCGACCACAACGGCCTTACGCGGCCGCGCAGCCTTCACAGACGGGCTGCGACACAGATTTCTGTAGCTTTTGTGGCTGGGCTGCACGTCGAGGATCGCCTAAGACCGATACCAGTGGAGTTTGGCAACTTCATCGGATGGGTTGGGCAACCGCGGCGGGCTCGGTGGACGCGTCGCTCCGGGATACAATCGGACCGATGCCCCCCGATGCCGAACCCGCCACTCCGACGCGCCCGCGGCTTGCGCCGCAGGAGATCCTCGACCGCCTCAACCCGCCGCAGCAGGAGGCGGTGTCGCACCTGTCCGGGCCGCTGCTCATCCTGGCGGGGGCGGGCAGCGGAAAGACGCGCGTGCTGGCCCATCGCGTCGCCTACCTGATCGCAACCAGCTACAAGCCCTGGCAGATCCTGGCCGTTACCTTCACGAACAAGGCGGCAACCGAGATGCGCGGGCGGATCGCAGGGCTCATCGGCGAGGAGGGTGCCCGCGAGGCGGCGATCGGCACCTTCCATGCCATCTGCGCGCGGATTCTGCGGCGCGACGGCGCCGCCATCGGTCTGGATCGGTCCTTCACCATCTACGACCGCGCCGACCAGGTGGCGCTGACCAAAGCCGTCCTCCGCAGGCTCGACCTCGACGAGAAGCGCTTCAGTCCTGCGGGGATGCTGGCGTGGATCGGGCAGCGCAAGGACGAGCTGGCCGATGTCGCCACCGCGAAGCGGCAGGCGGCGAACTACTACGACGAGACCGCGGCCCGCGTCTACGAGGCCTACCAGCGCCAGCTGGCCGAGGATGGCGCCGTCGACTTCGACGACCTGCTCATGCGCACGGTCTTCCTGTTCGAGCAGCACCCCGACGAGCTGGCGAAGTACCAGGGCCGCTGGCAGCAGGTCATGGTCGACGAGTACCAGGACACCAACCGCGCCCAGTACCTGCTCTGCCGCCACCTGGCCGCGAAGCACAAGAACCTGGCGGTGGTGGGCGACGACGACCAGAGCATCTACTCCTGGCGCGGCGCAGACCTGCGCAACATCCTGGATTTCGAAACCGACTATCCCGACGCCAAGATCGTAAAGCTGGAGCAGAACTACCGATCAACCCAGACGATCCTGGACGCGGCGCACGCCGTCGTCAGTCGCAATGCCGGCCGCAAGGAGAAGAGGCTCTGGACCGATAGGGGCTCAGGGACCCAGATCACCCTCTTCGACGCCTACAACGAGTACGAGGAGGCGGAGTTCGTCGCGCGCCAGGTCGAGAAGCTCGTCGGCGGCAACCGGCGATCGATGGGCAGCCTGCTCACCCGGCGCGCCGACGACGAGGACGGCTCGCTGCGCTACGGCGACATCGCCATCGCGTACCGAATCAATGCCCAGAGTCGCGTGATCGAGGAGTCGTTCATGCGCTTCGGGATTCCGTACCAGCTGGTGGGCGGCACGCGCTTCTATGAGCGGCGCGAGGTGAAGGACGCCCTCGGCTACGTGCGCCTCGCCCGCAACCCCGCCGATCGAGTGGCGCTCGAACGGATCATCAACGTCCCGGCACGCGGGATCGGCGCCAAGACGATCGAGGAGCTGCGCGCCTGGTCGGAGTCGCGCGACGTGAGCCTGTGGCAGGCCGTAGTCGAGGCGGGAGAGAACCCGAACCTGGCGCCGCGGGCGCGCGCACAGCTCGAGGTGTTCGCCGACCTGATGCGCGGGCTGATGGCGATGGTGCCGGGCGAGCCGCCGAGCGCCATCTTCGATGCCGCCACTGAGCGCAGCGGCCTGCAGGCGGCCATCCTGGACGGCACTGACGAGGGCGAGGAGCGCTGGGCCAACGTCACCGAGCTGCGCAACCACGCCGCTGAGTTCGATGAGATCGCCGCGCCCGAGGGCCTGGCCCGCTTCCTGGAGGAGGTCGCGCTGGTCAGCGACCAGGATGAGCTCGAGGACGTGCCGGATCGGGTGACGCTCATCACGCTCCATGCCGCCAAGGGTCTCGAGTTCCCGGTCGTCTTCATCGTGGGGCTCGAGGAGGGGCTGCTGCCGCACCGTCGAGCCCTGGAGGATGAGCGGGAGCTGGAGGAGGAGCGACGCCTGGCGTACGTGGGCATGACGCGCGCCAAGGATCGGCTCTACCTGGTGCATGCGCATCACCGCTCCACCTACGGCGTGGGGGCCCAGGCCGAGGCGAGCCGCTTCCTGGCCGAGCTGCCGGAGGAGCTGCTGGCGGCGGAGCGCTCGGCGGCACCCTTCCGTCGCGGCGGCGAATGGCCGCGCGGTACCGACGATGCCGCCGAGTGGCTGCCCGGCGGCTACCGCTCGCCCACGCGCCGAGTGCGCGAGACGCTGCGCCCGGTGTCGCTGCCCGACCTGGCGCCGGTGCCCGTACCGCGGCCTGTTGGCCGGCGGCTCGACGCCGCGCGGGAGCGGGTGGGAGAAGCGCGCTACGAAGGCGGGACCGAGGTGGACCTCGGGCGCGGCACGTTCTCGGCCGCGGGTGGCGGC
>JBOGTC010000017.1:0-6352 GCA_050692055.1 Candidatus Limnocylindria bacterium | reverse complement strand
GCCTCGGGCCGCGAGGCGGTGCGCCTCGCCCGCCAGCTGCGCCCAGACGTCATCGTCATGGACGTGCGAATGCCAGATCTGGACGGCATCGACGCTACCCGCGAGCTGACGCGGAGACCCGACATCGGCGCCCGCATCCTGGTGCTGACCACCTACGACGTGGACGCCTACGTCTACGAGGCGCTCCGTGCCGGGGCCAGTGGCTTCCTGCTGAAGGACGCGCCTCGCTACCAGCTGCTGGCCGCCATCCGCACCGTCGCCGCCGGCGAGACGCTGCTCGCGCCGGCCGTGACGCGCCGTCTGGTGGAGCGTCACCTCAAGCGCCCCGCGCTCGACGCGACGGCCGACGACCTCGCCGACCTCACCGATCGGGAACGCCAGATCCTGGAGTTCGTCGCCCGCGGGCTCAGCAATGCCGAGATCGCCGAGCGCCTCGTCCTGGGCGAGAGCACGGTCAAAACCCACGTCGGGCGCATCTTCTCAAAGCTCGCGCTGCGCGACCGCGCGCAGGCGGTGATCGTGGCGTACGAGAGCGGGCTCATCGAGCCCGGTGCGGAGCGGTAGCTTCGTGCCTCACCCAACGCGGGCTGGGCGCGCCCGGGGGGACGACCTCGCTCGCTTGGCAACCAAGCGCTTGGTGGCGGGCCCGACCGGATTCGAACCGGCGATCTCCAGCGTGACAGGCTGGCATGTTGGGCCACTACACCACGGGCCCGCGGGAAGTGACGCGGTGGCGGAGTATAGCATCGGGCCCGGGTTCCTTCAGGCACGGCCTCCGGCCCGGATCTGGCCGATGAGGCCGCCCGCCACCCGGCCATAGCCGGCCGCGCCTAGCGCCACCGCCAGGGCGGCAGCCAGCAGAATAGCCGCCGATGCCGGCGTGCGGATCGCGCTCGTCGCCGCGGCGGCGGCCAGCGCCAGAAGGACCACGGCCATCGACGCCGAAAGCAGAAGTGCGCCACTGAGCGCTCTCGGCAGCTCCGCCCGCATAGCCACCAGGACTCCCAGGTGGGTCAGGCCGAGGAGGAGAAGTCCCACGCCGATGGCGGTCGTGGCCCCTCCGAGCGCCGCGGCATCGATCACCAGCGCCGGCAGCTGCGCGAGCAGCCACGGGCCGGACGTGAGGCCGAGCACGATGCCCCCGATGCCGGCTGCCGACCAGACGGCCGCCGCGATCCCGAGGTAGGTCATTGCCACGGTAAGCCGCGACGGACGAGGCTGCTCCACCGGTCAGGGCACGGAGTATATACGTATATACTCAGCCCCGCTCCAGCCCGGCCTAGCGGGCGGCGCGGCGCAGCATGAGGATGGCCGAGACGCCGAATGCAAGGGTGAGCAGCGTCAGCGCCACCGCCACGATCGGATCGGGCGGGATGCTGGCCATGGCCAGCACGGCGCCGCCGGCCGCAAGGATCGCGGACAGCGAGGCCAGCGCTCCGGTCACGAATCGGGCCCGGGATACCTCGGACAGGACGGCGATGGAACCGGCGACGAGGCCGATGCCGAGGGCGATCAGCCCGAACCCGCCGAGCGTCGGCCCGAGCCCGAGGCCGGCCATGTCCGGCGGCGGCTCGACCCCGGCATAGCGCGAGCCGATGGTCAGCCCCATGGCGACCACCCCGATGCCGGTGATGACGAGCGCGATCCCCAGCACGGCCAGGGTCAGCAGCGCGACGCTGGCCGCCTCGCCCAGGTGCGCGGGCGCGATCGAGTGCTGCGCGCGCGGACGGGCGGAGGTCGCGGTCACGCCGCGGGAGACGCGTCTGGTGGTCACGGCCGCCGATTGTACGCCGAGCGCTGTCGCGGCCGCACGCGACCGTATACTCGGGCCCACGGATGCCCTACGAGCTGCCGCCTGATCCGCGGTCCGAGCGCCGAGCCCGCGTCGGAGGCTGGGTCAGCTTCGCCTTCGCCGCGCTGCTCGTCATCCTCACCACGTACCTCGGCTACGTGGGCTTCGAGGGCTCCCGCCAGCTGACCCATCCGCCGGGACCGTCCGCCGACTGCCGCACGCCCATCGTCATGGGCTGGGCCTACGAGGCCATCAACTACGATGCCGCCGCCGACGACGAGCTGGCGCGCGCTCCCGACCCGACCGCCTGCGAGGCGCAGGGCACGCCCGCCGGCGACGCGCTGATCGCCTCCGATGGGGTGCCGATCGCCGGGTGGTACATCCCTGCCGCGGCCGACATCGGCCCCACCGGCCCGACCGTCGTCCTCAGCCACGGCTGGGGAAGTAACAAGAGCAACATGCTCGAGCGCGCCGCCGTCCTGCACGCCAGCTACAACGTGGTCGCCTTCGACTACCGCAACCACGGGCAGAGCGGGCCGGCCCTGACGACTGTGGGCGTCACGGAACAGGAGGACCTGCTGGCGGTGGTCGACTGGCTGGTGGCGACCAAGGGGCCGGACCGCATCGCGGTGCTCGGCGTCTCGATGGGCGGCGCGACCGCCGCCGCCCAGGCGTCGCGGGACAGCCGGGTGGATGCGCTGATCCTGGAGTCCACGCACGCCACGCTGGCGAACGCGGCGCAGAAGCGGATGGAGCGTGCGGGCTATCCGCTGTCGCTGCCGGGCTCGTGGGCCATCCTGATGGGCGCGCTGATCCGCACCGGCATCGACGTGACCGCCGCCGACCCGATCCAGTCGGTGGAGCGCCTGGATGGCAGGGCAGTCCTGCTCGTCGACGGGGGCGAGGACGACTCGATTGGCGAGACCGATGCGGAGGACCTGCTCGCCGCGGCCGAGGCGGCAGGCTCGTCCGCCGAGCTCCAGGTGTGCCTGGCGGCCGGCCACGGGGCGTCGTACACGACCTGCGAGGAAGAGTACGCGTCGTGGGTGCTAGGCTTCCTGCAGCGCGCCCTCGGCCCACCGAGCTGAATGGGCGCGCCACCCGCCCGCACGTCAGATCCTGCCCGCGCGCTCCCCGGGGAACGCCGGGCCGTTCGCGTTACGAGAGGACTCGCTGCATGACCACCATGACCTCAGACGCCGATGCGCGGTTCGACCGCACGGTCGATCGCTGGTTCCGGGACCGCCTGGCGATCAGCCCGGAGATCGCGACATTCCTGGGCATCCACGATCACGATGCCGAGCTCTCGCCGGGGACGCGCGAGCATGTCGAGCGCGAGATCGAGCTCCACCGCACCACGGTCGCGGAGATGGAGCGCTTCGATCCCTCCGACCTGTCCCCCGAGCGGGCGCTCGACCGTGACCTCGCCATTCACCAGGGGCGGCTGTCGCTCTTCTGGCTGACCGAGTATCGCTCCTGGACCGGCTCAAGCGGCGCCGCTGAGCATGTCGGCGAGGCGCTCTTCCCGCTCTTCACCCGCGACTTCGCGCCGCTCGCCGCCCGGCTCGCGAGCATCGCCGCCCGGCTTGAGGCGGCGCCGAGCTTCATCGCCGAGACCCGGGAGCGCGTGTCCCACCCGGTCCGGCTGTGGACCGAGATCGACCTGGAGAGCACCGAGTCGTTGCCGGGCTTCCTCGACACGATCGTGGCCGCAGCACGCGCCGAGGGCGGCGACGCGGCCCTGACGGGGCGACTGGAGAAGGCGACGGAGGCCACCAAGGCCGCGCTGGCCGACCATGCGTCGTGGCTGCGCGACGACGTCATGCCGCGCTCCAACGGGGCATGGCAGGCCGGGCCGGATCGGTTCGAGGAGATGGTCCGCCTGCGCGAGCTCGAGGCCTCCGGCGACGAGATCCTGGCCGTGGGCGAGGAGCTGCTGGCCTCCGAGAAGCAGGCCCGCGACGAGATCGCGCGCGAGATCGACCCGTCCGCCTCGCTCGAGGAGGTGGCGGACCTCGTGAAGAACGATCACGCCCCCACCTTCGCCGAGTCGCTCAGCGAATACCGCGAATCGATGGACCGGGCGCGAGCGTTCGTGGTGGAGATGGACCTGGCGACGCCGCCGGCCGAGGATCACCTGTCGGTGATGGAGACGCCGTCGTTCATCCGGCATCTCATCCCCTTCGCCGCCTACTACGAGCCGGCCAAGTTCGACGCCACGCCGGTCGGTACCTATATCGTCACGCCGCCCGGGACGCCGGAGATGATGCGGGAGCACAACCGGTCGTCTATCAGCAACACGTCAGTCCACGAGGCGTATCCCGGGCACCATCTCCAGCTGTCGGCCGCGGTCACCAACCCGAGCCTGGTGCGGCTCTTCTCGGGCGCACCGGAGTTCGCGGAGGGCTGGGCCTTCTACTGCGAGCGGATGATGAAGGAGGCCGGCTTCGACGCCACGCCCAAGGGCTGGTACGTCGTCCACAACGACGCCATCTGGCGCGCGACGCGGATCATCCTCGACGTCCAGCTGCATCGCGGGCTCATCGGCTTCGACGAGGCGGTCGACCGCCTGGTCGCCGAGACCGGCTTCGAGCGCCCTGCCGCGCTGGCCGAGGTCAAGCGCTACACCTCCACGCCCACCTACCAGCTGTCGTACCTGTTCGGCCGCCACATGATCGAACGGCTCAAGGCGGAGGTGGCGGCAGGCCAGGGCCGGGCCTTCAGCCTGAAGGCCTTCCACGACACGCTGCTGTACGGCGGGACGATGCCGGTCAGCTACGCCCGCCGCCTGTTCGAGCTCCAGGACCGATGAGGGGGCGCGCGCTGCTCATCGGCCTCGCCTTCGCCGGCGGCCTTGCCGCATGCGGGGCCGATCCGACGCCGGAACCGAGTCGCGACTGCCCCACCGGCCCGCCGACCGACGTCGGGGCCCAGGCCGAGCTGGCCGATGCCGCGCAGGCCGTTGTCACCGTCAGCGGCGCTGTCGAGGGCACGTTCACCCTGGAGCTCTACGGCGAGGCCGCGCCGATCGCGACCGCCAACTTCGTGGCGCTGGCTCGCTGCGGCTTCTACGACCAGATCGCGTTCCATCGAGTCCTCGACGGCTTCGTCGTCCAGGCCGGTGATCCGCAGACGAGAGACAATCGCGGCGACTTCGAGGGTCTAGGGACCGGCGGTCCCGGCTACGAGTTCGAGATCGAGGCGCCGGCCGATGACCTCGGCTACGACCCGTACGCGCTGTCGATGGCGAACGACACCCGCACCAACGGGAGCCAGTTCTTCATCAACCTCGCCGACCTGAACGACGCGCTCACCCGCACCTACACGATCTTCGGCCGCGTGGTGGAGGGGACCGAGGTCGTCGACCAGATCGGCGCCGTGCCGGTGGGTGACCCGCAGATCGGTGTTCCCGTGGATCCGGTGATCATCGAGTCTGTCGTCATCGAGGCCGCCGCCGAGGAGAGCTGACGCGCTGTTAGCGCCGCCCCGTCGCGGCCCTCCTGATGGCCTTAGTGTGGCTTCATTGCATGAGGTGGAGATAACGGGGAAGAAGCGCTCGGTTCGGACCTCATCTTCCCCGTCCGTTGCATCCGGTGAGAGCGGCGGTGAAGAAGGGGGCCTTATCGGCCTCTTCTTCCCTGTTACCTTCACCTCGTGCAACGGCCAATCTCAAGCTCACGCAGCCGCATCGGTCCCAAGAGCGCTTCGTAATATAAAGGAATCTAAACCCCGAAAACCCTTGTCTAAAGAGAACAGACGGTCTATCCTGAGGGCGCTGTTCGCACAGCGATTCACCACTGATCGCAAGGTCATGGGTAGGTTTGGGTAAGGGTAGTGCGGGAAACCGTGCGTGAAAGATGCCCTTGTGATTAGCGAATCCGGCAGCAATGAAGGCCCCCGCTTCGGCGGGGGCCTTCGTCTATGTCCGGAATGGAGCCTACAGGTTGCCGGTGAGCAGCAGGATCAGCAGGATCAGCAGGATCAAGCCGATGATTCCGCCTCCGATGTACATCTCGATACTCCTCGTGCTGGATCACATTTTGAGCCGCATTGCGCACACTACCCCTCAGCACAGGCGATGCCAGCGCGGGATGACGCGCCCGAGACCGTCGAGTAGTATGGCGCCCGGCCCAGACCGGGCACGAATCCCACGAAGCCGCGCGCCGCTCGCTCTACGTCGTCGCTGACCCGCCTGTAGGTCGCTCGAAGGTCGCCGTCAGGGTCCGGCCCACCGTGGTCCTGCTCGGCCAGTCGTGCGTTCGCGACTGGGGGAAGGCGGCCCGCAGCGAGGTTCGGGCGTCGGGGGCGAGAATCGAGTTGACGGCCCAGCTATCCGTGGAGAAGGCTTCCAGGATGCTGGGCCGCAGGGTGCCAGGCTGGTTACCGCTCACTGAGGTCCGTTGCTCACAGCTCCTACCGTGGTGTGAGGCCGCGCGGCTGCGGCTCCTCTTCCTCCCCCGTCTGCGAGGCCGCGCCGGCCTCACGCTCACGCGTCTGCGCCAGGTCGCCCGCCGGAGTCGTAGCCGCGCCCGCGCCGGCCTCACGCTCGCGCGTCTGCGC
>JBOGTC010000016.1:0-53193 GCA_050692055.1 Candidatus Limnocylindria bacterium | reverse complement strand
GCCCAGCACGAGCGCGATCGTGGCCGTGCCGGCGGCCGCGGCTCCGGTCTCCGCGTCGCGCGCGAGGTCGCCGGTGGCCGGGAACACGACCGGAAACTGTCCGCCGGTCACGTCCTGGACCTCGCTGAAGGTGTCGGGGCCTGACGTGAACGACTCGTCGAACGGCTGGCCCTCGATCTCGCCGAAGATGTGGAACGTGTACGGGCCGGCAGCGGTCGGAAAGAAGACCGAGCGGTACGCACCGGGCTCGCCGAAGCTCGGCGAGAGCGGCAGATCGCGCTGCTCTCCATCGAACAGGACCTCGGCCTGGAGCGTCTCCTCGACGCCCTCCACCGGCTCCTCGCCGCGCGAGACCCGGAGCTCCAGGCCGCTCTTCTGGCCGCTGTAGACCGGCTCGTCGATGAATCCGACAACGACGGTGAACTCGCCGACCTCACGTGTCTCGTGGGCCAGCGCGACGCCCGTGCCGACGGCCACCGTCAGCACGGCGCCGAGGATGGCAACGCGTCCCATACGCATGATCATGGTGATTCCACTCTCCTCGCTGGTCGGGCGCGACGGGCGCCCGGGACTGAAGCTCAGCTGTGCCTGATCAGCAGTCGAGGAGGGGCGCGGCCGGCCCAGGCGGCTGCGAGGGGTGAGATCGGGCGGCGCTCCGCGCGCCGGGGCGGACGAAGGGCGCGCCGGGGCGGACGAAGAATCCGTCGCCTGATGGCCGCCGTAATCGTGGCGAGCAGCTCGCGCTCCACGCTGCCGACAGCCGCCGCCAGCAGCGCGGCGAAGGCGGTGATCCCGGCGATGACCGGCAGCGCGAGCGGGTACTCGGGACCCAGCAGCGCGCCAAGCCCGGGCACGTGGCTGTGGCTGAAGAAGTGCTCGACATTCTCTTGGATGACGAAGCCGATGGCGACGACGCCGAGCAGCCGGACCCAGGCGGCCAGCGCCCGCGCGAGATAGGGCCGCGGCCTGATCGAGGCCGCCCGCGCTTGCAGCTCGTCGGCCCTGCGCCGCAGTGATCGAACGCGGAGCACGACACCGATGGCGACTCCAAGACCGATGAGGGCCAGTGCCATGCTGGCGAGCCCCCAGTACCCGTGACCGGCATGGCGAAGCGTCCGGATGAGCTCCTCCCCCGGACCGATCTGCGCGAGCCAGACCAGGTCGTGGCTGACCAGCAGCGCGACTCCGGCGAGCGCCCAGAAGGCAACCCGTGCGCGACCGTGCTTCGGCGCCGCCGTGAGCTTCATGTCACTCATACGGTACGCGAAACACCGCGTATCAACCGCGTATCACAGGCAGCGGCCAGGCCCGGTCGCCGCGTCACGCCGACTCGCCGTGGCCGTGGGGATGCTCCACCAGGCGCATCGGCAGCGAGGGGAGCGGCCGCGGGTCGGGGTCGGGCTCATATTCGGCCGTCGCGTCCGAGACGCGGTAGGTCCATTGCGGGCCCTCGGCCGCGATGGCGCTCAGCGCATCGGCTAGGGCGTCGATATCGGCCTTCGTGGAGCCGATTCCGAGGCTCATGCGAGCTGCCCCGGGCAGCCGCGGATGACCCCCCTGCTTCGTGGCAGCGATGAGGCGGTCGGCCTCCGGGTCATCAACCTGGAGCAACCGCATCATCAGCGGGTGGGCGCAGAAGCAGCCGTGGCGGATCCCGATGCCATGCTCAGCGGAGAGGACGGCCGCCAGGAGGTCGTACGGAGTCTCTCCGAGGTTGAAGGTCAGCAGGCCGACCCTTGGATGATCGGCAGCCCAGACCCGGTAGTGCTCGAAGCCAGTGATGCTCGCCAGCCGTTCGCGGGCATAACGGAGGAGCTCGCGCTCTTCGGCCGCCACCGTGGACATCCCGGCCTGTGCAAGCGTGTCGGCCGCCATCCCCAGGGCCACCGCGCCGACAACGTTGGGCGATCCGGCCTCCTGGCGGTCGGGCAGGTCGGCCCACACCGTTTCGGTGACAGTGACGAGCTTCACGGCGCCGCCGCCGCGCAGGAACGGGTCGCCGGCCGAGAGCCAGTCGCGCTCGCCGATGAGTGCGCCCGCCCCATACGGTGCGTACAGCTTGTGCCCGGAGAGAGCGAGGTAGTCGATGCCGTCGCCGGCCATGTCGATCGGCGCATGGGGCGCCAGCTGCGCCGCATCCACGAGCAGCCGCGCCCCATGCTCGTGCGTCGTGCGCGCGATCTCCGCCAGCGGCCAGATCTCGCCGGTCACGTTGCTCGCCCCCGTCACGGCGACCAGGTGCGGGTCCTCGCAGTGTGGCAGGTCCCGCAGCGTCTCCTCGAGCGACGCGAGCATCTCGTCCGGCGTCTCCGGCACGGGCAGATAGCGCACGCCGATCCGTTTCCAGGGCAGCAGGTTGGCGTGGTGCTCGCCCGCGAAGCAGACGACGTGCGTCCCCTCGGGCAGCGTGCCGGCCAGCAGGTTGATCGAGTCGGTCGTGTTGCGAGTGATGATCACCGCGTCGTCGTCGCGGGCGTTGACGAAGCGCCGGATCGACTCGCGGGCTCCTTCGTACGCTGCCGTCGAGGCACGCGACTTGAAGCCCGCGCCGCGATGGACGCTCGAGTACCAGCCGAGGAGCTCGTCGACGGCATGGTGTACCGCGGTGAGCGCGGGCGCCGAGGCGGCGTAGTCGAGGTTGACGTAGCGCCGCGTCCCGCCGGTCACGAGCGGGACCTCGGTCTCGCCGCCGACCAGACGCAGGAGCTCGCTGCCGTGGACCGATGCTGATGCCGTGGCGGTCATCGGTCCCATCGTACGATGCGTGGCCAAGCCGGGGGCCCGTTCTGATCGGTCAGGGGAAGAATACGAGCTTGCCCGCTGCCAGGACCAGCACGAGCGCGAGCACGCGGCGAAGCGAGAGGATGCTGAACCGGCTGGCGCCCAACCATGAGCCGATCAGGCCGCCCGTGGCGACGGCGGCGATCCAGATCGGCAGCGGCGGCGGCAGGCTCAGTCCGTCGACCGCCAGGCCTCCGAGTCCCGCGATCGAGTTCACCAGGATGAACGCGCCCGACAGCGCGGCCGCCTGGCGCGCGCCGGCCCAGCCGGCAAGCACCAGCATCGGCGTGAGGAAAATCCCCCCGCCCGTGCCGGTCAGGCCGGCCAGCAGACCGATCCCGGCGCCGGAGACGATGCCCGCCGGCCAGGGCACGCCCGGGCGTGCGCGATCCTCGCGATCGCTGCCGGTGACGCCCGTGAAGAGCCTCCAAGCGCCGGCGAGGAGCGCGAGCGCCACGAGCGGCCGATAGATCTCTCCCGGCAGCTCGATGGTGCCGCCCAGGAAGGCCAGCGGCGCCGAGCCGATGACGAGCGGTACGAGCTGGCGCACCTCCAGGTGGCCGGCCCGAGCGAAGCGCACGACCACGATGGTCGCCACGAACAGATTGAGCACCAGGGCCGTCGGACGCATGACCTCCTGCGTGGTGGCGAGCAGCGCCATCGCCGCCAGATACGCGGACGCGCCTGCGTGGCCGACGCTCGAATAGAGGAGCGCGGCCACCAGGAAGAGCCCGGCTAGCAGCAGGGCCTCGGACGTCATCGGCGCATCGTACGTGGCGTCCCACGTTGAGGCCTCGGCGCCGAGCGACCCCGCACGCGCCGCGGCTGGGGGCGGTCAGCCCTCGCCCGGGGCCAAGGGCAGGTTCCCGCCGGTCAGCTCGTGCTTATGCCCCGCTCCTGCAACTTATACGAGCGCGGGCCACCGATGCGGGCCGGCAGCTCGCATGAGTGCCGCGGTGGCAACACATTGACCGAGGCAGCCTGCCCATCGAGCGGCGGCCAGCACCGATAAGTTGCACCGCACGGGCATTGCCGTCACCTGCGCCTTGCCCGCTCAGGCCATGTCGCGCTCGGCGTTGACGAACGCCGTGCCGAGAACACGCGCAACCGTGGGGAAGGCGTGGATGGTGTCGGCCAACGTCCCGAGCGGCACAGCGGCGCGGATGGCGAGGACGCATTCGTGGATCGCTTCGGACACGGCCGGTCCGGCCATGAAGGCGCCCACCAGCTTGCGCTCGCCGCGGTCGACGACGATCGTGACGTGGCCCCGCGCCTCGGCCACGTAGCCCTTCGCGCTCGTCCCGATCTCGACGGTGTACTCGGCCGCATCGATCCCCCGCTCCCGCGCCTGCTCGAGCAGCAGGCCGACCGATGCCGTCTCGGGATCGGTGTAGGTCGCGCGCGGGATGGCGTCGTGGTTGGGCCGATAATCGTCGCCCAGCGCGATCCGTGCCGCCGCTTCGCCCTGATAGTGACCCAGGTGGGTATGGAGCTCTGGACCCGCCACGTCGCCGGCGACGTACACGTTCTCGGCGATCCGCAGCCGGTCGTCCGGCTTCAGTCGACCGTTCTCCGGCGTGACGCCGATGGCGCCGAGGTTCAGCGCCTGCAACGGCAGGTCGCGGCCGATCGCCAGCAGGATGGCGTGCGCGTCCAGCCTCGAGCCATCTGACAGCTCGACCGCGTGGACGCCGTCCGCGCCCTCGCCGGAACTGACTCGCTGCGCCCGCAGGCCCAGTCGAAGCGTCACGCCGTCCCGGCGCAGGCCTTCCCCGAGCAGCTCCGACGATCGCGGATGCTCGCGGTCGTGGACGCGGTCGCCCGGGTGGATGAGGGTGGTGGGGACACCGTAGCGCGCGTAGACCTGCGCCAGCTCCACGCCGGTCGGGCCGCCCCCCAAGATGGCCAGCGATCGGGGCAGTTCACGGGTGCCGGTGCCCTCGCGGTTCGTCCAGGCTCCTGCCCCGGCCAGGCCGGGCAGATCCGGCACGCGACTGACCGAGCCGATGGCCAGGATCACTGCCCCGGCCTGCAGCTCACGGTCGCCCACGCGCAAGTGGCCGGGTGCCGCGAACGCGGCCTCGCCGCGGATCACGGTCGCTCCAGCGCTCTCGAGGGAGCTGACGTGGCCGGAGTCATCGGGCTCATTCGTCCCTTCGCGGTTGATCATGTAATCGCGGAAGTCCGAGGCCTTCGACCATGAATAATCGCCGCCCGCGTGGTGCACCGCGGCGGCGTGCAGCAGCGCCTTCGAAGGCATGCACGCCCAGAAGGGGCACGATCCGCCGAACAGGGCGCGGTCGAGCACGGCCACCGAAGCGCCCTTCGATCGGGCGTAGTGCGCGGCCGCCTCGCCGGACGCACCTGCGCCGATGACCACGATGTCAAAGCGATCCATTCGATCCTCCACGGGGTCGGGCTCATGATGCCGGATGCGGAGTGTGGCGACGCTCACACCGCGCTCGCTCGGCGGCAGCATTCGCCGGAACTGCTGCGTGAGTCGAGTTGATGGCGCGATCCACTCCCGATCCACCGGCGCCCGCCCGTTTCCTCTTTCCTAGTCATGGAATTGCTGCAACGCGACAGATGCGGCCTCTTCGTCAAGTCAAGTCCAGATTTACATAGATTCAACTGCGCAATTCCGGCCTACGGTGAGCTGTCTGACGCGTACCAGTAACCATATTGCTGAAGCGAGGAGTTCCGGTTGGAGGGAAGTGGATCGTCCTACCGGAGACGATGCTGAAGCGGCTCGCTAGCTCTGCGAACGAGCGGTGAGCCGGGCGACCAGCAGGCCCATGGCGGCGCCGAAGACTACGTGCGCGGCAACCATCATGCGTTGGCGCGCCGGGCGGTCGCGATCCGGCGGGGGAAGAAACTTGAGGGCCGGAATCCAGCCGACGTAGCTCGCGCCCCAGATCCCCATCCCGGCCACGGTTCCGGACGCCAGCGCGGGTACGCCGCGTGGGAGCAGCCCGCGCAGCATCGCGTACGCCACGCCCGATACGGCGCCGAAGGCGAAGTGCGCGATCGTCGCCACAGCGGTCGGATCGGCGTCGTCATGGAGCTTTGTCTGACGCAGGACGCGGCGCGTGATACGCCGCGGCGGCAGCTCGCCGGTCGGGGACAGCGCGCGCCAGATGAGCATCAGCGCGGACATCGGAACGGTGGCGATGGCGCCGCTCAACGCGCCGGCCATGAGGCGGTTCATGCCCAGGGCACTGGCACGTGGCCTGCCAGCTTGGCTATGGCGTAGCGCGCACTACCGAGTGAGACCGACCTCGGTCCCGCCGATCCAGATCCGGAGCGGTCGCACATCCCCCATGCGCAGGGCAAAGGCGCCCTCGTGCTCCGCATCCCAGGCCACGAGATCGGCGTGGGCGCCGGCTCGGACGACCCCGAGGTCGTCCTTTCCAATGGCCGCGGCCCCTCCGGCGGTGGCGGCCGCCAGGGCCTCGCCAATGGTCATGCCCAAGAGCGTCGCGCCGAGTCCGATCACCATGGGCATCGCGCCGAAGGCACCGAAAGTCCCAGCATTCGCGTCGGATGCGAGCGCCACCCTCGCCCCGGCATCGAGCAGCGCACGCGCCGGCGGCAGCCGATCGCGCATCACGAGCGCCGGACCGGGCAGGAGCGTCGCGATGACCGTGGACGCGGCCAGCGTTCCGACACCGGCGGCGTCGAGCTGCTCGAGGTGGTCGACCGAGGTCACCCCCAGGCGGATGCCGAGCTCGGTCGCGTGCGTGCGTGACATCTGCTCGGCGTGCAGCTTCAGCCCGAGGCTGCTGGTGCGTGCCGCCTCCAGGACGCGGCGCGCATCCGGAACCGAGAAGAAGCCGCGCTCGACGAAGACATCCACGAAGGCAGCCAGCTCCTCCCCGGCTACCGCGGGGATCATCTCCGCGGCGACGTGTCTGGCGTACTCTCCGGCGGAGGCGGCCTCGGGGGGAACGGCATGGGCGCCGAGGAAGGTCGGTACCACGCGCACCGGCACCCGCGCTGAGACGCGGCGCAGCAGCCTCAACTGCCGCAGCTCCTCGGCGAGCGACAGCCCGTACCCGGACTTGCACTCGACAGTGGTGGTGCCCGCGGCCAGCGCGCCCTGCAGCCGATGCTCGACGAGCGCCTCCAGCGCGGCGTCGTCGGCTGCCCGAGTAGCCGCAGTCGTGCGCAGGATTCCTCCGCCGCTGTATGCCACGCCCTCGAGGCGGGCGGCCGCCTCGTCGGAACGGTCGCCGGCAAAGATCGGATGCGTGTGGCTGTCAACCAGGCCCGGCGTGACGAGCGCATCGCCGAGGTCGATCCGCTTGGCAGCGGACGGTGCCGCCGCGGCGTTCTCCGGGGAGCCGACCCAGCTGATGCGATCGTCCTCGACGCCAACCGCCCACGGCGAGAGGGTCGCGGGTCGCTTCCAGGTCATCGGCCAGGCCATGCAGAGCCGCCCGTGTCCGGTCAGGAGAAGGCGGTGCGACGGCATCGGTCCATCGAAAGCCATGCGAGGAAGCCTAGCGCCGCGATCCTGCCCATAGGGCCCTACACTGCGGGCGTGGCCAAGCCGGCGATCCTGGCCGTCGATGACGACCTTCCCGTCATGCGTGCTGTCGAGCGCGACCTGCGCGCGCGTTACGGTGCCGACTATCGCATCCTGGCCGCCGATTCGGGGGCATCCGCGCTGGAGACGACGCGCGAGCTGACGCGGCGTGGTGACGCGGTGGCGCTCTTCGTGGTGGACCAGCGGATGCCCGTCATGACCGGCATCGAGCTGCTGCGCGAGGCCATTCCCCTCCAGCCGGATGCCAAGCGCGTCCTGCTCACCGCCTACGCCGACACCGATGTCGCGATCCGCGCCATCAACGAGATCAGCCTGGACCAGTACCTGCTCAAGCCCTGGGATCCACCAGAGGAGCGGCTCTACCCGGTCCTGGACGACCTGCTCGAGGACTGGACCGCCACGTTTCGCCCAGCCTTCGAGGGGCTACGCCTGCTGGCGGGCCGATGGGCGCCGCGCGGCCACGACATCCGCGACTACCTGACCCGCAACCAGGTGCCGTACACCTGGCTCGACCCAGAGACCGATGAGGATGGCCGCCGCCTGGCAGCCTCCCTCGCCGGAGCCGATGCTGGCGTCGCTGTGGACGCGGCGCAGGCGATCGTGGTCCTGCCCGACGGCAGCGCGCTGCGCGATCCAACGACTCGCCAGATCGCCGAAGCCGTCGGCCTGCGCACCCGGGCCGCCCTGCCGTTCTACGACCTCGTCATCGTGGGCGGCGGTCCGGCCGGCCTGGCGGCCGCGGTCTACGGCGCGAGCGAGGGGCTCAAGACGGTGCTGGTTGAGCGCGAAGCGCCGGGTGGTCAGGCGGGAACCACCAGCCGCATCGAGAATTACCTCGGCTTTCCTTCGGGCCTGACCGGCGGCGACCTGGCTCGCCGGGCGTTGACCCAGGCACGCCGCCTGGGCGCGGAGATCCTGTCGCCGCGGGAGGTCTCCACGCTTCGGCGTGACGACCCGTATCGGACCGTCGTCCTCGCCGATGAGGGCGAGCTCGCCTGCCAGGCGGTCGTGATCGCCACCGGCGTCGCCTATCGTCAGCTGGATGTCCCCGGAGCCCGGGAGCTGGCGGGGGCGGGAATCTATTACGGCGCGGCGACGACCGAGGCCGCGCTGTATCGCGACACCGAGGTCGCGGTAGTCGGCGCCGGCAACTCGGCCGGGCAGGCGGCCGTCCATCTCGCCCGCTTCGCCCGCCGCGTGCACCTGGTGGTCCGCGGCGACGGCATCGATGAGACCATGAGCCGCTACCTGGTCGACCAGATCGCCGCCGTCGAGAACATCGAGCTCCACGTTCGGAGCAAGGCCACCGCCGTCGCCGGCGACGGCCACCTGCAGCATGCCACGTTGGCAACGGCGGAGGGGGAGCTCACACTGGAGCTGGCAGCCGCCTTCGTCTTCATCGGACAGCGGCCGCGTACCGACTGGCTGGAGGGAGCCGTGCAACGGGACGCCGCGGGCTTCGTCCTGACCGGAAACGACCTCCTGACCGATGGCCGGCCACTGGCCGGCTGGAGCTGGGACCGTCCGCCGCTCCTGCTGGAGGCGAGCATGCCCGGCGTGTTCGCCGTTGGGGACGTTCGGCATCGGTCCATCAAGCGCATCGCCAGCGCGGTCGGCGAGGGATCGATGGCCGTGTCGCTCGTCCACCAATACCTCGCGGAGCTGTAGGCCGATGTCCATCGACGCCCTGCGGGCCACGCCGCTGTTCGGTGACCTGCCCGAGGCCGATCTCGTTCGGCTCACGTCGATGGCCCGGCCAATGCGCGTGACGAGCGGCGAGCGGCTGCTCGAGGAAGGCTCGCCGGGCGACGCCTGCTTCGTCGTTGTGTCGGGCGAGATCGAGGTCACCAAGCGCAGCGGGACGAGCGAGCTGCCGCTGGCTGTGATCGGTCCGGGCGGCATCCTCGGCGAGATGGCCCTGCTCGAGGACCGGCCGCGCAACGCCTCGGCTACCGCCATCACGGATGCGGACGTGCTTCGGATCCCGCGCGACGCGCTGCACGACGTGCTCGCAAGGCCCGAGGCAGCGCAGGGCATGCTGCGGACGGTCATGACCCGCCTGCGCTCGACCGAGGCGCTGCTGCGGGAGCGGGAGAAGCTCGCCGGGCTCGGCACGCTGGCCGCCGGGCTCGCACACGAGCTCAACAACCCCGCGGCCGCCATGCGTCGCTCCGTGGCGGCGCTCGAGGCAGCCGTCGCCAGCGCGGAGTCGTTGCCGCGGCCGTCCCCGCCGCCGCAACCTCCGGCTGCTCCCGCCGGTGACGTGTCGCCGCTCGATCGAGCGGATCGCATTGACGAGGTCGCCAGCCTGCTCGGTAACGACGGCGAGGCGGCCGCGGCGCTGGTCCAGGTCGGGTGGACGGCCGCGGCGTTGCGCGAGGTGCCGTCGGAGGCCCGGCCGTGGGTGGCGGCGGACGCATCGGTCCATGTCCTGCTGGACGAGGCGCGCATGGCGGCCGAGCGCATCGGCGAGATCGTGGGGGCGGTGAAGGGCTATGCGTATCTCGACCAGGCGCCGGTGCAGCGCGTTCACGTGGTAAATGGATTGGAGCAGACGCTCGTCATCCTGCGCCATCGGCTCAAGGCCGGCGTCGAAGTGCGTCGTGAGTTCGCCGCCGACCTGCCCGAGATCGAGGCCTATGGCAGCGAGCTCAACCAGGTGTGGACCAACCTGATCGACAACGCGGTTGACGCCATGGAGGGTCGGGGCGAGCTGCTGGTGCGGGCCGAGGCGCACGACACTGGCGGCGTGCGCGTCACGATCTGCGACTCCGGCGCGGGGATCCTGCCGGACGTGCGCGCTCGGCTGTTCGAGCCGTTCTTCACCACCAAACCGCCGGGCTCCGGAACGGGGCTGGGGCTCCACATCTCGCACAACGTGGTGGCGCGTCACGGCGGCCGGATCGAGGTCGAGTCGGCGCCGGGGCGCACCTGCTTCGTGGTCAGCTTGCCCGCCACGCTGCCGCGCTAGCCGAACTCCGGCTCGGCCACCGGACGCCGCCGCGCTCTCGGCCGCAGCGTGGTGATGAGCAGGCCGGCGAGGATGGCCACGACGCCGAGCAGCTGGAACGGCGAGGGGGCCTCAGCCAGCAGCCAGATGCCGAGCAGCACGGAGCCGACCGGCTGGACCGTCAGCACGACCGAGGTGATCGCCGCCGGCAGGCGCGGCAACGAGATGCTGATGAGCAGCCAGCCGGCCACCTGGACCGACAGCGCCAGCAGCACCAGCCAGCCATGGGCCGGCCAGCTCGGCACGAGATTCACCTCCCCGAGCGGCAGGCCGATGAGCAGGGAGGCCAGTGCCGCCGACAGCGTGGCGTCGAACAGCGGCCCGGCCGGGCGGCGGTCATCGGCGTTGCCACGTCGCAGCACGAGCAGGAAGCCGGCGTAGGCGATGCCGGTCCCGACCCCGAAGATGACTCCCAGGACCGGGTCGTCGCCGTAGGCCCCGCCGCCCACGACGCCGGAGATGAGGGTGACGCCGAGCAGCACGATCGGCACCGAGACTGCCCCGCGCCAGCCGGGCCGCTCGCCGAGCAACATCCAGGCCGCGATGGGCACGATGACCACCTGGGTGTTACCCAGCACGGTGGCGAGGCCCGCGCCCACCTGCTCGATGGCGTGGTGCCAGAGGACGAGGTCGGCCGCGAAGAACACTCCGGCGATCCACGCCAGCCGAGCCTGTCCGGGTGCTCGCGGCCCGTATCGGCGCCGCTCCAGCCACGCAAGCAGTCCGAGCGCGGGCAGCGCGTATGCGCAGCGGAAGATGGCCGCCGTCGCGGGCGAGACGTCGGCCAGGCGCACGAAGATCGCCGAGAAGGCGATGGTCAGCGCCCCGAGCACCGCGGCAAGGACGGGCCGCCGAGCCAGGGGCTCGAACAGGGTGGTCACGGCCAGCAGCCTAGCGGAGCAGGCGGCCGAGGGGTTGTGCCGAGGCCTCGCGCCACCGAAACTGGCAGGCACCGATGCCCGAGCTGCCAACCGGAACCGTCACCTTTCTGTTCAGCGACATCGAAGGCTCCACGCGCCTCCTGCAGGAGTGCGGCGATCGGTGGCCGGCCGTGCTCGCACGGCACCAGGAGCTGCTGCGCTCGGCGTTCACGGAGCACGGCGGCGTCGAGGTTGGTACCGAGGGCGACTCGTTCTTCGTCGCATTCCGCAGCGCCCCGGCTGCGTTGGCGGCGGCCGTTGCCGCGCAACGTGCGCTCAGCGCCGAGCCGTGGCCGAAGGCCGAGGTCGTGCGGACACGAATCGGCCTGCACACCGGCGAGGCGCTCGCATCGGGTGGGTCCTACGTTGGACTCGACGTTCACCGTGCCGCGCGCATCATGGGCGCCGGTCACGGCGGCCAGATCCTGCTCTCGGCGTCGACGGAGGCGCTCGTCGGCCAGTCGCTCGCCGACGGCGTGGAGCTGATCGACCTCGGACCTCACCGGCTGAAGGACCTGGCGGCGCCGGAACATCTCTTCGCGGCCAGGGCCGAGGGCCTGCCCGGCGACTTCCCCCCGCTGCGCACGTTGGACGTGGCGCCGAACAACCTGCCCACGCAGCTCACCAGCTTCTTGGGCCGAGAGGAGGAGACGCGTCGCATCCGGGAACTGCTGTCCGCGAATCGCCTGGTCACCCTGACCGGTCCGGGCGGCACCGGAAAGACCAGGCTCAGCCTGCAGGTGGCGGCGGAGATGGTCGACGCGTTTTCCGGTGGCGTGTACTTCGTGCCGTTGGCCCCCATCCGCGAGCTGGAGCTCGTTCTGCCCACCATCGGCGAAACGGTGGGGCTCGCCGATCCCGGACGAAAACCACTCGAGCGGCTGGCTCAGCATCTCGAGGGCCGTCGAGTGCTGCTGGTGCTGGACAACCTCGAGCAGGTGGTCGAGGCGGCGCACGACATCGGGGAGCTGGCGCGTCTGGCGCCGGACGTGTCGATCCTGTCCACCAGCCGCAGCGCGCTGCGCGTCTACGGCGAGCAGGAGTACCCGGTTCCGCCGTTGAGCTTGCCCGACCCGCGCGAGCTGCCGCCGGACGTGGGCATTACGCGCTATCCGGCCGTGATGCTCTTCGTCGAGCGCGCGCGGGCGGTACGCCCGGACTTCGCCGTCACCACCGACAACGCCGCCGCCGTGGCGGAGATCTGCTGGCGCCTGGACGGCCTGCCATTGGCGATCGAGCTCGCCGCGGCCCGTATCCGGATCCTGACGCCGCAGGCGATGGTGGCCAGGCTCGGCAAACGCCTCGACCTCGGCAGCGGTGGCGCGCGCGACCTGCCGGAGCGCCAGCAGACGCTGCGCGGCGCGATCGCCTGGAGTCATGACCTGCTCGAGGCCGATGAGCGCCGCTTCTTCGCGAGCTTCTCTGTCTTCGCTGGCGGCGCTGAGCTCGAGGCGGTCGAGGCTGTCCTGGGATCCGACGGGGGCGACGACGTGCTCGAGGCGATCGGCTCCCTGCTCGACAAGAGCCTGCTGCGACAGGACGAGGAGCCCGATGGTGCCACGCGCTTCCGGATGCTCGAGACGATCCGCGAGTACGCCGAGGAGCGCCTCGTCGAGGACGGCGAGGCAGATGCCGTGCCACGCCGGCACGCGACGCACTACCTGGCATGGACCGAGTCCCTTGCCGGTCGGGTGATGGGCGCCGAGCAGAAGGTCGTGCTCGACGCCATGGCGCGCGAGCACGACAACATCCGCGCCGCAATGGCATGGGCCCAGGAGGCTGGGGAAGCGGAGCTCGCCCTTCGCTTCCTCGCGGCGTGCTGGCGCTTCTGGCACATGCGCGGACACCTGGTCGAAGCCGCGGAGCGCGCGAGCCGCGTCCTGGCCCTGCCCGGGGTCGATCAGCACCCACGGCTTCTGGCCCGGGCGGAGGAGGCTGCCGGAGGGATCGTGTACTGGCAGGGAGACTTCCAGGCCGCGCGGGCTCATTACGAGCGCGCCCTCGCCATCCAGCGCGAGATGGGCGACGACGCCGAGATCGCGAACGCGCTCTACAACCTGAGCATGAGCTACGTCATCGAGGTCGAGGGCGAAGAGGCGGTCCTCGATCCGGCGGCGCAGGAGCGCGGCTCAGAGGCGCTCGCCATCTACCGCCGGCTCGGAGATCGTGGTGGAGAGGGCCGCGCGCTGTGGGTGGCGCTCGATGTGAACGTCATCGCCCGTGCCTTCGACGAGGCGCGCGAGCTGGGTCGCGAATGCCTCACGATCTTCACGGAGGTTGGAGATCGGTTCATGCTGGCATGGACGAACTACATGCTCGGCCTGAACGAGAACCTTGCCGGGCAGCCCGACGCCGGACGCCGGTATCTGGCCGCGGCGCTCGAGATCTTCAAGGAGACCGAGGATCTGTCCGGCTACGCGCTGGCGCTCGACGGCTTTGCCGTGAGCGCGTACCGGACGGGCGACGTGCCGCGCGCCATGCGCCTTGCCGGAGCGGCCAACGCCATTCAGGATGCAGGCGGCACCCGACTCGGAAGGCTGAACCGCGAGTGGAGCGACTTCCATCCTGACCGGCTTCTTTCCGATCCGGAGCTGGCCGCGGCATACGAGGTAGGGCGCCAGATGCCGATCGACGCGGTGCTCGAGCTGGCCCTGTCGCCGGCCGTCTCGGCGCGGCCCGTTCCCTAGCTCGGAGCGGCCAGGTCGCGCCGCGGGAAGACGATGAGCGCGTAGGCGATCGGCACGATCGCGGCCAGCCCCAGGATCGCCAGATCGATCGGGTCGAAGCCACCCGTCAGGATCTCGCCGGGCTGGAAGTGGTGGAACAGCGAGTACTCCTGCGTCCAGGCGGCATCGGCCCACAGCGAGCCCAGGATCTCGAGGAAGTAGTGGACCAGCAGGTAGGCGAGGCTGAGGCCGATGGCAGGGCCTGCCCGGTCGAAGCTCACCGATGCCGCCAGCCCGAAGGCGGCGAAGGCGCTCCACAGCATGAAGCCCATGAGCAGGACGAGCGGCATGAGGCCCAGGTCCACCTCGGCCGTCAGCCCGTGCACCACGACGCCGAGCATCTCGCCCGCGAGGAACGCGGCGACGAGCACCGCGACCAGGACGAGCAGCGCGACCAGGATGGAGCCGTACGCGGCACGGCGCGAGATGGGTCGCGACAGCAGCACCTCGAGCGTGCCGCGCTGCCGCTCCCCGGCCACGGCGGTGGCGGCGGACCCGGTCGCGATCACCGCCATCATGGCGACGGCGAGCGGATGCTGGAGTCCCAGCGTCAAGGAGCCCGGGACGGTGAAGAAGTCACCGGACCCAAGCCGGCTGAACTGCTCCATCAGCGGGTTGCCCTGCACGAACTCGCGCATCGTCGGCGAGAAGACGGAATACAGGAAGACGATGAGCCAGCCCCAGCCGAAGGCGGCGAGCGCCAGCAGCGCGACCTCCAGGGCGTGCCAGCGCCACGTCTGCAGGATGAGCCGGGCGTTCACGCTTCATCCTCACGCTGGACCGATGCGGCCGCTGCCGCGGCCGCTGCCTGCGCCTCCGGCCCATCGGCGTAGTATTCGAGGAACGCCTCCTCGAGGCTGGCCGGCTCGATCGTCAGGTCGTCCAGGTTCGGCGAGGCCACCGCGCGGACGAAGGGCGCCACGTCGCCGGACAGGGTGGCGGTCAGGCGGTCGCCGTTGGCATGGAGATCCTCGATCCCCGGCACCTCGCTCAGGTCCGGTGCTGCGCCGCGCCATCGGACCGCGATCTTTCGCCGGCGCCGGGCCAGCAGGTCGGGCACGCCGTGGAGCGCCATGAGGCGACCGGAGCGGATGATCGCCACGCGGTCGCAGACACGCTCCACCTCCGAGAGCACGTGGCTGGAGAAGAAGATTGTGCGCCCCTCGCGACGAAGGTCCTCGAGGATGCCGTAGAAGGCCTGCTGCATGAGGGGGTCGAGGCCCTCCGTGGGCTCGTCGAGGATGGCGAGCTCGGGATCGTGCTGCAGCGCCTGGATCACGCCGATCTTCTGGCGCATGCCGCGCGAGTAGTCGCGCACCTTTCGCTTCAGGTCCGACGCGGGCATCTGCAGCCGCTCGCACAGCTCCTCGCGGCGATACGGCTGGCGCCCCTGGAGGCTGGCGAGGTAGTCGAGCACGCCCTGGCCGGTCAGTGAGTCATAGAGCGCGATGCCGCCGGGAAGGTAGCCGGTCAGGCGGCGGATCTCGACACCATCGGTCGCGATGTCCATGCCGAGGACGCTGGCGCTCCCGGCCGTCGCGTGGAGGAAGCCGAGCAGCGTTCGGATCATGGTCGACTTGCCGGCGCCGTTCGGGCCAAGGAAGCCGAACACCTCGCCGGGCTGCACGTCGAGAGTGAGGTCGGTAAGCGCCTCGATGCGACCGTAGTGCTTCGTCAGGCCGCGCGTGCTGATGACGGGACCCGTCGGCTCGGGGATGAGCTCCATGTCAGCGATCCTAGCGTGTCACCGGCTCGGGCAGCGGGCGTAAGGGACAGCCTCTGGCACGACGCCGCCGACGCACGCTTCTGGAAGTTGCCAGATTCCACCCGGATCGTCGTTAGGTGCCGCCCCGCCCCCTGGGGCGTCCGAGCGGCATAGATTTGCCCAGATTCTTGCGATCCAAGCCGGTGGCGAGGCCACCTAACGCCAATCCCATCGTTGTGTGGCAACTTCGCGGGGTGGGCCGCGGGTGGGGCCGCGGGTGGGCCGGGTGGGCCGGGCTGGGGCCGGGTTGGCCGAGCGGCGAGGCGGGGCGAGGCAGGCGGGACGACCCCGCCGACCGATTACGATTGGCGCCCATGCATGTCGTCGTCATCGGTGCGGGCGTCTTCGGAGCCTGGACCGCGCTCTGGCTCCGCCGTCGCGGCGCCGAGGTGACCCTCATCGACCAGTACGGACCGGGCAACTCGCTGGCGAGCAGCGGCGACGAGTCTCGCGTCACGCGATCAGCCCACGGGCCGGACGAGCACTACGCTCGCTGGCAGCGGCATGCGCTCGACCAATGGCGCGCGCTCGACGAGACGCTCTTCGTGCCTACCGGCGTCCTGTGGTTCGCGCACGGAGACCACGGCTTCGAGGCCGATTCGCTGGCCACGCTGCAGCGCCTCGGCATCGCCGCGGAGCGCTGGGACGGCGCTGAGCTGGCCGCCCGGATGCCTCAGATGAGGACCGATGACCTTGCCTGGGCCCTTTACGAGCCCGAGGCGGGGGTGCTGATGGCCCGTCGCGGCGTGGCGGCTGCGGCGCGCGCGCTGGAGCGGGAGGGCGGCGAGGTTCGTATTGGCCTTGCGCGCGTGGATGGTGACTCAGTGATCGTCGAGAACGACCGCCTGGCCGCCGATGGCTTCATCTTCGCCGCCGGCCCGTGGCTGCCGAAGCTGCTTGGACCGATGCCGGGCCTGGAGCTCGAGGTCCCGCAGCAGGAGATCATGTACTTCGCCACGCCGCCGGGCGACGCCAGGTTCGACGCCGGCAACATGCCCACCTGGGTTGACTATGACCGTGCCTTCTACGGCTTGCCCTCCATCGAGCGGCGCGGCTTCAAGGTGGCGCCAGACTGGCCGGGACCGATCGTCGATCCCGACCGCCAGGAACGCCGCCTCTCCGACGAGCGGGTCGAGGCCGCTCGCCTCTACCTCCGAGGGCGCTTCCCGGATCTCGCCCAGCAGCCGGTGGCCGAGGGCCGCGTGTGCCAGTACGAGCTCACCGCCGATACGCACTTCATCATCGACCGCCATCCGGCGTGGGAGCATGCCTGGATCGTGGGCGGTGGCTCCGGCCACGGCTTCAAGCATGGTCCCTCGGTTGGGGAGTACGTCTCGGCGCTTGTATGTGGGGATTCCGCCGCGGCTGCCGTCCTGGCGCCCCCCGACGACCGCTTCGCGCTGCGGCCGCGTCAGCCTGGGCTCGGGATGCGGACCTCCGGTGCCAACCCGGGCGCGACGATCGCGTAGCCGGTGATCTCTCGCGGCGGACGGCGTATCACCCCCTCAATATTCCCGGCATGCAACTTAGGCTGGCAAGATCGGTCGGCGCCGGTCCGGTGACCCCACGAGCCTGCCGGTGATGCATGTTGAGGGAGTCATCGGCTCGATGGTGGCTCCGGGAGCGCTTCTAAGTTGCACCAGCAGACGATTGAGGGGTCACCGGGCCGCGCGTCACCGCTCGCGTCACGGCTCGAGCTCGGCGAGCGCTTCCGCGAAAGCGGCGTGAGTATCGGCGGAGAACAGCACGAAGCGGGCGAGCTCGACCGCTGTCTCGCCACGGAGATGCTCGGCCACGGTGCGCAGCGCCACCCGGGCGCCGGCCGCGTGCGGGTATCCATAGATGCCGAGGCTGATGGCCGGAAAGGCCACGGATCGAGCGCCGAGCTCGTCGCATAGCCGCAGGCAGGACCGATATGCACCGGCCAGGTCCTCGGGCTCGCCGTGCGAACCGTCGCGCCAGATGGGCCCAACGGCATGGAGCACCCAGCGCGCGGGCAGATCATGGGCGTCCGTGGCGACCGCGGTGCCGGTTGGCGTCCCGTCCGGATAGCGACGACGCAGCTCGGCCATGAGCCCAGGGCCGGCGGCCCGATGGATCGCGCCATCCACCCCTCCGCCGCCGGCGAGGGCGGCGTTCGCGGCGTTGGCGATCGCGTCGACGCGCTGCGCGGTGATGTCGCCCTGCGCCAGCTCGAGACGACGAGCCCCTGCCAGGAGGAGGCTGGTTGTCATGGGATAGAGGATGGCACAGCGCCCGACGCTCGCCAGACGAGTGTGCCAGATTCCAACCACGACGGGCTTCGGCGAGCCGGCGGCCTCGTTGCGGGCTCGTATCGGTCCAGCTTGAGCGTGCGCGGCCCGCCGAGAGGGTCAGGGATGCCCGCGAACGTGCCCAAGCCCGCCGTCATTGGAGTGTGGCAACGACAAGAGCACCCAAGCGATGTAACGCCAATCACGGCGGGATCCGGCACATTAGTCTGCCGCACCCGCCCAAGATTCGATCGTGGTCCGCGCGTCCGACCCTCGCCCGCCGCTCTCGCGCGCGGCTCTGCTAGACTCGGATTCCCGAACCGCCATGCGCCACCGGAGCTGCGGCGGTTCGCTGTGTGCCATCCCCGCAGGAACCCCCGATGAAGATCGCTGTCCCACGCGAAACCGCAGACGGTGAGACCCGCGTCGCTGCCACGCCGCAGACGGTCGGGCAGCTGGCCGGCGACGGGGTCGAGGTGCTGGTCCAGGCTGGTGCCGGAGAGGCCTCATCGATCCCCGACGAGGCCTTCCGCGAGGCGGGCGCCACCATCGTCCCGGACGCGCCGGCGCTCTACGGCCAGGCCGATCTCGTCCTGCGCGTCGGCAAGCCCTCCGACGAGGAGATCGAGATGCTGCGATCCGGCACCATCCTCATCGGCACGCTCGGCACGCTGAGCAACCCGAAGCTGGCCGAGAAGCTGGCGAAGGCCGGCGTGAGCGCCATCAGCATGGATGCCATCCCGCGCATCACCCGTGCGCAGAGCATGGACTCGCTGAGCTCACAGAGCACGGTTGGCGGCTACAAGGCGGTCGTCATCGCCGCGGATCGGCTGCCGAAATTCATGCCGCTGCTCACCACCGCCGCCGGCACCGTCCGCCCCGCTCGGGGGATCGTCATGGGCGCAGGAGTGGCCGGGCTGATGGCGATCGGCACCGCCAAACGAATGGGCGCGGTGGTCGAGGCCACCGATGTGCGGCCGGTCGTCAAGGAGCAGGTCGAGAGCCTGGGCGGCACATTCCTCGAGGTCGAGATGACCGATGAGGAGAAGGCCCAGGCCCAGACCGAGGGCGGGTACGCCCGCGAGATGAGCGACGAGTACAAGCGCCGGCAGGCGGAGCTCATCGCCGAGCGCGTGAAGGACGCCGACTTCATCATCACCACCGCCCTGATTCCCGGCCGCCCGGCGCCGAAGCTGGTGACCGATGAGATGGTCCGCTCCATGAAGCCCGGCAGCGTGATCGTGGACATGGCCGCGGAGGCCGGCGGCAACGTGGAGGGCACCGAGGCCGGCAGAGAGGTCGTCAGGCACGGCGTGCGCATCATCGGTCATACGAACCTGCCCGCCACCATGCCCGGCAGCGCAACGCAGATGTACGCCAAGAACGTGCAGACGCTGGTCAAGCACCTGGTCAAGGACGGCAGGATCGACCTCGACCTGACCGATGAGATCACCCGCGGCGCCACGATCACCCACGACGGCAAGCTCGTGCACGAGGCGACCGCGAAGGCGTTGGAGGCGAAGTAGTGGAAGAGATCAGCGCCTTCGCGCTCCTGGCAGCTCTCTTCGTCCTGGTGCTGTCCGCGTTCGTCGGCTACGAGGTCGTGAGCAAGGTGCCGACGATGCTGCACACGCCGCTCATGAGCGGGGCCAACGCGATCCACGGCGTGATCGTAGTCGGCGCGATGCTCGTGGCAGCCACCGCGGAGGGGCCGCTGCGAATCGTGCTCGCGCTGCTCGGCGTGACGCTGGGCACGATCAACGTGGTCGGCGGCTTCGTGGTGACCGATCGCATGCTCGGGATGTTCAGGAAGCGCGGGCCCGGGGGACGCGAGTAGATGGACCTCTCAGGGCTCGACGTCGTCACCTTCCTGGTCTGGCTCCTCGCCAGCGTCACGTTCATCCTGGCGCTCAAGTTCCTCGCCTCGCCCAGCACGGCGCGGACCGGCAACCTGCTCGGCGCCGCGGGTATGGCGCTCGTCATCGCCTGGACCTTCTTCACGGTCGAGGGGATGCTGGCGAACTGGTGGATCGTGCTCGTCGGCGTCGTCGTCGGCTCGGTCGCCGGCGTTCTCGGCGCCCGCCGCGTGCCGATGACGGCCATGCCGCAGATGGTCGCCATCTTCAACGGCGCCGGCGGCGGCGCAGCGGCGGTCGTGGCCGTCGCAGAGTTCATGCGCGACGTGGAGCAGCACCCCGGCGAGCTCCTGAGCCTGGCGTTCATCGTCGCCATTCTCATGGGCGCCGTCATCGGCTCAGTGAGCCTCACCGGCTCGATCATCGCCTGGGGCAAGCTGCAGGGTGTCATCGCCGCGCGGCCGGTGAAGTATCCCGGCAGCCAGGTCGTCACCGGGGCGCTCTTCGTGGCGCTGCTGGGGATCGCCGCCTATCTCGCCGCGTTCGAGAACAACGTGCCGCTCTTCCTGCTCTTCTGCGGGCTGGCGCTGGCGCTCGGCGTGCAGCTCGTGATGCCGATCGGCGGCGCGGACATGCCGGTGGTCGTTTCGCTGCTGAACTCGTACACCGGGATCGCCGTGGCCGCGACCGGCTTCGTGCTCAGCAATTACGCGCTGCTCATCGGCGGCACCCTGGTCGGCGCCTCGGGCGCGATCCTGACCCAGCTCATGTGCCGGGCCATGAACCGCTCGCTCTTCAACGTCCTCTTCGCCGGCTTTGGCACGGCGGGTGGCGCCACCGCCGCCGGCGGCGGGGAGGAGCAGACGGTACGCGAGGTGACCGCCGATGACGCCGCGGTGCTCATGGCCTACGGCCGAAGCGTGATCATCGTCCCGGGCTACGGCATGGCCGTGGCCCAGGCCCAGCGCGCCGTGCGCGAGCTCATGGACGAGCTCCTGAAGAAGGGCGTCGACGTCCAGTTTGCCATCCATCCGGTGGCCGGCCGCATGCCCGGCCACATGAACGTCCTCCTCGCCGAGGCCGATGTTCCCTACGACCGGCTCAAGGAGATGGACGAGATCAACGACGACTTCGCCGATGCATCGGTCGCACTCGTCATCGGCGCGAACGACGTGACCAACCCGGCCGCGCGGACCGACGAGTCCTCGCCGATCTACGGCATGCCGGTCCTCAACGTCGACGCGGCCGAGAACGTCGTCGTCCTCAAGCGCTCGATGGCGGCGGGCTTCGCCGGCATCGACAATCCGCTCTACTCTCAGGACAACACCGCCATGCTGTTCGGCGACGCGAAGTCATCGGTAGAGGCGCTCGTTTCCGGGGTGAAGCAGGCGTAGCCTCGCTCGGCCGGTGTCGTGATCGGCCGCTACCACTCGACGGTGCGGCGTCCGTTAGCATCGGCTCCATGGCACATGCGCGATGGGTCTGCCTGGACGTGGGGGAGACGCTGATCGACGAGACGCGCGTCTGGTCGCTGTGGGCGGATGAGGTCGGCGTGCCGCGGCTCACGTTTCTGGCCGCGCTCGGCGCGGTGATCGCGCGCGGCGGTGAGCATCGCGACGTGTTTCCCATCTTCGGCGTCGATGACTGGCGGGATCGCCTGCCCGATGTCGAAGCGGCCTACGGCGGCTTCCGCCCTGACGACCTGTACCCCGATGCGCTTCGCGCGCTGGCCGGCCTGACCGATGCCGGGTATCGGCTCGCGATCGTCGCCAACCAGCCCGAGATGCGCGGCGCGCAGCTGCGCGCCATGGGTGTCGAGGCCGACGTCATGGCCATGTCGGACGGGATTGGCCTGTGGAAGCCGGATGCCGCCTTCTTCGCGCGCGCGCTGGAGCTGATGGGCTCGCCCGACCCGGCATCGGTCGCCTACGTCGGTGACCGGGTCGACAACGACGTGCTGCCCGCGGCGTCGGTCGGCATGCGCCCGGTCTGGATCCGTCGTGGTCCATGGGGCGTGATCCAGCGGCTGCCGGATGGCGTCCGGCCCGTGCTCGTGGTGGATTCGCTCGACGAGCTGGTCGGGCGCATCGACGAGGCGTTCGCCGACGGTTGACGAACGCCTTAGAGTGGCGACGCATGCCGGACGACTACGTTCCGCCCAGCCCGGATAGGCGTTGGCACGGCACGGCACGGCAGCGTGCGGCCGCGCTCGTTGCACCACATGAAGGTAACGGGCAAGAAGAGGCCGATCCGTCGGCCATCTTCCCCGCCGCTATCATCGTGTGCAACGTACGGGCAAGATCAGGCCCTTCACGCCGTCTTCTTCCCCTTTACCTCCACCCCATGCAACGGCGGTGGGCGGCCTGCCGTCACCGTGCTCGTCCGCGAGGATGATGCAACGCTCGTCGCCACGGCCGGTGCGCACAAGCCACGCTCGCGCTACCGTCACGCCGAGGCCGAGGGTTTAGTGGCCTAACGTCCGCCGGGCCTAAGGCGGCGGATTGCACCAGGTGGAGATACCGGGGAAGAAGACGCGTCTCTCGAGCTCAAGTTCCCCGTCTCGTCACCTGGTGCAACGGATGACGAACTAGACGGCGGAATCGGCCCCTTCTTCCCTGAAAGCTCCACCACGTGCAATGACCATGCGACCCGACTAATCGTTGCGGTCAGCTTCTGCGTCGCACCTGGAGGATGGCGGCCACCTCTCGATCGCTGACGCCGAAGCGACGAAGGGCATGCCGCACCAGCTCGTTGCCGAGCTCATGCTCCGCCACGACGACCCGCGCCACGCCCAGACGCCGCAGGTCCGTCTCCTCTCCCTCCGAGTGCGCGCGGGCGACGATCTCGATGCGTGGGTTTCGAGCCAGCGCGTACTCGACCGCCTGCCTCGTGGCGAGGGCATCAGGCAGCGCGACGACCAGCGCGTGGGCGTCCGCCACGCGGGCCGCGTCCAGGACGGATGGCGCGCCGGCGTCGCCGAAGATCAGCGGCTGATCCGCCTCGCGCGCCTCCCGGACGAGACCGTAGTTGGTGTCGACCGCCACCCAGCCGAAGCCGCGTGATCCCAGGACACGGGCAACGGCGCGCCCGACCCTGCCGTAGCCCAGGATGATGGCGTGGCGTCGCAGGCCTGCGGCCGGCTCGGGATCGCCGGGCAGATCGTGCTCGAGCGCTTGCACACGGTCGAGGCGAGCCCCGACCCAGCCGGCGCCGCTGGCGAGCGGCGCGGCCACAAGGATGGAGATGACCACCGCGCCCATGGCCAGGGAGAAGGAATCCGGGCTGACCGCCCCCAGGGCCAGGCCTGCGCTGGCGAGCACGAAGCTGAACTCGCCGCTCTGCGCCAGCAGCCCGCCGGCGCGCGCGGCGACCGATGCTCGCTGGCCGCCGATCCAGGCGGCGACGGCGATCGGCACTGCCTTGCCCAGCGTGATGAGGCCGAAGAGTAAGAGCACGACCGGCAGCCCCTCGATCACGGCGTCGGGACGCAGCAGGACCCCAATCGAGACGAAGAAGAAGGTGGCAAACAACTCGCGCAGCGACCCCACCGCTCCCAGCGCGCTGGCGGTCAGATCGGAGTCGGCGAGAGCGAGGCCGGCGACGAACGCTCCCAGCGCAATCGAGACGCCGACCTCATTGGCCGCGAACGCGGTGCCGATGGCGACCACCGCCACCGCGATCACGAACAGCTCGCGCGCGCCGAGGTGCGCCACCTGGGCCAGGATGCGCGGCAGGACGCGCGAGCCGATGACGACGACCGCCAGCACGAAGCCGAGTGCCACGGACGTCGCCACCAGTACGTCGAGCACCGGCGTCTCGCTTTCGGAGGCGAGCGCCGAGAGGACCACCACCAGGATGACCGCGAGCAGGTCCTGGACGATCGAGACCCCGATCGCAATGCGCCCGTGGGGCGTCGCGTGGAGGGCGGCCTCTCCGGCAATGGCCACCAGGACCACCGTCGAGCAGACCGAGACGGCGGCACCGATGAACATCGCCTCCAGCAGGGGCCAGCCCATCGCCAGGCCGGCCGCGGTCCCCAGCGCCATGGTGAATGCGACCTGGATCGGCGCCCCGATGAGCACCGAGCGGCCCACCGAGAGCAGCTCGCCCACGCTGAACCGCAGGCCGATGCTGAACATGAGCAACGCCACGCCGACGTCGGCCAGGGCCAGCACCTCCTCGCGGTCGACGACTGGACCCGGCGTGAAGGGCCCGACGGCGAGGCCGGCGATGACGAAGCCGATCATCGACGGCAGGCGCAGCAGGCGATGAACGATGGCGCCGAGGACGAGCGCCGCGAGCAGCGCAATGAGCAGCGTCGGTCCCAGGCCAGTCATGCGCGATCCGGGCGTCCGGCGGCGCGCTGCGTCGTCGTCGGCATCGCCGGATGATACCGGGCGCCTCCCGATTGCCCGCACGCGGCTCGATCGCTAGACTCGACAGCGTCCGCGGTGGCGGATGGGGCGAGGAGTCGCGCCCGTATCTCGGCGCCAGGGTGGAGACTGCGCAACCTTGCGCAGTCTTTTGCGTCCTGTAGGAGGCGATATTCGCCCAATGGATCCTCTCGCCCAGATCCTGCTGCAGCTGTTTGCGATCCTCGTTGCCGCCAAGATCGGCAACGAGATCTTCCGGCGTCTCGGCCAGCCGACGGTGGTGGGCGAGATCCTGGGCGGCGTGGTCGCCGGTCCCGCGATGCTGGGCGTCTACGAGATCAACGTGGAGACGCGGCTCTTCGCCGAGATCGGGGTGGTGCTCCTGCTCTTCCAGGTTGGCCTCGAGACGCGCCTCCACGAGCTGCTGCGGGTGGGGCTCACCGCGCTGGCGGTGGGCGCGCTGGGCGTCCTGCTGCCGTTCGCAGCCGGCTTCGCGGCAGCCGAGCTGGTCGGCGGTGATCTCGCGCTGGCGGTCTTCCTGGCCGCGGCGCTGACCGCCACCAGCGTGGGCATCACCTCCAACGTCCTGCGCGACCTCGGCGGCCTGCGCACCCGGAGCGGCCGAATCATCCTGGGCGCGGCCGTCATCGACGACATCCTGGCCATCATGATCCTGTCCGTTGCCTCGGGGGTGGCGCTGGGCAGCGTGTCGGCTGCGCGCATCGGCTCACTGCTGGTGGTGGCCGTGCTCTTCATCATCGTCGTCGTCCTGGGCGGCACGCGCATCCTGCGACGCCGCCGGTCGCTGCTGACCGATCCGGAGTTTGCGGAGACACCCTTCCTGCCGGGCATGATCATCATGCTCGGGCTGGCGGCGCTGGCCGCGGTCATTGGGCTGGCCGCCATCATCGGTGCCTTCCTGGCCGGGATGGTGGTCGGCGAGTCGAGCGAGCGCCATGCCCTGGAGGCCGAGGTCGCGCCGCTGGCCGCCTTCTTCACGCCGTTCTTCTTTGGCTTCATCGGCGCGCAGGTCGATCTCGCCGGCCTGGCCAGCCTGGACTCGGTGCTCATGCTCGCCGCCATCACGGTGCTCGCCGTGGGCTCCAAGTTCATCGGCGCCTTCATCGGCGCCATCCGGCAGGGCCGGGCCCGGGCGGTGCTCATCGGCTGGGGCATGGTGCCGCGCGGCGAGGTGGGAATCGTCATTGCCGGGCTCGGCCTGTCGACCGGCGCCATCGACTCGGAGATCTACTCGGTGGTGGTGGGGATGGCGATCGTCACCACGCTCATCGTGCCTCCGCTGCTGCCGATGCTGATACGTCGCGCCGAGGCAGAGGCGGTGTCAGCGCCGGAGAACGGGGACGGGCCTGCGCCCGGCATCGAGGACGACGACGGCGAGCTCCCGTCGCCGCGCCATGCCGGCCGCCACGACGCCCATCACGACCGCTAGGGCCGCAGGAGCCCTCTCGTGCCGTCAACGTTCCGCGGGTGAGCACCTGACGGGCGAGCGGGCCAGGCCCCGTCCGCGTCAGATACCAACCAAGGTCGCCTTATAGCCTGTTTAGCGTCCGATTTGTGCCAGGCTCCAACCACAGGCAGCTTGGGCACGCACAGGTTGGTCCGCTGGCGGAGTTGGCGGCTCTTTCACGCTCGGGGGGTGCCGCGTGACCCGCACCCGACGCCGTCCAGCTCGCCCAAGCCGGCCCTGGTTGGCATCTGGCAGCTTCAGGGCCGGAGCAGCCCGAGGGGCGAATGGTCAACGGGGGCCGTATGAAGAGGCCCCTCCCCGCCGGAGCGGGAAGGGGTCGTCGACATCGGTCCGGCGGGGAGGAGCTAGTTGCCGCCCTCCGTCACCTCCACGGTGCCCTTGGTGAAGCCCTCGCCAGCCGTGTCCTCCTCGATGCCTTCGAGCGCGCCTTCGGCGAGATCGGTGCGGTACGCGTTGTCCGGCGGCGCCTCCTCGATGATGCCGGACTCGAGGCTGATATCGACTGTCTGCTGCCACAGATCCGGAACCAGGATGCCGATCCCGTCGGGTGAGGGCCAGATCAGTGGGTTGATCTCGTTCATCATCCATGCCTGGTGGCCGGCGCCCAACGTCGACCCGGCGTCGACCGTGAACTGGATGCAGTCATCGGGGTTGTCGCGGCAGTAGATCCAGCCGCGGAAGCTGGCGCGCAGGAAGCGCTGGGCCACGTCCTCGTTGCCCTCGTCCGCCAGCCACGCCGCCCGGGCGAAGATCGCGTCCTGGAGCATGGCCGTCCCGACCTCGTTGTAGTCGATGACGTTGAGATCCTCCGGCTGGTAGAGCTCGCCGGTGTCCGGGTTGACGGCCTCCAGCACCTGGGCGTACTCGTTGTAGATCATCGCCTCGGCGACGTCGATCTGCTCCTGGAGCAGCAGCGACATGTCGAATGGCTGGATGACCTTCTGGTAATCCGTGCCCTCCTCGAGCCCCTCGGCGCGCGCCGCGGCCGTCACCTCGAACTCGTTGCCGAAGTCCCAGACGCCGACGCGCTTGCCTTCGAAGTCCGCCGGGCTGGTGATGCCGGAATCGGCCCAGGCGACCGACAGGGTCCCGGAGCGCTGGAAGACCTGGGCGATGTTCACCAGGTCCGAGCCGCCCTGCCGCGCCTCGAGCACCTTCGGCACCCAGCTGATGGTGAACTCGGGGCCGTCCGGCTGGGATCCCACCGTCTGCGGAATGACGTCCGGCCCGCCGTCGAGGATCTCGACCTCGAGGTTCTCGTCGGCGTAGAAACCCTGCTCCTGCGCGGCGAAGTAGCCCGCGAACTGGGCCTGCGGTGCCCACTGCAGCTGCAGCTGGACCGATGCCGCCTCGGCCGCGCCATTGCCGTCCCCGGGGTCATCGGTGGCATCGCCGTTGCCATCGCCGGGGCCGGGCGTACCGTTGTCGTCTGCTGGCGTTCCGCAGGCTGCCAGCAGCAGCGCGATGCTCACCGCAAGGCTCAACCAGATTCGAGGTCGCTTCATCCGCTCGGACTCCTCGTGCTCGGTGTTCGCTGTGGATTCCTTGCCCTGATTGGCGGATTCTACGGACCGATACCGCAGGCTGCTAGGGGTTTATCCACAGTTCTCCCGGGCCGGACCGATGCAGCGCTTGAGAGCTCCTTGGCACCGTCCTGCTGCACCAGGCCTGCATCCGGTGTCTCCATCGGTCCGAAGCGCACCTGCATACCAGAGCTGAATCTGGCGATAGGCTCAGCCCGGCTCCTCGCCCCGGACGGATGGGTGCCAGGGGATGAGCACCCGCTCCAGACCCACGACTACGAGGTAGAAGACGATGCCGGTCGCCGCCCCGAGGAGGATGGCGGCCCAGGTGACGTCGAAGCGCAGGGCCGACGCGGACTGGACCACGATCCGGCCGATGACCTGCGATGCGCCGCCGAAGTACTCACCGACGATGGCGCCGATGAGGCTCAGCGTGGTGCCGACCTTGAGGGCCGTGAGGAAGTAGGGCAGGGCGTTCGGCAGCCTGACCTTGCGCAGGATGGTCCACTCCGACGCGGCGTACGAGCGCATGAGCTCGAGCGCGGACGGCTCCACCTGGGTGAGCCCGCGGGTGACGTTGATCATGACCGGGAAGAAGACCAGCAGCGCCGCGATCATCATCTTGCTCAGGGGATTGAGGACGCCGAACCAGTTGTTCATGATCGGCGCAATGGCGATGATCGGGATCGCGTTGGCCGCCACGGCAATCGGCAGCAGGGCGTCGCGCGCGCTGGCCCAGCGAGACACCGCGAAGGCCACCAGCACCCCGACGACGGTGCCGATGACGAGCCCGCCCACCGCCTCGAACAGCGTGGCCAGGGCCGCCTCGGCCAGCGACCAGCGGCCCGGTCCCCAGTTGTCGGCGAGCGCTGCGGCGATGGCCGAGGGAGCGGGCAGGATGAACGCGCGCACGTCGAAGATGCGGACGGCGAGCTCCCACAGGGCGATGCCGCCGATGAAGACGAGCACCGCCGGCAGGTAGTAGCGCGTGGCTCGGCCCAGGCGAGCCACGCGGCCCGGGCGCGGCGGGAGCGGAACGCCGACCGATGGCGCAGCCGCCGTCATCCGATTCCGCCCTCCGCGGTGACCCTGTCGGCGGTCCCTCCGCCGCTCAGATGCCCGCGCAGCGCTTCGCGCACCTCCGTGACCAGCTCGAAGTAGCGTGGCTCCTCGCGAGTCTCGTCGTTGCGCGGATGCGGCAGGTCGACCTCGACGACCTTCGTGATCCGCCCCGGGCGCGCGCTCATGACAACGACGCGCGTTGAAAGAAAGACGGCCTCCGGGATCGAGTGCGTGACGAACACGATGGTCGTGCCGGTCTGCGCCCAGATGCGCAGCACCTCCGAGTTCATGCGCTCGCGCGTCATCTCGTCGAGGGCGCCGAACGGCTCATCCATGAGCAGGATGGCCGGCTCCAGGGCCAGCGCCCGCGCGATCGCCACCCGCTGCTGCATGCCGCCCGAGAGCTGATACGGATAGTGGCGCGAGAAGTCGCCGAGCTCGACGAGCGCCAGCATGTCGCGAGCCCGATCCTCACGCTCCGTGCGGCGCAGCCCAAGCACCTCGAGCGGCAGGCGGACGTTCTCCTCGACCGAGCGCCAATCCATGAGGACCGGCGCCTGGAAGACCATTCCGTAGTCGCGGTCGAGACGACCCTGGTGCGCGCTCTTGCCGTTGACGGCCACGCTGCCGGCTGTCGGTTGCGTCAGGTCGCCGATGAGCCGCAGCAGCGTCGACTTGCCGCAGCCGGACGGACCGATGAGCGAGACGAACTCGCCGCGCGAGATCTCCAGGTCGATCCCGGACAGGGCCTTCGTCAGCACCTCGCCGCGGGTGGTGGCGAACGTCTTGTCGACGCCGGTGATCCGAACGACGCTCGCCTGCTCGCTCATGCCACCGATGCATCCGGTCGCCCGCGCAGGACGAGCAGCTCCGCCAGCCGAATGAGGCTGAAGAAGACGATTCCCAGCACGGCCGATACGACGATCGCGGCCCACAGCTTCTCGGGACCGCTGATGTACTGCGTGTTGAAGTTGATGATCGCGCGGCCCAGCCCGTCGGGAATGCCGCCCGGCCCTTCGCCGATGATGGCGCCCACGATGCTGGCGGTGGCGCTGATCTTGAGCGCCGTGAACAGGTAGGGCAGCGAGGCCGGCATCCGCAGCTTCCAGAAGACGCTCCAACGGCTGGCGGCGTATGAGCGCATGAGCTCCAGCGCGCGAGGATCGGGTGAACGGAGGCCGCGCAGCATGGCGATCGTCACCGGGAAGAAGGTGAGGTACGTGGCGATGATCACCACGCTCGTCACGTTCTGGCCGAAGGCGAAGACGATCATCGGCGCCAGGGCCACGATGGGGATGGTCTGGCTGGCGATGACGTACGGGACGAAGGCGCGCTCTGCCAGGCGCGAATGGACGAAGATCGCGGCCAGCGTGATGCCCAGGATGGCGCCGGCGACGAAGCCGATGGCCGCCTCGCGCCAGGTGTAGGCGGCCGCGCCGATCAGAAACTGCGCCAGCGACTCCTCCGCGTTGCGCTGCACCGGGGCGCCGAGCGCCCCGGTGATCTCCCACACGTGCGGTAGCAGCAGGTCATTGGCGAACCAGATCTCGAGCGGCGGACGCCACTCCCAGCCGAAGTAGCGCCACGGGTCGCCGCCGATGAACTTCAGGCCCTCCCAGACGACCACGACGATCGCCACGAAGGCGACGAACGTGCCGATGCGTCGCTTACGCGACCGCGGCATCGGTGATCTCGAGCGCGCGGTCGATGATCGCGAACCCTTCGGCCAGCTCCCCCTCGCTGATCACCAGCGGCGGGTTGGTGAAGAAGTAGTTCCAGCGTACGAAGGTGTAGAGGCCGTCCTCGCGGAAGCGCTTCCCCAGGGCAGCCATCTCGTCGGAGGTGCCGTTGAACGGCGCCATCGGCTCCATGGTTTCGCGGTTGCGCACGAGCTCGACGATGCCGAACAGCCCGAGGCTGCGCGTCGCGCCCACGCTGGGATGCTTCGCGGCGAGCTGCTCGTGGTGGACCTTCATGCGCTCGCCCATCCTCGTGGCGCGCTCGAGCAGGCGCTCCTCCTCGTAGACCTCGATCGTGGCCAGCGCGGTGGCGCAGGCCAACGGGTGCGAGTTGTAGGTCAGCCCGCCGTAGAACACCTTGTCGTTGAAGTGCTCGGCGTACTTGCGCCGCATGCCCAGCGCGCCGAGCTGCACGTACGCGCTGGTCAGGCCCTTGGCCATGGTGATGAGGTCGGGAACGACATCCCAGTGATCGACTGCGAACCACTTCCCGGTGCGGCCGAAGCCGGCCATCACCTCATCGACGATCATGAGGATGCCGTGGCGATCGCAGATCTCGCGCACGCCCTGCAGATAGCCGTCCGGCGGCACCAGGATGCCATTCGTGCCGGTCACGGTCTCGAGGATGAAGCCCGCGATCGTGCCCGGCCCTTCTAGCTGGATCACCTCCTCGAGGTTGGCCAGCGCCTCGTCCGCGGTGTCCCAGCCGCGCTGAATCCCGTGGTAGGGATCCATCACGCGGACGACACCGGGAATGCCCGGCTCGGCCGCCCATCGGCGTGGGTCACCGGTGAGGCTGATGGCACCGGCGGTGCCGCCGTGGTAGGACCGATATCGGGCCAGGATCTTGTGCCGTCCGGTCACGAATCGGGCCAGCTTGATCGCGTTCTCGTTCGCCTCGGCTCCGCCGTTGGTGAAGAAGAAGGTGTCGATGTCGCCGGGGCAGATCTCGGCCAGCTTGGCGCCCAGGCGAGCGCGAGGCTCGCTGGCCATGAACGGGTTGACGTAGGCCAGCGTCTCGGCCTGGCGCTTGATGGCCTCGATGACCTTCGGATGCCCGTGGCCGATGTTCGTGCACATCAGCTGCGAGTTGAAATCGAGGTAGCGCTTGCCCTCCGGCGTCCAGAAGTAGCAGCCCTTGGCCCCGGCCACCGGGATCGGGTCGACCTTGGACTGCGCCGACCACTCGAACAGCGTGTGCCGCTTTGTGAGCGCCACCATCTCGGGGCCAGTCATGGCGCCCCGCTCGGTGCTGATTGCCATGTGTCTCCTCGCCGTTCCGGGAAGAACCGATTACATCACAGTCGGCAACCGTGCTTAACCTGGGCCGTTCGTGATGCGGCTGTTTGCGCCGTACCGCCCATAGCAATACATGGACGGCTCGTCAGGACTCCCGCGCCGGGGAGGGCGCGGCGTCACGCCGCCGGCCGACGAGGTGGACGATCAGGCCCACAGCCATGAGCGCGAGCCCGGCGCCGATGCCCAGCACCGTCGTGAACAGCAGGGCCAGGCCGCCGAGGCCGAAGAGGATCCGTTCCGGCCAGCCGGCCGGGCCGAAGACCCAGGCGCCGGTGGTCACCGCAAAGCCCGACACCGCCAGCGCCGCGCTGAGCGTGGCGATCACGATCCCCGCAACCGATCCCTCGAGGAGCAATCCCTCGCCAGCCGGGGCCAGCACGAAGACGAAGGGCACCAGGAAGGCGGGCAGCGTGTACTTCCAGGTGAGCCACATCGTCTTGACCGCCTTTCCGCCGGTGATGGCCGCAGCGGCGAAGGGCGACAGCGCGGTGGGCGGCGAGACCTCGGAGAGCACGGCGTAGTAGAAGATGAACATGGCGGCGGCGTAGTCGGGGACGCCGAGCGACCGCAGTGCGGGGCTGATGATGACGAAGCCAATGATGAAGCTGGCCGTGACCGGAACCGCCAGGCCGAGCAGCAGAATGGCCACCGCGGAGTAGACGGCGGTCAGCAGCAGGCTGGCGCCGGCCAGGTCCACGATGATGTTGGCCAGCTTCAGGCCGAGGCCGGTCAGCGTCATGACGCCCACGATGATCCCGGCTGCCGCCATGACCGACGCCACTGGCAGCACGCCGATCGCCCCGGCCGCGAGCGCCTCCCAGATGCGCCTGGGCGTCCACCACGTCCGACGGTCGAGGAAGGCGAGCACGAACTGCAGCGCGGTGGCGAGGACGACGGCACGGAACGCGCTCATGCCCATTGCCAGGAAGACGACGATCGCGATCAGCGAGCTGAAGTGGTAGCCGTAGCGCAGCAGAAGCCGCCCGGCTGGCTCGGCCTTGATGCCCACCGCGTGCGTGCGGAAGCGCCGCGCGTCCATCTCGATGGCGAGGACTATGCCCAGGTAGTAGAGCAACGTCGGGATCGTGGCCCAGATGAGGACCTCGAGGTAGGAGACACGCAGATACTCCGCGATGAGGAAGGCCGCCGCCCCCAGCGTCGGCGGCGAGAGGATGGCACCGATTCCGGCCGCGGCCAGTACTCCGCCGCCTTCCTCCCGCGGGTAGTTGGCTCGGCGCAGGATGGGCCACGAGACGCCGCCGAGGGTGACGGTCGTCGCCACGCCCGAGCCGGACACGGTGCCGAGCAGAAAGCCCGCCAGCGTGACGGTGCGGCCCGGACCGGCGCGAGACTGCCCGAACGCAGCGAACGAGATGTCCAGGAAGAACCTGCTCGCGCCCGAGAACTCGAGCACGGCGCCGTAGATGGTGAAGAGGATGATGTACGTGGCCGCCACGTCGAGCGGGATGCCGAAGATCCCGGACGTACTGATCACGTTGTGGCCGATGAGCCGGGGCCATGTGAAGCTGTCGGTGTTGAAGGGCGCCGGGACCAGCGGCCCAAGGTAGGCGTAGGCCAGGAAGGCCAGGATGATGGCCGGGACGACCCATCCCACCGTGCGCCTGGTCGCCTCGAGGACGAGCAGCATCACGATGGTGCCCATCACGATGTCGAGCGGCTCGCTCGCTACCGCGCGCCGGAAGAACTGCTGCCAGTCCAGCGCGATGTAGACGAAGGGCACCAGGGTCAGGGCGGCGAGCGCCCAGTCGACAAGGTGCGGATTGTCGGCGTGGCCTTCGTCGCGCGCGCTCTCGGCTCGTCCCCAACCGCGATAGGCGAGGAAGGTCAGCGACAGCACCGCCATCAGGAAGAGCGGCAGGTAGAGCTGCTTGGAGATGGGATTGAAGACCCACCACAGGCCGAGCAGCGAGAGCCCGACGGCCATCGTCTGCACGACCCAACGCGGTAGCCCGCCCAGGCTGCGGGCCGGCTTCTCGGCCTCGTACTCGGCGAGCAGGGCCTGCTCGTCGATGGGCCGATCCGTCACGGATGGCGCTCCTCGACGCTCACGATCACCGAGGGATTCCCGTCGCCGACCAGCTGCCACAGCCGAACCGACGGCTGCCCCGGCACGAGCAGCGTGCGCTCGCCGAGATCGGTCGCCGCGATCGTCAACTCGTGCAGCGCGACCGCGCGTGCCGGTGCGGCGCGCCAGCGGCGCGAGTCCGACGCCGCGGCCGGCATCGGCGCCCCGTCGACGGCGTAATACTCCTCGAGCACGGCCACCTCGTCCGCCGCCAGCATCACGAGCTCCATCCGGCCGTCGGCGCCCACCATGAAGCGCTCCTCGGCCAGCGAGCCGTACAGCGAGTTGCGGTAGCGCAGGCTGAAGCTGGGCTCGGCCGGGAGGGCCACCCGAGCCAGCTCGCCGCCTTGCCGATCGCGGACGACAAGGGTCTGCCCGCTGCCCCCCGCGCTGGCGAGCGCGGCGAAGCCGAGCGTGGCCGCCAGGATCGCCGCGATGGCGAGGCCGGGACGCCGGCCTCGCCATCGGTCAGGCATCAGCCCTGCTCGTCGAAGTAGGACTGGGCCCCCGGACAGACGTCCATGAATGCGACGTCGCCAGCGGTCACCGGGTCGAGCTCCTCGGCCGCGGCCTGGACCTCGGCGAGCTGCTCGCGGTTCTCGAAGATCGCCTCGGTGATCTGGCGCTGCAGCTCCTCGTCCATGGCGCTGTTCACGACCAGCACGTTCGGCACGATGATGCTGGGAACCGCCTCGTCCTGGCCCTCGTAGGTGCCGGCCGGAACGTCACCTGCCACGTAGAAGTCGCCGTAGGCGGCCTGCAGGTCCGCCTCGTACTCGGCGTGCGGGATCAGTGCCATCTCGCCGGTCGTGGCGTAGTCGATCAGCGCGCCGGTGGGCAGGCCGCCGGACCAGAAGCCGGCGTCAATGGTGCCGTCGCGCAGGGCCTCGACCGTCTCTGCCACGCCGAGCTGCTGTCGCTCGATGTCGGCGTCGGGATCGATCCCGGCCACTTCCAGGATGCGCAGCGCGATCACCTCGGTGCCGGAGCCCGGCGAGCCGAGCGACACGCTCGCGCCGCTCAGATCCTCGATGCTGGTGATGCCGCTGTCGGCGCTCGTCAGGATCTGGGTGAAGTTGCTGTACAGGTCGCCCAGCGTGCAGGCCTCAACCGGGTCCCCCTCGAAGTCGGCGCGTCCCTCGACGGCATCGGCCGCTGTGTCGCCCAGCACGAGGGCCATATCGGCACCCCCGGACTGGATGAGCAGCATGTTGTCGACCGACGCGTTCGTCTCCTGGACCGTGGCGTCGTAGCCGGAGATGTTCTCGCGGATGACCGTGGCGAACCCGCCACCGAGCGGGTAGTAGACGCCGCCGGTGCCGCCGGTGGCGATCGACAGCTGCGTGGTGTCGCCGTCCCCGGGATCGCCGGTGCCCGCGGGCGAGCCATCGGGGTCGCCGTTGCCATCAGCCTCGCCGATGGGCTGGCAGGCGGCGAGCGCCAGCGCGGCGGCCGTCAGCATGCCGCCGACGGCCCAGCGACGGCGGGGGATTGTGTGGAATCTGGGCGGAGACATGTGGTTACTCCTCATCCTTGGCGACGGCTCCCTCCGCTCGCCGCCGCGAATGATTCGCCCGGGTGCTTGCTGCTGCTAACCAGTCTACCGGCGGCGTCGAGCGCGCCGCTTGGCGATCGGCGATGCGCTAGCCTTGGCGAGGTACGGATTTGGGCCGATGCGCCTCGAGGAGAATTGTCGTGACGGAGTCGCAGTACTCCACCCAAGCGTGGTCGCAGCCGCAGCCGCAGCCGCAACCGCAGCCGCCCGCACCGCGCCCGGGGCTCTCCGGGCTGGTCGTCACGACCGCAGTGCTCCTGCTCGTCTTCGCGGTGCTCACCGCGCTCTTGGGGGTGCTCATGCTCCTCGTCGGCGCCCTGGCCGAGCAGATGCCCGAGATCCTCGCCGACGACCCGATGTTCCAGGACCCCGCCTTCACCGACCCCGCGTTCGGCGACGTGATGGGGATGGCGCAGGCGGTCGTCTATATCGTCGGAGGCGTCGTCATGGTCATCGCCCTGGCTCACCTGGCGGCGGGCATCGGCGTATTGAAACGGCGTGGCTGGGCGCGCATCACCGGGCTCGTGCTCGCCGGCATCAGCATCGTGCTGCTCGGCATCGGCATCGGGGTCAGCCTGCTGTCGATGGGACAGCCAATACCGCCCGGCACGCCGATCCCTGCCGGAATGACGCCTGAGTCATACGAGGAGCTGACGAGGAGCACGGTGGTTATCGGCATGGTCATCACGGGCGTCTTCCTGGTCGCCTACGGCTTCATCTTCTTCGTCCTGCTCGCCCGCGGCGACGAGTTCGGCCGGGATCCGCGTCTGCCGGCCTGAGCCGCGTCGGCTCGGCCGTGTCGGCCGTTCAGGGAGACGACGCCGCGCGGAGGATCGCCTCGGCCGACCGATCGATGTCCTCCTCGGTGGTCGACCAGTTGCTGACGCTGATCCGCATGGCCCCCATGCCGTGCCAGCTCGTGCCGCCCATCCATGCCGTCCCATCCGCCTGGAGGCTTGCGATCACCGAGCGAGTGCGCTCGTCGTCGTCGCCAAATCGGACGAGCACCTGGTTGAGGACGACCTCGTTGAGGACCGATACGCCCGGCGCCCCCTCGAGGGCCTGGGCCATGCGACGTGCCAGGCGGCAGCATCGGTCCACCAGCTCGCCGACGCCGCTGCGTCCGAGCGAGCGCAGCGCCGCGTACAGGGCGAAGCCACGCGCCCGCCGCGAGGAGTCGAGGACGTACTCCCACGGCTCCCGATTGCCGCTGCCAGGAAGCAGGTAGGCGGCGACGGCCGACATGGCGGCGCGATGCGCCTCGGGATCGCGAACGGCCACGAAGCCGCAGTCGTAGCCGACGTTCAGCCACTTGTGCGCGTCCGTCGACCAGGAGTCGGCGCGGTCGACGCCGGTCACGAGGTGCCGGAGCCGGGACACGACGGCGGCCCACAGCCCGAACGCCCCGTCGACGTGCACCCAGGCGTTCGGATGCTCGGAGGCGGACTGCGCCACGGCGTCGATCGGGTCGAAAGCGCCGGTGTTCACGTTGCCGGCCTGGGCGCAGATGATGAGCGGGCGCTCTGCCGCCGCGCGCACCACGCCCGCCATCGCGTCGGCGCGCATACGGCCCTGGTCGTCGACCGGGATCCTGGTCACCCGCTCACGACCGAGGCCCAGGTATTGGAGGGCGGTCAGCACAGTCGCATGTGCCTCGTCACCGATGATGACCTCGATCTCCGGAGCCCCGTACAGGCCACGTGCCTCCACGTCCCAGCCGGTCCGGGCGAGAACCGCATGGCGCCCGGCGGCCAGGCCCACGGCGTTCGCCAGGCCGGCGCCCGTGGGCAGTCCGGAGCTTGCGTCGCGTGGCAACCCGAGCAGATCGAGCATCCATTCGCCGGCGACCTGCTCCGCAGCCGCGGCTGCCGGCGAAGATGCGTGTACCGCCGCGTTCTGGTCCCACGCGGCGGTCAGCCAGTCTGCCGCCAGCGCGGCTGGAACTGCCCCGCCAATGACCAGGCCGAAGTACCGGGGGCCCGCGGACGCTACGAGGCCGGGCGCGACGTCACCGGCCAGACGCTCGATCACGGCCCAGGCGTCCTCCCCACCGTCCGGCAGGGGTACCCGCAGCCGGCTTGCGACCTCCGCCTCATCGGCGCGAAAGCCGACATGGCGATCGGGAAGGGATGCCAGGTAGTCGAGAGCCAGGTCAGCCGTTCGGCGGAGCAGACGCTCGTTATCCATCCGCCGGGCCATGGCGTGATTGTGGCCTTCTCGTCAACCGCACGGACCGGTGCCGACCGGCGCAGTCGAGCCGATCGCCGGGCCGATGCGAGCTGCGGCCTCGGTGGCCGCGATCGCGTAGCCGACGTCGGGCGAGGTCCGGGATGCTCCGAACACCACGCCGCCCACCACGCCTGGCGCGATGACCAGCGGGCCGCCGCTGTTGCCACGCCTGATCTCGGCGCGCATCTCCACGACGCTGCGATCCACGCGCCCCTCGCCGTAGATGTCGGGGCCGACGATGTCGTAGCTGGCCGTGACGGCGGCCGGCTCCACCGTCAGGTTGCCGCCGCCGGGATAGCCCAGCGCCACGCCCGGCTGCCCGCGCGCCGGCGTTACCGCGCTCAGCTGCAGCGCCGGCGCATCGGCTCCCGCCACGTGAAGCAGCGCGAGATCCGCCTGTGGATCGAAGAGGACCACGGTCGCGGGAAGCGAGGCACCGGCGACGCTCACGGTCGTGCTGTCGCTGCCAGCCACGACGTGGGCGTTCGTGACTGCGTGCGTGGCGCTCACGAAGAAGCCGCTGCCCACCTGTTGCCACGCGCCACAGCCGGTGCTCACCACCTGCGCCGTGCTGGCGACGGCCGACTCGGCCAGGGCGCGGGCGTCGGCATCGGCGGAGAGGTCGACAGGTGGCGCGGGCGGAGGTTCGATCCCTGCGAAGAGCTGCGGAAGCTCGGTCGTGTCGAGCAGTGCCAGCAGCCGCCCGGCCACGGTCGCTGGCGGCGGAAGGCGATCGGTGACGAGCCGGATGGCAATCGAATCGCGAGCAAGCGCGCCGAAGGCCGGCGCCATGCCTGCCGCCAGCATGCCGCCGATGAGCCAGACGAGCAGCACCACGTGCGCGACGCCCACGAACGCGCCACCCACCATGTCGAGCGGTTGCGCTGCGCTCCTGTGCAGCCCGTGGCTGAGCGAGGCGCCCAGCCCGCCACCGGCCGCCTCACCGCCCAGGATCAGCATGCCGAGGCCGACGAGCGTGACGAGGCCACGCAGCGGCTGGTCGATCTCAACCAGCGTTGGGCGGAACAGCGAGGCCAGGATCAGCGCCACCGCGAAGCCGGCCACCGCGCCGCCGAGACCGAGCACAGGCCCCAGGAAGCCGGCCCGGGCGCCGGCGATGACCCCGAGCAGCAGCAGAAGTATGACAAGGAGATCGAGCAGATTCATACCGCGGCGTCAGGGTAGCCGCCAGGACCGAATGGTGCCGAAGGGCTCAGCGGCGCGCGCGGAAGGCCAAGATGCTGGTCGTCGCTACAGCCAGCACCGCCAAACCGATCGCGACCGCCGTGGCCGGCACGCCGCCCCCGCCGTCACCGGTGGTCGCCGCCGGCGGCGATGTGGCGTCGGCGGGCCGAAGTGCGGCCAGGTCATCGGTCCATTCCTGCGTTGCCGTGCAGCCGTTGTCCTCCAGCCGTCCCTTGAGCAGCTGCACCGCGAACAGGTATCGCGTCCCTGGACGGTAGAACCGATCGGCGGAGGTCATCATGGTCGGGTCGTCGGGGCCGCCGTGGATGGTGACCAGCGATGGAACCTCCGGGCCGCTCCAGATCTCGTGCACCTCCACCTGGGCCGTGCGATCCTCGTTCGCCACCTCGCGCACCGTGCCGACGAGGACAACCTCGGCCTGCGCGAGATGCTGCGCGATCGGCGGGAACTCCATGCACGAGGCCGCCACGGTGCCCGGCAGGAGCGCGAGCGCGATACCGAGTGCCGTGGGAGGCGCGAGCTTCTGGATCCTCATCGGTGATTCAGACGCTGACGCCTTCGTCCGGGTTGCGGGCCGAGGTGTAATCTATCCGCTTCCTCAGATCGCAATCGCGCCGCCAGCCGGCGCCCGAGCCTTCGAAGTCGAGCAGGAGGATCTCATACCGATGGCGCGCATCGTCCGCGCGGCGCTGCTCCAGGCGGAGTGGACCGGCGACAAGGAATCGATGATCGAGAAGCACGTCAAGTACGCGCGCGAGGCCGCGGCCCAGGGCGCGAAGGTGATGTGCTTCCAGGAGCTCTTCTACGGCCCCTACTTCTGCCAGGTCCAGGATCCGCAGTACTTCAGCTACACCGAGCACATCCCGAACGGGCCCACCACGAAGCGCATGCAGGAGCTGGCCAGGGAGACCGGCATGGTGCTGATCGTCCCGATGTACGAGGAGGACGAGCAGACCACCGGCATCTACTACAACACCGCGGCCGTGATCGACGCCGATGGCACGTACCTCGGCAAGTACCGCAAGACCCACATCCCGCACGTCAAGGGCTTCTGGGAGAAGTACTACTTCCGCCCCGGCAACACCGGCTACCCGGTCTTCGACACCGCCGTCGGCAAGGTCGGCGTCTACATCTGCTACGACCGCCACTTCCCGGAGGGTGCCCGCGCTCTGGGGCTGAACGGCGCGGAGCTGGTCTTCATCCCTTCGGCCACCTCGCGCGGCCTGTCCGAGTACCTGTGGCGCGTCGAGCAGGTCTCGCACGCGCTGGCCAACGGCTACTTCGTGGGCACCATCAACCGGGTCGGGATCGAGCCGCTCGGGGATGACGACTTCTACGGCCAGTCGTACTTCGTCGATCCTCGCGGCCAGTTCGTCGGTGACGTGGGCGATCCGCACGACGAGGAGCTGATCGTCCGCGACCTCGACCTCGACAAGATCGAGGAGGTCCGCCAGACGTGGCAGTTCTTCCGCGACCGGCGGCCGGACGCCTACAACGACCTCGTCCGCCCGTAGGGGACACGACCGATGCGGCCCAAGGCGGCCCGGGTCGCCAGATTCATACCAGGGCTGCACGAATCGCCAGCCGAGGCGCGCAGCCGCCATCCTGCGTGCTGGGGTCTGAAGATGGTGACTTAGAGAGGCTTCGATGGCATCGGTGCATGCTGGGACATGAATTTGGCGACTTGGCGGAGGCCGAGCCCGCCGGACGCCCATCTGTCGCATGAAAGCGAGGGACCGATGAAGTTCGGGATCACGCTGAAGCCGGATCATCGGTTCGACCGCAGCGTCGACCTGGCGACGCGGGCGGAGGCGAACGGGTTCGCATACGGCTGGCTTTTCGACTCGCACGTCCTGTGGCGCGATCCCTACCCGCTGCTCACGCTGATGGGCGCCGCAACGACCGACATGCGCCTGGGCACCTGCGTCACGAATCCGGCCACCCGCGACATCACCGTCACGGCCTCGGCGCTCGCCACGCTCAACGAGGTCACGAGCGGACGGATGGACCTGGGCATCGGCCGCGGCGACAGCGCGCGGCGAGTAATGGGCAAGAAGCCCACGACCGTGGCCTACCTGGAGGAGTGCTGCCGCGTCGTCCGGGCGCTGACGGCGGGGGAGAAGATCACTCTCGACGGCACCGACATCCAGATGCCCTGGGCGCAGCACGGGCCCGTCCCGGTATGGGTGGCCGGCTACGGACCGATGGCACTCGCGGCGGCCGGCCGCGTCGCCGACGGGATCATCCTGCAGCTCGCGGACCCGGACATCATCCGCTGGTGCCTGGGCTTCGTGCGCGCCGCCGCAGAGGAGGCCGGCCGCGACCCAGACGCGATCGAGGTCATGGCCGCGGCGCCCGCCTACGTCGCCGAGCCGGGCATCGCCCGTGACAAGGTCCGCTGGTTCCCGGCCCTGGTCAGCAACCACGTGGTCGACCTCATCAACAAGTATCCGAAGCAGGAGCTTCCAGAGGCGCTCTGGAAGTACGTGGAGGGCCGAGAGGGCTACGACTACCTTCACCACGCCGAGGTCGGAAGCGACAACGCCCGCTTCGTGAGCGACCAGATCACTGATCGGTTCGCGATCATCGGTCCTGCATCGGCCCATCGAGAGCGGCTGGAGGAGCTGCGCCAGGCAGGCGTCACGCAGTTCAACATCTATCTCATGAATGGCGAGGAAGAGGACTGCCTCGACGCGTATGGACGGGACGTGATCCCGGCGAGCCCCGCCCGTGCCGACACGAGCGCGTCGGCTCGGCAGGTGACGACCAGCGGACAAGGGCAATGAAGGTCAGCTTCGTCGCCGGCTTCGGGCCAATCGTGCGCGACACCGATGCGAGCCGCGGCTTCTGGGAGGCCGGCCTGGGCATCGGCCTGGAGGAGGCGGCACCGGGCTACTTCACCAACGACGACCTCGACGGCGTCCGCGCCTTTGCGTTGTGGCCGCTGTCGCAGGCCGCCCAATCGACCTTCGGGACCGATGCCTGGCCGCCGGATCTGCCCGAGCCGCAGGCGTGGCTCGAGCTCGACGTCGAATCGGCCCAGGCGGTGGCGGAGGCGGAAGCCGAGATGGCCGCTGCCGGCCATCGTGTGCTGCGTGGCGCCCACGAGGAGCCGTGGGGCCAGACGACCTCGCGCCTGCTGAGCCCCGAGGGGCTGCTGGTGGGGATCACCTACACGCCCTGGATGCACAAATCCGAAGCGGGCCCGATCACCGAATCCTGATCGGCTGCACACGCACGAGAAGAAGGGCCGACGTTTCGGTCCTGTGGCGCATCGTGGATCACCGTAGGTAATGAGGAACGACGCCGCGACCGCCATGAACGCCGAGGCGACGGGCGAGAGCTACTTTTCAACCGTCGTTACACCGCAATTCAATGCGCCCTGGCTATAGACGCCCCATCAGTCGCATTTGCGGAGCATCGAGAGTGGAGCCACTGGTTCAGCCGCCGGTCCGCCGAGGTCGTGGCGGGTCCGCACTCCTCCTCCTCGCGGCCGTCGCCTGGCTGGCTGCGTGCGGCGAGGCAGCGGGCCCAACCCCCGCCGGAACGCCGTCCATGCCGGCAGCCACCACGTCGGCCGCATCGACGCAGACCGCGGAGCCGACCGCATCCATCGAGAGCGCGGCACCGAGCGTCCCGACGGGACTCGATGCCGAGCTCGCGTCGCCCGGCCACCTCGTGAGCTGCACCGATATCCGCGGGACGCTCATGTCGTCCTTCGACGAGGACGGACGCCCGATTGGCGTCAACATCGAGCTCGGGGAAGCGATCGCGGCGCGTCTCGGGCTCGAGCCACAGATCCAGGACACGGCGTTCGAGACGCTCATCGATGCCGTCGAGGATGGCGTCTGCGACGTCAGCATCTCGTCGCAGCACATCACCCAGACTCGACTCGAGCGGATCGAGATGATCCCCATCACCCAGGGCACGCAGCACGTCATCGTGCGGGTGGGCAACCCCGCGGGCATTGGCACCCTGACCGACCTGTGCGGCAAAGGTCTGGCCGTGCAGAATGGCTCCACCCACGTGGACCTCATCCTGGGGCTGGGCGATCATGTCGATGCGGGCCTGGACGCCGAGTGTCAGTCGCTGGGGCTTCCCAGCGTCGATCTGCGGACCTTCGAGGCGGACCAGGACGCGGTCGAGGCGCTCGCGACCGGTGAAGCCGACGCCTACATCGGGAGCGACTTCGTCACGCTGGACCGGCCGTCAGAGTTCGAGCTGTCGGTCGCGCTGCCGCCCACCCGGAACGGCATCGGCCTCGCGAAGGACAAGCCCCTTCTTCTCGCCGGCGTCGAGGCTGCGCTGGAGTCGATGTTCGACGACGGTACCTACCTCGCCATCCTGCGGGAGCACGGCGTCGAAGGAATCTCTGTCATCGACTAATTCGGCCGATCCGCAGACGCGTCCGCCCTACGCGGTTTAGCAGTGTGGTTACTGGTACGCGATGGATTGGCGGCCGGTCCTCGTCTTAAGCTGCGTAAATCTATGACTTCGAGGCGGGAAGCGGCGCACTTCCTCACGTTGCAGTAGCCCCATCACTCAGATGCAAGACGTGGAATGGTCGCCGGTGGAGCGACGTGGATGGCGCACCGTGGCGTTCATGTCACTCACGTTTCTCACTCGTCTGCCGTGTTGAGGCCACCGTGCAGGGCCTGCGCGTCACCAGATCGTGCGTTGGCGATCGAAGGCGCGGATCCGCCTATCTCTCGTCAGCAGCGGCACGCCTAGATCGACCGCCGTGGCGTAGATGATGCGGTCGGCCGGGTCGCCCGCAAAGCCACTCGGCAGCACGGCGGCCGAGATGGCCGTCTCTGCCGACAGCGGGACGGGCTCCACCCGGTCGGCGGCAAGCGCCTGGCGAATCCAGTGCCTCGGCTCGCGATCGATCCGGATCCTGCCGGCCACGACGAGCATGCCGACCTCCCAGCAACTGATGGTGCAGACCCCGATTCGATCGGCTTCCTTCAGCGCGGACCTTGCCGCGCTCGACAGCCGGTCCGGATCGGCTGCCATCCACAGCCAGGCATGCGTGTCGAGCAGGATCACCGGTGATCGGCGTCCCAGGGCTGGCCGACCGGCTCGATCAGCTCATCATCTGGCACGAGGTACTCGACGCTTCCGCGCAGTGACGGTGACCGGCGGGCCGGCCGCACCCGCGCGAGTGGCCGCCCGCGCTTGGTGACGACCAGCTCCTCTCCGGTCTGGGCGATCTCTTCGAGCAGCCCCAGGCACTCCGCCTTGAACCTGCTTATGGCGACTAGACGTGGCAACCTGCTGCTCCTGACTGTGATGATTATGGTCATCATACCATGGTCACGATTCTGGTTCTTGTTACATTCATGTTCAATCACCGTTCAACGTTGATCCGCTATCAGTTCCCGCAGGCAAGGCGTCTACAGGGCGCCACCGGACCGATGGAATGAGGTGGATTGAGGATGGATGCGGTTCGCCGGCCCTCCGCTGGAGATCCCACCGCCGCAGCGCCTGGCAGTCCTGCGAGCCGACGTACCGATGAACTGATCCGGCTCTGGTCGGTGATCATTCCGCGGCGCATCGAGGCATGGGCGCCGCGACTGGCCGACGCCTTCGCGGACGGCGCGTGGATGGCGATCTGGCCGCGGGTGGCAGCGTACGCGCCGATCGCGGGCCTGGTCATCGGCTTCGGGGTCGCCGTTCTGTTGCCGCTGGTGCCATTGGACTTCCCCGACCCGGGGACTCCTCGGGTCTGGTCCGAGCTGCTGCCATTCATGATGCTGGTGGTCGCCGCCGGCATTCTTCTCGGGACGGCGGGCATCGGCCTGCTGGCGGGGGTGGTGGTCGGTGACCTGATGCGACTGCTGATCGGCGCGATGGTGGGCAGCTGGGCGGAGTGGCATCGCCTGGGCGACAACCCGCTGGTGGCGATCCTGATGGTTGCCGGGTCAGCCCTCATCACGTACCTGCTGCTCGCCATCCCGGCGGTCACCCTTCCGATGATCGCACGGGCATTCGCCGAGCGGGCTCCGCTGAGCAGGATCACGAGCCCCCGAGCGCGTGCAGCCGCCCGCGTGGGCATCAACGTGCTGGCCGCCGGCCTGCTCATCTTCTTCTGGACGCGGGCCGTCGTGGTACTCATCCGGCCGGTCTTCACCTGGCGGAGCGGCTCGCCAATCGTCGAGGCGATCTCTCCCGTCCAGTTCCAGTGGGAGTGGCTAGTCGGCACGGCCGTGCTCGCCGTGTTCGTGCGAGTCGGCCTCCAGGAGCTTGCGGTGCGTCGATCCTCGAGGGCTAGGCGGATCGCGGCTCTGCGGGAGGAGCGATGGGAGGATGCGTCTCCCGGTGCGTTCTGGGATCGCGTGGGGCCGATCCCGCTCATTGCGCTGGTTGCAGCCACGGTGACTCTCCTGCTCGCCGGTACCTATGAGGACCTGATTGACCCCATCCTGGTCTTCGCCATCGCCGTGCTCGTGGGAGCGTGGCGCGCGGGGCTCGTCAGACCGGCAACGGGGTGGGCGCAGGCCGTCGAGCGCCTTCCAGCGCTCGGTCGGCTGGTCCTTGCCGGCGTCGTGGGGTACGCGCTGGCCAGGATCGTTGCGGAGCTGTTCTGGGCGACCGGGAGCCTGAGGACGGTGCTCGTGGGCATCCTGCTCATCGTGGCCGTCTTCGTGATCCTTTTCCCAACCCCTGCCGCCGTGCGGCGTCGTCCGCGTCCGCGGACGTCAGAGGCAGCATGAGCTGGGTACCAATGCGCGTGAGACTGGCCGTGGCCGCCCGTAGTCGCCGCGGCCCGGCCGGAGCCTGGGGATTCGCCCGCGCCCGAGGGAGGCGCACACCCGGCGCCCCTGAGCGCGGCCACTATTCGTCCCCGCGCCCGGGTGATCGAAGAGGCGGAAGGAGGCCCGCGACTACTACCGCGACATCCGCCTCGGAAGGCGTCCACGCCGGACGAGAGAGGACGTGATGAAGGATCTTGCCCGCCAGCTCGACCTCGACGCGCAGGCACTGCTCGACGTGTCCCGAGGAGACCATGAGGAATACGTCGACAATCAGATGCCAAGGACGCCACGCCACGTGGCGGCAGTCGCGCTCGCGTCGGTGAGTGGCGTCGCCGCTCTCCTCTACCTCCTCCCGGGCATCGCGCTGGCCGACAACTGCTCAGGGCTCAGTGATTGCTGGTCAACAGCGGCAGGCGCCGCCAGCGCAGCGGTGGGCGCGGCGGTCGGCGCCATCGGCGGTCTCTTCGGAGGGACGGGCGGCAGCCCCGAAGGGGAGTACGGCCCGCCCCTACCGCCCGAAGAGCACGGCCCGCCCGTTCCCGAGCCCCCCACGGTGGGACCGGAAGGAAGTGGGTCGGACATTGAGCAGAAGGCTGGCTCCGACATCGAAGACCTGTCGGACAATATGCGCGATACGTTCGATGACATTGTCAGAGTGTGGGATGAAAACGACGCCGGCACGCCTGTGATCACCTCGGGCAATGACAGCAAGCATGGCACCAACTCGCTGCACTACGACAATGACGCCATCGACCTGCGGGGGAAGAACGTCAGCGACGAGAAGCAGGACCAGTTGGCAGATGATCTCCAAGATGCGCTCGGCGATGACTATGACGTGATCTCAGAGAAGTACCCGAATAACCCCAACAACGACCACATCCACGTGGAGTATGACCCCGACTAGGACGTATTGGCGATCGACACGAAGGAGAACCGATGGAGGCGTTACCGGACGGCTTGCGAGCGGCGCTCGAAGGGCGTTTTCCCGGATATCACGTCCCCGGGTTCGCAGATGAGGTCGATGGCTGGGCACCCGAGCCTGATCGCACTGAACCTCCTTTCTTCTGCCGCGGTGATTTCGACGGCGACGGACAGCAGGACTTCGCCACGTTCGTGCTCGGTCAGGGCCGTTGGCGGCTTGTGGCCGCACATCATTATGGAGGCGAACACGTGCTTCACGTGCTCGATCGCTTCCCGGGTCGGGACGAGGCTTTCACCAAGGCAAACCCTGCTCAGCGATTTCGGCTCCGGACATTGGAAGCCGGCGGCGCGCTGGTGATAGAAGGGTCCATCTTCGAGCCTAGCCGTCACCCCTTCGACAGCATCGTGCTGGTTTCTCACGACGAGTCCAACGGCCTGATGCATTACCGATGGCGTGAGCGCCGCAACGCATATGCCGCCTCGGCTTTTGGAAGCCTGACTGACTGATCATGAGATGCTGCGCGGTCTGGTCAGTTGCGACTTCGGCAGGCCTGAACACATGTTCCCGCCGCCACCGTCACCCCCCACGCGACCGACCGCCCCCCGCAGCCCAGGCCAAAGTTCGACATCGACGATCCGCTCGACTGGCCTCAGATCCATGGCGCGCAGGCGATTCAAGAGGGTGAATTGGGCGATCTTGGCGCCATCGGTTGGTTCCTCGCGGTGGAGCCCACAAGTGGCGGCGACTCGTCAGGCGCGAGGAGTGGCGGCGTGAATCGCCAGCACCGCTTCTAAAGATGCAGCAACACCCGGCGGCGAATGAGGGTAGGCGACACCTCCTGCGCTTGGCCGTCGGCGTGGGGGCGCTGTTCAGCGGTGCAGCACTGCTGGGAAACATCATCATCGGGCTGCCGCTACCACTGACTCTGGCGTCAGCCGTGGCGGTGGTGGCGGCGGGCCTGGCGTTCCTCCTCCGTCGGGCGACACCGGCGCAGCGCGGCCGCATGCTGCGCACCGTCCTCATCGGAGCCGGTGCGGGGATCCTCGCCACATTGATCTATGACGCGGCGAAATTCGGGTTGTCCCAATTGGACCCGTCCCCGTACAACCCTTTCGAGGCGACGCGGATCTTCGGGCAGCTGCTCATCGGCACCTCGTCGCCGCCTGCGGCCGTGATCGTCGCGGGCACCATGTTCCACCTGCTAAACGGCACCATGTTCGGACTGGCGTATACCGCCCTCTTCGCCAGGGAGGGGCGAACCTCGCTGCGTTACGCCGCTCTCAGCGGCGCGGGCTGGGGACTTTTCCTGGAGACGTTCCAGCTGACCCTCTACCCGCAATGGCTAGGTATCACTCTCGTTGACGAGTTCGTCCGGATCTCCGCGCTCTCACACCTCGTCTATGGCGCGAGCCTTGGCCTGCTCGCCCGATGGGGCTTCCGCGAGCGGCAACGTCAACTGGGTCCGAGAGTGGGTCAGGAGCCGCAGGGTCGGCCTGATTGAAGCAGACAGATGCAAGGCGGCATCGACGACGGCCTATCCCGGTCGCGGTCACGCAAGCACATCGGCGAGCGCAATCACCTCCAAGCCCTGTACTGGCTTCACTCGACGATCGTTCGTCACGAAGGCAGATGCACCGAACCGCCGAGCGCTCGCGAGATGGATGGCATCGGCGAGCGGCGTGCCGGCAGCCCGCACATGCGCGGCCTCGACGGCCGCCTCGCGATCGATGCCGGTGATCGCGAGCCCGTCGAGCTCCATCAGCTCGTCGGCGTAGCGCTGCACGAGCGCGTCGCCGACATGCCGCGCCGGCCCCACCAGGACCTCGATCAGCCCGAGGATCGATAAGACGCCGCCGCACGCGCCCGCCGCCATCAGGTCGAACAGCGCGCCAGCCGTGGTGGATTCGCGTCCGGAACCCTCGAGCGCGTAAATGACGACGTTGCTGTCGATGCCGATCCGTTGATGCTCGCGCGCCAGATCAGCGATCCTCATCGCTCCATCTCGTCGCGCAGCTCGCGCACGTATGCGACCGGGTCGACGCCCTTCCAGATGCTGCCGATCGCGCCAAGCTGATGCAAGCGTTCGGACGCCTTCTCCGCGCGCCGACGGAGCACGATCGCGTCCTCGGTGATCTCGACGCTGAGCCGATCGCCCGCCGCGATTCCCAAGCGCCTTCGCGCCTCGCTGGGTACGGCGACTTGATGCTTAGCACTGACCTTCACGCTTAGCATAGAAGCAAAGGTAAAGCAGGCTCGGGTCAGTGTCAAGCGAGGCGAATTGATTAGGCGCGCTCGAATCGGATCGCCGCCATTTCGCCCGGGCCGTTCCAAGGCCGCCGTCGACGTGTTTCCCGGCGCTACGATGGGCGCTCGAGGTTCGGATTCCCGAGCAGCCCTTTGCAAGGAGGACCGATGCGCACGCTGATCAAGGGAGGCACCATCGTCAACGCCGACGCCACGACGACGGCCGACGTCCTGGTCGACGGGGAGCGCATCGCGCTCATCGGGACTGACCTGGAGATCGAGGCGGACCGCACGGTCGACGCCACCGGCAGGTGGGTGATTCCGGGCTCGATCGACGTGCACACCCACATGGAGCTGCCTTTCGGCGGCACCGCTGCCAAGGACACGTTCGAGACCGGCACGCGTGCGGCGGCGTTCGGCGGCACGACCACGATCATCGACTTCGCGGTGCAGTCCAAGGGCGCCAGCCTGCGCGAGGGGCTCGACGCCTGGCACGCCAAGGCCCAGGGCAACGCCTGCATCGACTACGGCTTCCACATGATCATGTCCGACGTGACCGATGCGACCCTGGCCGAGATGGACCAGCTGGTCGACGAGGGCGTCACCGACTTCAAGCTGTTCACCGCCTACCCCGGGGTCTTCTTCAGTGACGACGGCGCCATCTTCCGGGCGATGCAGCAGACTGCCAGGAACGGCGGACTGATCCTGATGCACGCCGAGAACGGCCTGGCCATCGACGTGGTGGCGGCCCAGAACGCCGAGGCTGGCAACACCGATCCGTACTACCACGGCGTCTCGCGGTCCCCGGTGATGGAGGGCGAGGCCACCAACCGGGTGATCCGCCTGGCGCAGGTGGCGGGCGTGCCGGTCTACATCGTCCACCTGTCGGCGACCGAGGCGCTGAACGAGGTGCGGCGCGCCCGCGACGAGGGCCTGCCGGCGTACGCCGAGACCTGCCCGCAGTACCTGTTCCTGACCCTCGATGACCTGGGCAACGGCTTCGAGGGCGCCAAGTTCGTGTGCTCGCCGCCCCTGCGTCCGGCCGACCACGCGCCGGAGCTGTGGAAGGGACTGGCCAAGGACGACCTCCAGGTCGTGTCCACCGATCACTGCCCGTTCGACTTCCACGGCCAGAAGGAGCTCGGTAGGGGCGACTTCCGCAAGGTGCCGAACGGACTGCCGGGCGTCGAGGATCGCGTCAACCTGCTGCACGATGGCGGCGTGGTGAGCGGCCGGCTGACGCCGAACCGATGGGTGGAGGTCCTGAGCGCCGCTCCGGCCCGCATGTTCGGCCTGCCACAGAAGGGCGCCGTCGCCGTGGGGGCCGATGCGGACCTCGTGATCTACGACCCCACCCGGCGGCACACGATCAGCGCCCGGACCCACCACATGGATGTGGACTACTCATGCTACGAGGGTCGCGAGGTGACCGGCGCGGTGGACCAGGTCCTTTCGCGCGGCAAGGTCATCGTGGACGGCGACGAGTGGCTCGGCGCCGCCGGCGACGGCCGCTTCCTCAGGCGCACACCCACCGGTGAGCTCCTCTCGCGCACCTGAAGCTCCGCCGTGGCTGCGGTTTCCGTCATATACGACCGGTGGTCGTGGTAAGTGGCAAGAAGCCAGCTCCACCCCGCCTGAGCAGGCATCTCCACGCTCAGCGTGGCCTTCTCGGCGCCGCGGAAGTGGCCCGCCTCCCGTTTTAGTACGACTGTTGGTCGTATATGACGCAAAGGCGCGGCGCCGGGGGTGCCCGATCGGGCCACGCGCGCGATGGCGCCCGGCGGCAGCGGCGTGTATGCTGCCTCGCCGACGACAAGCCGCCCTCACCCACCTGACGAAGGGACCCACACCCATGCGCCGATCTGCCCTCGCCGCGCTCCTCGCCGGCGCCACGCTGCTTGCGGCATGCGCAGAGACCGCCTCGAGCCCGTCGCCCACCGACGAGCCGACGCCAGAGCCGACTGCCACGCCCACGCCCGAGCCGACGGAGGAGGCAATTCCCACCGAGGCCGCTCTCCCGACGTTCGACCTGCCGAGCAGCGCGGCAGAGCTGGAGGCCCTGCTCCCCGACGAGATCGGCGGCGTCCCGATGGAGAAGTTCTCGATGCGCGGCGCGGAGCTCATGGCCGGCGGAGGCGGCGACGCGGACCAGGAGTTCATCGACTTCCTGAATCGCGTGGGCGCCCAGCCGGATGACGTCTCGGCCGCCTTCGCCTTCGGCATCAGCGAGGACTTCACATCCAGCGCGACGGTCGTCGCCTTCCGCGTGGAGGGCGTGCCCGAGGACAGACTGGCCGCCGAGATGCAGGCGGCGTTCGAGGCTGACGAGACCGCCACCGACTTCACCCCCGCCAACGTGGGCGGCAAGGACGTCCTCGTGGGCCAGACCGACGAGGAGCTGGCGCCGCTGGCGTACCTCTACTCGGTCGGCGACATCGTCTTCTTCCTCGGCACGTCGAACGAGGCCGACGCCGCAGAGGTGCTCTCCGGACTGCCGTAGAATCGATGCTTCACCAGGAGCATCGGTAGAGGAACCATGACTGCCACCATCGAGCCCGGCACGCATCGGGAGATCCCGGCATCGGCGCGCAGGGGAGAGCTGAAGAACCTGATCGGCGGCGAATGGGTCGCCGCGCAGACGAGCGAGCACCTCGACGTGCCGAACCCGGCCACCGAGGAATCGCTGGCTCGCGTACCGATGTCGACCGCGGCCGACGTCGACGCCGCCGTCAGGGCCGCGCGACGTGCATTCGAGGACTGGAGCGAGCTGGCCGTCCCGGAGCGCGCGAACTACATGTTCGCGTTCCGCGAGGCGCTGCTCGACAACCGCGAGGAGCTGATCCGGCTCGTCACGACGGAGAACGGCAAGATCTACTCCGATGCCGCGGGCGAGGTGCGGCGCGGGATCGAGGTCGTCGACTTCGCCTGCGGCATGCCCACGCTGATGATGGGGACCAATCTCGACAATATCAGCAAGGGGATCGACTCCGAGCTGGTGCGCTTCCCGGTCGGAGTCTGCGCCGGCATCACGCCGTTCAACTTCCCGTTCATGGTGCCGCTGTGGATGTACCCGATCGCGCTCGCGGCGGGAAACACCTTCGTCCTCAAGCCCTCCGAGCGCACGCCGCTCACGGCGATCCGAGTCATCGAGATCCTGATGGAAACCGGGCTGCCGAAGGGCGTCATGAACATCGTCCACGGCGGCGTGGATGCGGTGAATGGCCTCCTCACCCATCCGGGCGTCGACGCGGTCAGCTTCGTCGGCTCAGCCAAGGTGGCCAGGCACGTCTACGAGACGGCAGCGAAGCACGGCAAGCGGGTCCAGGCCCTGGGCGGGGCCAAGAACCACATCATCGTCATGCCGGACGCTGTCCTCGAGCCGAGCGTGGTGAACATCACCGAGTCCGCCTTCGGCAATGCCGGCCAGCGCTGCCTGGCCGGATCGGTCATGACCGTGGTCGGCAGTGCGAAGGACGAGTTCCTGCCGCGCTTCATCAACAACGCGGACCACCTGCGCCTGGGCTTCGGCCTGGACGAGGGCGTGGACCTCGGCCCGGTCATCCGTGACGATTCCCGACAGCGGATCCTGGGCTACGTCGAGCGCGGGGTGAGCAATGGTGGTCGGATGCTCCGCGACGGACGGGAGGGCATGCCCGACAAGGGCTTCTTCATCGGTCCCACCATCGTCGAGATCGACCCCGATGCGGAGATGGCCCGTGACGAGATGTTCGGCCCGGTCCTCTCCGTGCTCAAGACCGATGACGTCGACGGCGCGCTCGACCTCATGCGCACCACCAATGACTACGGCAACGCCGGCTCCATCTTCACCTCCTCGGGCAAGGCGGCGCGCGAGTTCAAGCGCCGATCGTCCGCCGGCATGCTGGGCGTCAACATCGGCGTCGCCGCGCCGATGGCCTTCTTCCCGTTCAGCGGCCGCCGCAACAGCTTCTTCGGGGACCTGCACGTCACCGGGCGCGACGGCGTCGAGTTCTACACCACCAAGAAGATGGTCACGACCCGCTGGTTCTGAGCCCGCCGTCACCGGCGGCGGGCTCAGCCCGCCTCGAGGCGCGCGTAGTTGGCGAGCGCCTGGCGCAGCTGATCGGCCATCGGCCCGCGGCCGACGGTGACGACCAACGCCGTCACCAGCAGCCCCTTCAGCCCCTTCGGTCGCCGGTCCCAGACGACCGTCGCCCGGCTGCCCCGTGAGAGTGGCTCCACGTGCAGCTCCCAGCGGCCGCCCGGCCGGAAGATGCTGGACTCGATGATCTCCGCCGAAACCGTGCCCGGCCGCGACCAGTCGTAGCGCTCCCGGGCCCACATCCCAGGGAAGGGACCGCCGCCCTCGGTGGCCTCAGCCCAGGTGTCGCCGCGTGCGTGTAGCCGGTACAGGGACCCGTCGAGCGCCGGCCAGATCTCGAGCCGCCGCTCACTGAAGTCGGTGACCGCAGCAAGCACCGCCTCGGGCGGCAGCGGCGTGACTACCGAGAAGCTCGTCCGTGGCATGGCTACCCCTCCACTCGTGCATGCATGGTGGCTGCACCTCCTTTCGGTGCGAGTCTCGACGCCGCGTGGCGCGGTCGCATCGGTAGGACTACCTATCCGGCGCGAGCAGGTCGTGCTCCATCGCGAAGAGGGCGGCGGCGGCCCGGCTGGAGATGCCGATCTTGGCGTAGATGCTCTGCACGTGGTGCTCGGCGGTGCGCGGCGAGACGGAGAGGCGGCGCGCCAGGTCTCGGTTCGAGCAGCCGTCGGCGACCAGGCGGAGCACTTCGACCTCCCGCGCGGTGAGTCCCGCCGGCCACGGGCGCCGTACGGGCGACGGCCGTTCGCCGGCTGCCTCCACGAC
>JBOGTC010000015.1:0-12824 GCA_050692055.1 Candidatus Limnocylindria bacterium | reverse complement strand
CTGGTCACACTGCGTTCTCTCCGTGCTCGGGGCGCGCTTGGTTCGTTGCACCGTAGCAGAACGCATGTTCTATTGTCAAACCAGGGTCGCTCGGGCGACTTGAGATTCGGCCGACCGTGGGCCGCCTGACCGTCCTTTGCATGAGATGGAGCTAACGACGAAGAAGAGCCGCTGAGAGGGCTCATCTTCCCCGCTGGTTGCATTCGGTGAAACAGACGGCGAAGCAGACGGCTGAATCGGCCTCTTCTTCACCGATACCTCCACGTGGTGCAACGCGCCCGCTCGCCCGCGTGCAAACGCGCCAGTGGCGGCGGACCCCGACGCCCGAGCCCGCCAGGGGGACAGCCGGCAGCCTCTGCTATCATCGCCGCCCCACCAGACAACGCTGCCGGAGGCCGCTCCCGCGTGAACCTGTCCGGGCGCTGGCGCTATCTGCGCCTGGCGCGCCTGATCATCAAGCTCCCGACCTACGCGCGCGTGGTGTGGGGTCTCGTGCGCGACCCCCGCACTCCGCTGCCGCTGAAGGGCCTGCTGGTGGCGGCGCTCGCCTACGTCATCACCCCGGTCGATCTGATCCCGGACGCGATCCCGATCCTCGGCCAGGCCGACGATCTCACCGTGCTTCTCCTGGTGCTCGACCTCTTCATTCAGAATGCCCCGGCCGAGGTGCGCGCCGAGCACATGGACCGCGCGCGGAACGGGACCGCCGACCTCGACCGCGACCTGGCGAGGCTGCGCCTCCTGCTTGGCGACCGATACGATCGGATCCGCGACGATCTGCCGGAGCTGCTGGACCGATACGGCCGCCTCCGCAACCCAGACGAGCTGAAACGCGCCCTGGCCTCCTGGCGCCGGCGGCGGACCCGATCAACCAAGGTGAAGGAGCTTCGGTGAAGGTCATCCTCAGGCGCGACGTGAAGGGACTCGGCCACGAAGGCGACATGAAGGAGGTGAAGGACGGCTACGCCCGTAACTTCCTGCTGCCCACCGGCGCGGCGCTGGTGGCCGACAGGGGCGCGGTCGCCAACTGGGAACGCCACCGCGATCAGCGCGAGGAGCGGGATCGCTCGCTGCGCGCCGATGCCGAAGCAACCGCCGAGAAGCTGCGCGGGCTGAGGCTAGAGATGCCGGTCAAGGCCGGCGAGAAGGGCCGCCTGTTCGGCGCGGTGACGAGCCACCAGATCGCCGACGCCATCCGCCGCGAGGAGATCGAGCTCGACCGCCACGCGCTCCACCTCCGGGAGCCGATCAAGGCGCTCGGCGAGCACAAGGTCGACGTGCGGCTCATGCCGGGCGTCGAGGCGGTGGTCACCATCTCCGTAGTCGCCGCCGAGAGCTGAGCCGACGAGCGGATCTCCGTCCACAGATACTCTGCGACTACCATCCTGCGACGTGGTTGCCGTTGGAGCCGGATTCGGCGCACGAAGTTGCCATCCTGCGGCGTGGTCGCCGTTGGGCGGGACGCAGGCACCGAATCGTACCCGCGCCGGTCGGGCGCACGCTCTGAATCGTCTGCCGAGCGGTCCGCGAGACGCCTAACGGCGCTCTGGACGCCATCAGGCAACATTGCGGCCTGATGGACACGAAAGCCGCGGCGCTGCGCTGGGCGGAGACCTGGCAGCCCTGCTGGGAGGCCCTGGACGCGGAGCCGATCGTCGCGCTGTACGCGGAGGATGCCGTCTACTCCAGCCAGCCGTTCCGCGAGCACTACCACGGTCGCCAGGGAGCCCGCGACTACGTCTCCGGCGCGTTCGGCGACGAGGCGAAGGTGCGCGCCTGGTTCGGCACGCCGATCGTGGACGGCGACGGCGAGCACGCGGCGATCGAGTGGTGGGCGGCGCTGCTCGAGGCGGGCGAGGAGGTAACGCTGGCCGGGACATCGGTCCTGCGCTTCGACGCCCACGGGCTCGTCGTGGAGCAGCGCGACACCTGGAACATGACGCCGGCACGGCTCGATCCGCCACAGGGCTGGGGCCGATAGCGACAGTCGACCTGTCGCGAAACGCAGGCGTAATCGGGCGGTAATGCGTCGCCGCTACGATCCACATCGCGTCCACACCGGGCGCCCGTCTGTCCACACCACCTGCGGAAAAGGGGCTTGCGGTCGGTGGCACGATGAGATCGCGCCTGGTTTGAACGGCCCCGCAACGAGGCCGGCCAGGCGCCCGTCGCGCCCGCGACTGCCTGGTCCACGACCACCGCCCATACCGACAAAGGACCGATGAGCATCGACAAGCTGGCGCCCCAGGCCGTCGAGGCCGAGCAGAGCGTCCTCGGCTCGATCCTCATCGACGCGGATGCGATCCTGAAGGTCGGGGACTTTCTCAAGCCCATCGACTTCTATCGGTCCCAGCATGCCGAGATCTACGATTCGATGCTCGCCCTGCATGGCCAGCGCGAGCCGATCGACCTCGTCACGCTGGGTGATGAGCTTGCGCGCCGCGAGAAGCTCGAGCTGGTCGGTGGGCCCGGGTACCTGACCGGGCTCATGAACACGGTGCCGACCGCCGTGCACGTCGAGCACTACGGCCGGATCGTTGAGCGCAAGGCGGTCCTTCGCAACCTCATCGGTGCGGCCGGCAGGATCGCCGCCGTGGGCTACGAGGAGGCGAACGACGCCGAGGTGGCGATCGACCGCGCGGAGTCGATCCTGTTCGAGATCAGCCAGCGCCGGACCGATGGCGGCTTCGACTCCCTATCCACCCTTCTCGGCCAGGCCTACGACCGCCTCGAGTACCTCCACGAGCACCGCGGGCAGATCCTGGGCGTGCCGACCGGGCTCTCCCAGCTCGACGCGCTGCTCGGCGGATTCCAGCCGTCAGACCTCGTGATCCTGGCGGCGCGTCCGTCGGTCGGAAAGACGAGCCTGGCGCTCAACGTGGCGCAGCACGCCGCGGTGCGCGAGAACCGCAAGGTCGCGGTCTTCAGCCTCGAGATGAGCAAGGAGCAGCTCGCGCTGCGGCTGCTCAGCGCCGAGTCCGGCATCAACCCGCGCCCGCTGCAGACCGGCTTCGTCGACGAGACCGATTGGTCGAAGATCGCGCAGGTCATGAACGCGATGGCCACGGCGCCGATGTGGATCGACGACTCGCCGGCGCTGTCCGTCATGGAGCTGCGGACGAAGGCGCGACGGCTGGAGGCGGAGCAGCATGGCCTCGACCTGGTGATCGTCGACTACCTGCAGCTGATGCAGGCCGCCACGCCCTCGAAGGACGCGAACCGTGTCCAGGAAGTCAGCGACATCAGCCGAGGGCTGAAGAGTCTGGCTCGAGAGCTGAAAGTGCCGGTCGTCGCGCTCAGTCAGCTGTCACGGAACGTGGAGCAGCGTGGCACCGCCGAGCCGCGTCTCTCGGACCTTCGTGAATCGGGCAGCCTGGAGCAGGACTCGGACGTCGTGATCTTCCTGTACCGGGCGGAGGACCAGAACCCGGAGGCGGAGGTCGAGCTGGTCAAGGCCAAGGTCGCCAAGCACCGGAACGGGCCCATCGGCGAGGTGCCGCTCCAGTTCCGCAAGTCGAACACGCGCTTCTACACCATGTCCGCGCGAGAGGAGGTGGCCGCCTACTAAGCGGCCAACCCATCGGTCTCTGGACTGGCGAACCCTCAGCAGGCTTGAAAACGGGGTGTACACTCGGGCGCGGTAAGCCCGGTCCAACAAGCTCGACCCGAGTCCGCACAGATCCGCGCCTCACTCGCACGCAGATCAGCAAGGCCCGAGGAACAGCGACCGTCCAATTTCGGGCCGGGCGTGCGACACAGGAGGCACAGGGTAGGGTGTACGCCGACAAGACCATCCGCTGCCGGGACTGCGGACTGGACTTCGTCTTCTCAGCCGGCGAGCAGGAGTTCTACGCCAGCAAGGGCCTGGTCAACGAGCCCCAGCGCTGCCAGAGCTGCCGCGCCATCGCGAAGCAGAACCGAGCGCTCGGCATCGGCAACAGCAACGGTGGAGGAGGCGGAGGCCAGCGGGAGATGCACGCCGCGGTGTGCGCGGAGTGCGGTGGTCAGGCGCTCGTGCCGTTCCTGCCGCGCAATGACCGGCCGGTCTACTGCTCCAACTGCTTCGACAAGGTGCGTTCCCGAGCCTGAAGCCGCCATCTTCAGGCCGACCGATAGATGCGAGCGCCGCCCGCCGAGGCGGCGCTCGTCGCGTTCCTGGGGAGGCCACGCGATGACCGAGGACCCGGCGTCCATACGCAGCCGGATTCGGAGCGTCGTCCCGTACCTCATCGTCGCCGGAGGCGCGGACGCGATCGACTTCTACCGAGCCGCCTTCGGCGCCGCGGAGCTGATGCGATGGGCGGGAGACGACGGCAGGATCAGCCATGCGGAGATCAGGATCGGCGCGTCCACGATCATGCTCGCCGACGAGTTCCCCGAAGCTGACGAGGGCATCGCCGGTCCGCTGACGGTGGGCGGGTCGCCGGTGATCATGGACCTCGAGGTCGATGACGTCGAGGAGGTCTTCAATCGGGCGATCGCCGCCGGCGCACGCCAGGTCCGGCCGGTGGATCATCCCGCCTCGGGCGTGCAGTCGGCCAAGGTCGTCGATCCGTTCGGGCATGTCTGGCTCATCACGCGCAGCCTCGAAGAGCGGCGCGCCGCCGGCTGACGGCGCTAGCATGAGCATCGCTCCGCATCCGAGGTCCGCGCCGCTCCCTCATGTCCGTCACCGCCGTCGTGGGCGCCCAGTGGGGCGATGAAGGAAAGGGCCGCGTCGTCGACTACCTCGCCGATGACGCCGACCTGGTCATCCGCTACGGCGGCGGCAACAACGCCGGCCATACCGTGGTCAACCCGCACGGGCACTTCAAGCTCCACCTGATTCCGTCGGGCATCTTTCACGACGGCACGCGCAACCTGCTGGGCAACGGCGTGGTCATCAACCCGCCGGCGCTGTGCGCCGAGCTCGATGGCCTGGCCACGGCCGGATTCGACTGCGGCAACCTGTTCATCAGCGATCGGGCGCACCTGGTCATGCCGTACCACGTGCTGATGGACCAGCTCGAGGAGCGTGAGCGAGGATCTGCCAAGCTCGGGACCACCTCGCGCGGAATCGGTCCGGCGTACGTGGACAAGGTTGCCCGCCGAGGCATGCGGGTCATCGATCTCATGGAGCCCGATGCCTTTCGGACCCGGCTGGCAGTCAACCTCGATCGAGTGCGGCGCATGGTCGCCGGCTACTTCGGAGTCGGCGAGGCCGATGAAGATCTGCAGGCTGCCCTCGTCGAGACCCTCGACGAGGGCGCCATCACCGATGCCTATCTTGCGGCGGGCGAGCGGCTGCGACCGCACGTCGTGGATGGCCAGGCGATGGTCGACGCCGCGCTGGACGCGGGCGAGCGAATCCTGCTCGAGGGCCAGCTGGGCACGATGCGCGACATCGACTGGGGCATCTACCCCTACGTCACCAGCTCCAGCCCCATCCCCGGCGGAGCGTCGCTGGGCGCGGGATTGCCGGCGGTGGCGATCGACCGGGTGCTGGGCGTGGCGAAGGCATACACCACCGCCGTCGGCTCCGGGCCGCTCCCGACCGAGCTCGACGACGGGGAAGGCGATCAGCTCCGCGAGCGCGGCGCCGAGTACGGCACGTCCACCGGCCGTGCTCGTCGCTGCGGCTGGTATGACGCGGTGGCCGTGCGCTTCAGCGTCCGCCTCGCCGGCTACTCGGGCATCGCGCTCACCAAGCTGGACGTTCTCGACGGCTTCGAGCAGCTGCGCGTCTGCGGTGCGTATCGCGATCCGGCCGATGGGCGAGAGTGGACCACGGTCCCGGCCTCGACATCGGTATATGAACGGCTCGAACCGGTGTACGACGAGCTGCCCGGCTGGCAGACCGATACGACCGCCTGCCGCTCCTGGGGCGAGCTGCCGTCCGCCGCCCGTGCGTACGTCGAGCGCCTTGAGGCGCTGGCCGGCGTGCCGATCTCGCACGTGTCGGTCGGCCCCGAGCGCGCCCAGATGATCGTCCGATGAAGATCGGCGTCGTCGTTCCCCAGGGATGGACGGGGGAGTACGACGGCTGGGAGCCCGCGCGCGCATGGGCGCGGACCGTCGAGGTCGCGCGGCATGCGGAGCGGCTCGGGTTCGAGTCCATCTGGCTCTTCGACCACTTCCACACCGTGCCGAAGCCAACGGATGAGATCACGTTCGAGTCCTTCACCGCATTGAGCGCCCTGGCCTCCGAGACACGGCGGGTGCGCCTCGGCCACCTCGTCATCTGCAATGGCTTCCGCAATCCGGCACTGACGGCGAAGATGGCGGGGACGCTCGACGTCATCAGCGGCGGTCGATTCGAGCTGGGCATCGGCGCCGGCTGGAAGCGCGACGAGTGGAACGCGTACGGCTATGGCTTCCCCGAGACGCGCCAGCGGCTCGCGATGCTGGCCGACGCTCTCGAGGTCATCACCCGCATGCTGGGGCCGGCGCGCGCCACGGTCCAGGGCGAGCATGCATCGGTGCACGATGCGATCAACCTGCCACGCGGTCTGCAGGAGCCCCGCATCCCGATCATGGTCGGCGGCAACGGTCCCGAAGTGACCTGGCGCCTGGCCGCACGCCATGCAGATGAGCTCAACGTCGATGGCCTCTCGCCCGACGAGCTGCGTGAGGCGCGGCCGGTCATTCGATCCCGATGCGAGGAGATCGGACGCGACCCGGACAGCCTGGCGGTATCGGTCCATGTCTGGTGGGGGACCGATGCCTGGCGAGATGGCGGGGCCGCCCGTCAGCAGCTGCTGCGCGGCTACGCCGAGCTCGGCGTGAGCCGGGTGATGGGCCTGCTGCGGGCCTCGGCTGACTCGGACGGCGCGCTCGAGGAGCTGGCGGCCGATGTGCGATCAGCGGGCCTCGATTTCTGATCTCGGTTGCCTCCCCGTTGCATCGGATGGGCCTCGATCTCTGACCCTCGGTTGCCTCCCGTTGCATCACATGGAGGTATCGGTGAAGCAGAGGCCCAATATCCGGCCTTCTTCCCCGCCGCTTTCACCCCACGCAACACACGGGGAAGATGCGGCCGTCGAGGCCGTCTTCTTCCCGGTTATCTCCACCACATGCAATGGGGGCCGCGAAACGGCCGCGAAACGGCCGCGAAACGGCCGCGCTACGGCGGCGAAGACGGCCGCGACGAACGGGCCCGCAGGACCATCGGTGTATTCGGAGCGTTTGACGGCGCGGGCTAGACTGCACCCTCCGTTGACAGCGCGCACAGGAGGCCCATGGCGCATCCCTTCAGCCAGACGGTGATCGCCGTCGTCTGGGACTTCGACAAGACGCTCATCCCGGGCAACATGCAGACTCCGCTGTTCGACCGGTACGGGGTCGACGAGGCTGCCTTCTGGGCGGAGGTCGATGGGCTGCGCGACTTCTACCTGGCCCACGGCGCGGGTCGTGTCAACGACGATGCGCTCTACCTCAACCACATCCTGGAATACGTCCGCGCCGGCGCGTTCAGGGGCCTCAGCAACGACATGCTGCGGGAGATCGGCGGCGAGCTGACCTTCCATCCGGGCATGCCGGAGTACCTGGAGACGCTGAAGGCCGGTGTCGCAGACGAGCCTGTCTACCAGCGCGCGGACGTCACCGTCGAGCACTACATCGTCAGCACCGGCCTGCGACCGATGATCGAGGGCAGCGCCATCCGGCCCTACGTGGACGACGTCTGGGCCTGCGAGTTCATCGAGGCCTCACACCCGCCGGGCTATGCCAAGCCGGAGCAGGGACAGCTCTTCCCGCGCCGCGAGATCACTGCGCTGGGCTACCAGATCGACAACACCTCGAAGACCCGCGCGCTGTTCGAGATCAACAAGGGAACGAACAAGCGGCCGGAGATCCACGTCAACTCGGCGCTCCCGGCCGAGCTTCGCCGCGTGCCGTTCGAGCACATGATCTACGTCGCCGACGGGCCGTCCGACGTCCCCGCCTGGAGCGTCGTGCGCGGCAACGGCGGCATGACGCTGGGCGTCTACCAGCGCGGTCAGGTCAAGCAGTTCGAGCAGGTCAGCACGCTGCAACGCGACGGCCGCATCCACGCCTTCGCCGAGGCCGACTACACGCCCGAATCGACCGCCCACCTCTGGCTGACGACCGAGGTCCGGCGCATCGCCGACCGGATCGTCGAGGATCGCGAGCTCGTGCTGCGCCGCGCGGTTCGACAGGCCCCGCGGCACGTCACCGATCAGCCTGCCACGACTCCCACGGATGCACCGATGGAAGAGCCGGAGGCCGAGCCTGCTCCCGAATCGGAGCCGATGCCGGCGCGCTCCCACGCCGACGAGGTCCGCGATTCGGTGCGACGGTCGCTCTCGGCCGGGGACGCACCTGAAGCGGCAACCGGCGCCGAAGCGGCTCCGGCAGCGAGCCACCCGAAGACCGAGCCATGACGAACGACCGGCCCGAGCTGCGCAGCTCGCGTCGCACGTTCGGCGCCCGCGCGATGGCCCACCTCGCGCCAGGTCTCACCTCGGACTGAGCCGTCGGCCGGCCCTGCCATGACGCGCAGTCGGGCGAGGACCGATGAGGCTGCGGACGACCCGATCCGCCTGCTGCGGCATCCCGGACCGATCGCGCCCTACCCGGCGGAGCCTTCGAACGAGGACCTGGCTGCGGCGGTCGGCGTCTCGCCGGACGAGATCGTGCGCATGGACATGAACACGCTCGGCGGGGGGCCGCTACCGGCTGTCGCGGCAGCGACCGCCATGCCGGGAGGTGACGCGCTCGAGTACGGCGACCTGGCCTATGCGCGGCTGCGCTCCGCCTTGAGCGCGCTGACCGGCGTCCCGCCGAAGCAGATCATTCCCGGTGCCGGCGCGGACGAGCTGATCCGGCTGGTGACGATGCTGACCGCCGGCCCCGGGGCGCCGGTCGTGGTGCCCGTCCCGACCTTTCCGATGTTCGCGGTCGAGGCTCGGCTCGCCGGCGCTGAGGTCGTGGAGGTGCCGCGTGAGCGTGCCGACCTCCGCCAGCCGGTCGAGCGCATCCGCGCCGTGGGCGAGGCGGCCGGGGCGCGGCTCGTCTGGCTGTGCACGCCGAACAACCCGACTGGCGATGCCTACTCGCTCGACGAGGTACGGCGCCTGGTCGCCGGGCTTCCGGCGCTCGTCGTCGTCGACGAGGTCTACGTCGAATTCGCGGAGGCTTCGTCCGGCGCTCCGTCGGGCTCGCTGTCGGCTGCTGCGCTGATCGATGATCACCCCAACCTGCTGGTGCTGCGGTCGCTGTCCAAGGCCTACGGCCTGGCGGGCGCGCGGGTCGGGTATCTCGTCGCCGGGCCCGCGCTCGCGCAACGGCTGGATGCCAGCCGCCTGCCGCTGGCGATCGGCGCGCCGAGCGAGGCGCTCGCGCTGGCGGCCGTGGGCGACCCGGCCGGCGCTCGTCGCCGGCACGAGGAGCTGGTCGCCGAGCGCGGCCGCATCGCGACGACCCTGAGCGGTTTCGGCTGGGAGCTCCTGCCCTCGGTGACCAACTTCCTCACCTTCCGGCCGCCGAACGGGCCGGCGCTCGCCCGGGCGCTGCATCGGCGCGGGCTGATCGTACGGCTCTACGACAGCGGCCTGCTCGCCGGCTGGCTGCGCGTCACCGTGCGGTCGGCTGCCGAGAACGACCGGTTCCTGGCGGCGCTCGCCGACCTCTCTTGAGCCAGAGCCGCCGTTCGCGGCACGCCACGTGCGACCCTGCAGCCGGTTGACCGATCCATCCCACCCGGAGGCATGACCCATGACCGAGGCCATTCGCACCACCGACATGAACGATGCTACCGATCTCGACCGGATGCTGCGTGGCGAGCGCCACGCTCCCGGCATGCGACAGGCGGAGCACATCGCCGAGCAGATCCCGATCGACGCCTACATCGGCGCCACCGGTGCGTCGATCCTGGCCGCCGTCGGCCTCTACCTGACCGGGCACAAACATGGCGCGATCTTCGTGGGCCTCTGGGCGCCGACGATCATCAACCTCGCGCTCCTCGTCCGCCTGATCCGACCCTCGGAGCGCTGAGAACGCGGCACGCGACGCGCGAGTGTGCCGCCACAGCACGTAACTGCGAATCACCCGCGCATGACGGGGCCGCGAGCGAGCGGGGCCAGTCGGTATACTCCGTCAAAGCAGTAGCGACGGACCGATGGCGAACCCGATCCGAGCGGTCACGCAGCCAGCAGATGAACCGATGAGCCCGCGACGGCCGATGCCGCACGCGGGCCTCTTCGCATCCGGCGCGAGGAGGCCCCGTTGATCGACCAGCGCGAGCTCATCGGCACACCGACTCGCCTGCGGCGTGTCTACGGCTTCGAGGAGGTGGCGCTCGTCCCGGGCGCGGTGACCGCCGACCCCGGCGAGGTCGACCTCTCGACCGATCTCGGCGGGGTGATGCTGCGGATTCCCTTCCTGGCTGCGGCCATGGACGCCGTCGCGGATGCGGACTTCGCCGTTCGCCTCTCCGAGGCCGGCGGCCTCGCCTTCGTCAACCTCGAGGGCCTCTACACGCGATACGAGGACGCGACGTCGATCATCGAGCGCGTCGCCGCGGCCGAGAGCGCGCGGCAGGCCGCATCGGTCCTGGCAGATGCGTACGCGGAGCCGATACGCGACGAGCTGATCACCGCGCTGATCCGGCGCATCAAGGACGCAGGCGGCACCGCGGCAGTGGCCACGACGCCGGCATCGGCCTGGCACCACGCGGAGCTGGCCGCGGATGCGGGCGCGGATCTCTTCCTCGTGCAGTCGCAGGTGTCGTCCGCCCGACACATCTCGACCGCCGGGCGCGTCCTCTCGCTCGCCGACCTGACGGGGGCGCTGAAGGTGCCGGTGCTCGTGGGCAACACGGTCAGCGGCGAGGCCGCGTACCAGCTCATGCACCAGGGCGCCGCGGCCGTCTTCGTCGGCGTCGGACCGGGCGCGGCGTGCACCACCCGGGAGGTGCTGGGAATCGGCGTGCCCCAGGTCTCGGCGACCCTGGAGGTTGCCGCGGCGCGCGACCGCTACGCGCAGGAGACCGGTCGCTACGTCCCGATCGTGACCGATGGCGGCATGAGGACCGGCGGCGATATCGCCAAGGCGATCGCCTCGGGAGCCGATGCCGTCATGCTGGGCTCACCCTTCGCCGCAGCCGTCGAGGCGCCGGGACGTGGCATCAACTGGGGCATGGCGGCGCCTTCGCCCACGCTGCCACGAGGGACGCGCATCCAGATCGGGGAGCGGCTACCGCTGAAGCAGATCCTGTTCGGGCCGGCGGCCACGATGCACGGGACGCAGAACCTGGCCGGCGCGCTGCGCCAGTCGATGGCAGCGCTCGGCGCACGCACCATCCGCGAGATGCACGACGTGGAGATGGTGGTCGCCCCGTCCATCGCCACCGAGGGCAAGTCCTGGCAGCTCGCAGGTCGCGAGTAGCGCTGATCCGTCGCCGCGCCGGTGCGTCGGTGCGTCGGCCGCGTCGGCGCCCCGGCGGCGGCTCATTCTCCAGGGACTGAACCAGCGATGGAGCGGCCCACGCTCCGCTTTCCTCCGACCATTGAATCACCTGGGAATGAACCATCGGCCGAGCCCGATTCGCCGGCGCTTCGGCCGACGGTTCAGTCCTCAGAATAGCCCCGGCTGCGCAGCACCCAGCTCGGCCAGCGCGGCGCCGAGATAGCGGTACGTCCACTCCTCGGCGAGCGGGCGCGTCTCGCAGAAGACGATCGGAATCTCCGGGTAGCGCACCTGGACGCGCGCCAGGAGGTCGGGCAGGAAGCCACCGGGGCCATACCGATGCGAGAGCAGGCGCGCATATCGGTCCTCGACGACGACCGCGGCCCGCGGCAGCTCCGCCAGCCGCCCGAGCTCGAACACGAGGCTGCCGTTGTTGAGCGACGCCGCGAGATCGGACAGGGCCTTGCGCTCGACCGATGCCACCAGCGAGCCATCGGTCCCCAGTACGCCGTAGTCGCCGGCCGGCAGCGCCTGTCGAAGCGTCGTCGCCTGCTGCCTCGCGAACCGATACGGGTAGCGCTCGCGCGTGTCGACCACGATGCTGATGGCGCCGACGTCGCTGATCCGGCGTGACGGGATGCGCGCGCCCGGGCGGGCGGTGCCGACCACCTTGCGCGTCTGCCAGAAGATGCCCTCGCGGCCCGTCGGCAGCGTGGTGAAGACGAACTGAGAACGATTCTCCCGCGGCCGATCCAGGACGAGGTCGATCGCCACGCCCCGACGGACGCAGCCGAGCACCGGCACCTCCTCAACGATCTCGGCGTCCACAGGCCACTCGTCAGTGCGGTGGCAGAAGACGCGGGCGGTGCGCGGCCACGTGTCGCGCGCCTTGAGGATCGGCGCATCGGCCAGTGGTAGGCGCAGCAGGTACGGCAGCCGGCTGTCGGGGTCTGGATTGCGGGCGATGACGAATCGGCGGTGTTGGCTCGGCACGGCGCCACCCATCCTAGTGGTGTCGCGTAGACTGCCCCGCGGTGCGGCGGGCACCGACACGAGGGAGATGGATGAACGGAACCTGGCGACATGCCGAGATCCATTGACCCGAGAGGTTCGCCCGGCCATCGGTTCGTGGAAATGATTGTGGTCGGATGAGCGCACCGCTTCTCTCCACCCGCGCGCTGAACCGGGCGCTGCTCGCGCGACAGCTGCTGCTCGAGCGGTCGCCCATGAGCCTCACCGAGGCCATGGAGCAGATGGGCGGCATCCAGACGCAGTACGTGCCTGCGGGGTGCATCGGCCTGTGGTCGCGCATGCGCGACTTCGAACGACCGATGCTGACCCAGGCTCTCGAAGAGCGACGTGCCATCCAGGCCACGATGATGCGCGCCACCATCCACACCGTCTCGGCCGCCGACTAC
>JBOGTC010000014.1:0-4864 GCA_050692055.1 Candidatus Limnocylindria bacterium | reverse complement strand
CGGCGGATACGTCTCGGGACGGAATCCTCGAGCGCCTGGATCGAGGCTGGGAGCTGCGTGACCACGAATGGACGCGGGGCCGGACGCTGCACCTCTTGCAGACCAGCGTCGCGCACTCTATCCACCTCCCAGGCCTCGCCCACGATGCGCCCGGTGGTGCGGTGCCGGCGCATGGCCACCACCTCGAGCGCCCAGCGTCGGGCGGCGACGTCGTAGTCGGCCAGCGTCGGGCGCCCCGGCAGCACCTGCCCGGTCAGCCAGGCCAAAAAGTCCTCCTTGATCTCGCGATTGAGGCGTTCGACCTTTCCCTTGGTCTTGGCCCGATACGGCCGACAGGCCCGCGGTCGCGTGCCGAGCAGCGCGGCGGTGTCGAGCCATTCCGGCGCGAAGATCGGCGCGCCGCCGGGCAGGCTGCCGACCACCAGCGCCGTATCGCGATCGGTGAGCAGCTCGGCCGTGGCGCCGCCGAGGTCGTCGACGCAGCGCACGATGGCGCTCAACGTGGTGGCCCGCGTCTTGTCGGTGGCGAAGCGCAGGGCCACCATGCGCGAGCAGCCCAGGACGGTGACCCAGGCGTGCAGCGCGGCGCTGCCGGTGCCCAGGGGCCAGATCCCACAGTCGGTCCAGTCGCCCTGGCTCTGGATGCCGGGCCCGGTCTCGAAGCGGATCAGCGGCTCGCCCATCGCGGCCGGACGCAGGATCCGCAGTCGACGGCGCAGGCTGGCGGCGCTGGCGCTGTAGCCGAGCTCGCGCAGCTCACGCAGCAGGACCGTGCCGCGCAGGCTGGGACAGGCCGCCAGGCGGCGCTCGACGTGCGCCAGCTGCGCCGGCGTCAGCTCGGCCGGTCGGCAGCGCCTTGCATAGCGCGGCGGCGCGGGTGCGGTGGCATAGCGGCGCGCCGTTCGCCAGTTGAGCCCGAACTCGCGGGCCAGGGCGCTGATCGACCAGCCGTGTCGATGCAGAACGTGCAGTTCCATCCAGGTTTCCTCAGACTCCACTCGGTCCCTCCTGTCGGGGTCTTCAGCTTCAGCAGCCGGAGCCTGACAGGGGGGACGCTTCGGTTGTCGACCTAAACAAAAAGCCTCCGGTCCAACCGGAGACCTCTGCACATTTCGTGATCAGAACTCTGCACTATTCATTCGCGCTCACACTCTCGGCGCCAAACATCAGCCACTCCTGCGTCGCCCTCGACCGCGCTCGCCGGTCTCGCAGCGAGGCGCTCTACGGCGACGTCGCCACCGCTGGCGCGGCGGAGTTCGCTCAGTTGCTCAAGGACGTCGGGTGGCTGCTGAACGAGCTCGCGTCGCGCACGGCCGCCAAGCGGTAGCTAGCCTGGTTCCTTGACAGCGCAGCGGACCGGAACGGCTCTCTTGGGCGGATCCCGAGTTGCTGGTCGCCACCCCGTTCCGCGGGGTCGATGTCACCGATCCGGACAGTGAGGCTGCCGCCGTGGCCTGGTGGCAGGAGCTAACCGCAGCCGGCGGCGAGGGCATGGTCGTCAAGCCGCTCGACTTCGTGTCCCGCGGACGTCGCGGCCCGGTCCAGCCCGCGCTGAAGAGTCGCGGGCGCGAGTACCTGCGTCTCATCTATGGGCCGGAGTACACCACGCCAGAGAACCTCGACCGGCTGCGTGCGCGCGGTGTCTCCGCGAAGCGGTCGCTCGCGCAGCGCGAATTCGCGCGCCGCTGCGCCGCGTGCATGAGTGCGTCTTCGGAGTACTCGCGCACGAGAGCGAGCCGGTCGACCCGCGACTCTAGGCCGCCGAGGGACGCCACGGCCTTCAAGCTCGCGCTGCCTGGCTGCCTAAGATGTCGGCTGGAGGAACATCCAGCGGTGGCCTTCGAGATCTGCGGCGCGGTAAAGGCGCCCGTAATTCTCGTCCTCGACTTCCGACAGCAGGACCGCCCCTGCGGCCTTGGCCTGAGCGAAGTGGGCTTCGACATCGTCCACGTGGACCAGCACGCCATCGATCACCCACGGCACCTCCTGCCATCGGCGGGCGGCCTCGCAGGTCTGAGCGTGATGGGTCGGGCTCTGGTAATGCGGCAGCGGTCCGGCGAGCATGATCAGCCCGCCGTTGTGCTCCAGCTCGGCGTGGCCGATGCTGCCGTCCTCGCCGGTGTGGCGCGCCTCGCGCCGCTCGACGAACCCGAAGGCGCGCTCCAGCCACTCGATCGCCGCGGCGGCGTCCTCGTAGGTGACCATCGGCACGACGCTTGGCGGGCGGGCGGTGGTGGAGTCGGTCATCTGAAGGTCCTCCCTTACAGCGGCTTGGCGAAGTACCAGCGGCCGCCCTCCGGGTCGCGGGCGCCGTACTCGCGCAGGCCGTAGTCCTGATCGGTGGGCCGGTAGTCGACATGCGCGCCCCGCTCCTGTGCGTGCCGCCAGTGGAGGTCGACGTCGTCGACCAGCACGACGACCCCGCCGGTGGCTAGCTCCACGTCGCGAGGGGAGACCAGCCCGTGTTCCGGAGCGTTGCGGTGGAGCCAGATGGCGCTGCCGTCGCCGGCGTAGACCTCGGCATGCACCGCGCCCCCGCGCTCATCGCGCTGGACGCCGCCGGGCCGCAACTGAAAGGCGTCGACCAGGAAGTCATGGATCGCCTCCAGGTCGTGGTAGGCGAGGATCGCGATCGTCTTCTGTGCGACAGGCTGCACCATCGTCTCCTCCAGGCTGTCGATGATCTTGTCGAGCGAGGGGCGTAGCGAGGCTCGCAGGGCGGCCAGCGCCTCGCCGAGCCGCTCCCGACGTACCTGCGCCGCCTCCATCTCCCGCTCAGCGAGCTGTACCCGGTCGGCGACGATATCCGCCAGGGGCTCCGCCTCCTCGGCGTCGAGCACCTTCGCGACCTGGTACAGCGACAGGCCGAGCGCGCGCAGGGTGTGGATCCGGCGCAGCCGCGTGGCGTCGGCCACCGTGTAGCGCCGGTAGCCGCTCTCGGTGCGGTGGGCCGGCACCAGCAGGCCGATGGCGTGGTAGTGGCGGAGCGCCCGGCGGGTCATCCCCGTGGATCGGGCCAGCTCGCCGATGCTCAGCATGCGCTCGGTCGTGTCCATCGGGTCACCATAGGGGGTGACGCTGCGGAAAGGTCAAGCCCTCGTCGGGACCTCCCTCCTGATGCGATCGCTACGCGCCGGGCCTGGCGTAGGTCCATTGGGCGGCTGTGGGCATCGGTCGTGGAGCTTCGCCCATGAGGGTATCGTGATCTCACAGCCCTGGGCCGCGTTAAGGACGCGTGACGGTCTCATGCGTCGGAAGGAGACAAAGCATGACCCGCATCCCGTTCGCGTCTCCTGAAATTGCCCAGTTCTGGCGGTACATGTCTGGCTCGCTCGACCGTCTCGTCGAGCTGGCCGCGAGCCTCGACGACGAAGCGTTGAGCTGGCGTCCACCGGCAGAGGAGACGAACAGCATCGGCGCACTCACGGTCCACACGCTCGGCAACGCCGAGGAGAACATCCTGGAGATCCTCGCCGGTCACGCCGTCCATCGCGATCGCGACAGTGAATTCGCCGGCGGATCGATGGCGCCACATGAGCTGGTGGAGCGCTGGCAGATCCTGCGCCCGCAGCTAGAGGCAGCGCTGGCCGCACTCCCCGCCGCGGAACTCGACCGCGCGCGCGAGCATGCTCGCCGAGGGGCCATCTTCGGGCGCGAAGCCCTCATCATCACCGGGCGCCACGCGGCCGAGCATCTTGGTCAGGCGGAGCTGACACGCGACCTGTGGATGGCGTCCAAGCTGGGGAGGGCATGAAAATGTTCTGGGACGACCTCGTTCGGCGCTGGAGACGCGACGTCCGCGGCGTTGACTCTCGGCTATTGCGCGCCGCCGCGGGCCACGTGGCAGCCCTTCCTGCTCCGAGGCGCCGACGGCGCTCGCGCGTACCGTGGCTCGTCCTCATCGTGCTGCTCGTGGTGGTGATCCTGTTGCTCGTCCAGGGCGGTCAGGCCCAGCCGTCGGCAGTGATGACACTCCTCACGAGCTGGTAGGTCGGGAGTGGGCGGAGCGCCGGGCGGACGTGAGCCAGGGTGGTGGCTCGTCCTGGCCTCCTTCGCACTGGCGTGCGTCGCCGCGGCGTTCTTCGCGTTTGCTCCGATGGTGACGGTCGTCGAAGAATCGTCACAGACCAACGGTGGACGATCCACGTTGGGCGGGAAGACCTGCTGGAGGGACCGATAGACTGAGGCGGGAATCGGCGGGCCGTTGGCTCAGCGGTAGAGCAGGGGATTTTAAGTCCACCCACCCAAAACGCTGTGCTCCGAGCACGCGGAACGGCCCAAAACTGCCCGAATCCCCTGCTGTACCGACCGCCCTCTGACAGCACAATAACGGCGCGATTTCGCCCCGAAATGGCCGATTCCGACAGCAGGAGATTCTGAGCGCATTCGGAGTCCCCTGCTGTCCTTGTTTCCAAAGTCGGGCCTGTTTCGCGGCCTGGGAGACCGGCCTCAATCTGGCTCAAATCGCCGCCATGGTGTTTCCTCTTGTGCTACGTTGCCGTCAATGGAGATTCGCCGGCGACAGGAAACGCAGTTGCTCGACGATTTCGTCGCTCGCCTCCGTGACATCCTGCCCCGCGACTGGTCGGTCCGCCGCGCCCGGATGCCGCGATCAGTGGCCTGGGAGCCGGACGCGGCGCTCGAGATCCGCGCCGCGGACGGGACGCGCGGGCGGGTCGCGCTGGCCATCCAGCCGCGGCTCTACCCGCGCGACGTCGTCACCCAGCGGCCGTTGTGGCGATCGCTGGCCGAGTCGATGCCGGTGCTCGTCCTTACCAGCGTCGTCACCGCCCGCACTCGCGAGGTGCTCGACGCCGCGGGCCTCAGCTACGCGGACGCGGCCGGCAGCCTGCGGCTGGCCATG
>JBOGTC010000013.1:0-71201 GCA_050692055.1 Candidatus Limnocylindria bacterium | reverse complement strand
ACGACGAGCAGGTCCGCCAGCTCGTCGACAAGGGCGAGTCCGTCGACCGGGTGATCTTCGAGCTCACCACCGAGGACGTCCGGGACGCCTGTGACGTCCTTGCGCCCGTGGCCGAGTCGACCGACGCGGACGGCAGGGTGTCGATCGAGGTCGAGCCCGATCTCGCCAACGACACCGAGGCCACCATCTCGCGGGCTCGTCGCCTGTGGTCGCGCCTCGATCGCCCGAACGTCTTCATCAAGATCCCGGCGACCGGCGCCGGCATCCCGGCCATCGAGCGCGCAATCACCGAGGGGATCAACGTCAACGTGACGCTCATGTTCAGCGTCGACGTGTACCGCGACGTGGCCCGCGCCTACATCGCCGGCCTCCGCGCGCGGCACGAGCGCGGCGAGGACGTGACGCGCCTGGCGAGCGTGGCCAGCTTCTTCGTCAGCCGCGTCGACACCAAGGTCGACAAGAAGCTCGAGGAGCTTGGCACGCGGGCCGCGCTGGAGGCGCGGGGCCAGGCCGCCATCGCCAACGCGAAGCTTGCGTACGAGGCCTTCAACGAGATCTTCGGCGGCGACGAGTTCGCGGAGCTGCGGGCGGCCGGTGCCCACGTTCAGCGCTGCCTGTGGGCCAGCACGAGCACGAAGAATCCCGACTACCGCGACGTTCTCTACGTCGAGGAGCTGATCGGCCCGCAGACGGTCGACACCATGCCGCTCGAGACGATCGAGGCGTTCCTCGACCACGGCGGGGTGCGGCGCACGCTCGACGACGGGATCGACCGCGCGCGTGACGCGATTCGCGCCATCGAGGCGCAGGGCATCAGCATGCAGGACGCCACCACGGAGCTCACCGAGGAGGGCGTGGCGTCGTTCGCCAAGAGCTTCGACGAGCTGATCGAGACGATCGAGTCCAAGCGGAAGGCGCTCGCCCCGGCATGAGCCTGCGGCTCTCCGACGCGGTCGAGGCGCGCCTGGAGGCCTGGGCGCGAGAGGCCGTTGCGGACCGCCTGTGGGCGAAGGACGGAAGCCTGTGGGCAGCCTCCGGAAAGGCGCCCGACGAGATGCCCGCTTGGCTCGGCTGGCTGGACCTGCCGGCGGCGATGCGCGCGCGGGTCGGGGAGCTCGAGCACCTGGCGCGCGACGTGGCGGAGGACGGCTATCGCCGCGCGGCGGTGCTGGGCATGGGCGGCTCATCGCTGGCACCCGAGCTGTTCGCGCGCGTGTTCGGAATGCCCGGCGGGGGCCCGGCGACGCCGGATCGACTGGAGCTGCGCGTCTGCGACTCGACCCATCCCGACGCGGTGCGCGGCTTTCGGCAATGGGCGGCCGGCGCCCGTACGCTGTTCTGCGTCAGCAGCAAGTCGGGAACGACCACCGAGCCGAACGCCTTTCACGCGGTCATGGCCGCCCATGCGCCGGCGCTCGATTTCCTGGCCATCACGGATCCCGGCACGGCCCTCGTGGAGCTGGCGCAGGCGCAGGAGTTCCGCGGCATCGTGGAGGGACCGCCCGACGTCGGAGGGCGGTACTCGGCGCTCTCGGTCTTCGGGCTGGTGCCCGCCGCACTGAGTGGCGTGGACCTGGCCGTGCTCCTCGAGAGAGCCACCGACATGGCCGAGGCCTGCCGCCGGCCGGCGCCCGACAACCCCGGGCTTCGCCTTGGCGCGACCATCGGCGAGGCGGCGCTGGCCGGCCGCGACAAGCTGACGATTCTGCCCTCGCGCCGGTTGGCGTCGTTCGGTGACTGGGCCGAGCAGCTCATCGCCGAGTCCACCGGCAAGCAGGGCACCGGGATCGTGCCGATCGTGGGCGAGCCCATCGGCGACCCGGACAGCTACGGCGATGATCGATGCTTCGTGGTCGTGCGCCTGGCCGACGACCCGGCCGACGAGTGGGAGGCTCTGGCGGCCGCCATGACCGAGCGCGACCAGCCCGGCGCGCAGATCGTGTTGGCCGACACTTACGACATCGGCGCCGAGTTCGTGCGTTGGGAGGTGGCGAGCGCCGCGGCGGGCATCGTGCTCGGCATCGATCCCTTCGACCAGCCCAACGTGCAGGAGAGCAAGGAGGCCACCACCGAGCTGCTGGCCGCCTACCGCCGCGATGGGGCGCTGCCGGCACCCATGCCCGCGGTCAGCGAGCCCCGGGTCGCCGCCACGCTCGACCCCGCGGTGCTCGGCGACACTCCCGTGAGCGTCGAGGGCACGGTGCGCCAGCTGCTGGGCCTGCTCGAGGCCGGTCGCGACTACTTCGCCATCCTGGCCTATCTGCCGCAGGACCCGGAGGTCGAGGCGCGGCTCCAGCGGTTGCGCACCGCCGTGCGGGACGCGGCCGGAGTGGCGACCACGGTCGGCTTCGGCCCACGCTTCCTGCACTCGACCGGGCAGCTGCACAAGGGCGGGCCGGACACTGGCGTCTTCCTGCAGCTCACCGCCGATCCGCGCAAGGACCTGCCGATCCCGGGCTGGGAGGAAACCTTCGGCACGCTCATCGCGGCCCAGGCGCTCGGTGACCTGGCATCGCTCCAGCGCCGCGGACGCCGCGTGCTGCAGCTGCACTTCGACGACCTCGAGACGGGGCTCACGCGGCTGGAGCAGATGATGGACGCCGTGCTCGGCGCCTCGGTATGAGAGGAGAGGGACCGACGATGCAGGTCGCGATCTGCGGGCTGGGCAGGATGGGAGCCGGGATGGCGCGCCGCCTCGCGCGCGGCGGGCACGAGGTCGTGGCCTGGAACCGCACCGAGCAGGTGGCGGCCGAGCTGGCGGCCGAGCCGGAGAACGAGGGGCGCGTGACGGTCGCCGAGCCGATGGACCGCCTGGCCGAGCTGACCGCCAGCCCGCGGCACGTCATCACCAGCGTCCCGTCGGGCGCCGCCACCGATGCGATGATCGAGCAGTTGGCGGCCATCCTGGTGCCCGGCGACGTGATCGTGGATGCGGGCAACTCGAACTTCCATGACTCGCAGCGCCACGCGGCCGAGCTTGCGCAGCGGGGGATCGAGTGGCTCGACATGGGCGTCTCCGGCGGCGTCTGGGGCCTCGAGGTCGGCTTCTGCGCCATGCTCGGTGGCCGGCGCGAGGTCTACGAGCGCTTCGAGCCAGCGGTCCGCACGCTGGCGCCGGAGAACGGCTACCTCTACTGCGGCGATGCGGGCGCCGGCCATTACACCAAGATGGTTCACAACGGCATCGAGTACGGGATCATGCAGGCTATCGGCGAGGGCTTCGACATCCTCCACGCCTCCGACTATGACCTCGACCTCGCAGCCGTGGCCAGGATGTGGAACAACGGCTCGGTGATCCGATCGTGGCTCATGGAGCTCGCCGCCAATGCCTTCGAGCGGGAAGGCAACGACCTGGACGACATCCACGGCTGGGTCGCCGACTCGGGCGAGGGCCGCTGGACGGTCGCCGAGGCGATCGCCCGCGACGTTCCGGCGCCGGTCATCACGCTCTCGCTGATCCAGCGCTTCCGCAGCCGGCGAGAGCCGGACAGCTACACCGACCGCGTGCTGGCCGCCCTGCGCAACGAGTTCGGCGGGCACGCCGTCAGGGAACGCTCGGCTCGATGACGGTGACCGAGCGCAAAGGCCGGGGAACATCGGCTGTCGAAGAGGCTACGCCTGCGGGACCCCGTCCGAATCCGCTGCGCGAGGGCCTGCGCCTCGAGCGCATGCCCGAGCCGTGCACGATGGTCATCTGCGGCGCAACCGGCGACCTGGCGGAGCGCAAGCTGGCGCCGGCGCTCTACAACCTCATGCTCGGCGGCTTCCTGCCTCCGGAGTTCAGCGTCGTGTGCTTCGCCCGTCGCGACTGGAGCGACGAGGTGCTGCGCGATCACCTTCTGGACGCGGTCAACGAGTACAGCCGCAACCGCCCGGCCCGGCCTGCCATCTGGGAGTCGTTCGCGAAGGGCATCGAGTACCACCGCGGCGACCTGAAGGACCCCGCGGCGTACGCGGAGCTGGCGAGGCGCCTGGAGCGTATCGACCGCGACCGCGGCACGGCCGGCAACCGCCTCTTCTACCTGGCCGTGCCACCGTCGCTCTACCCCGAGATCGTCAACCAGCTGGACCGGGCGGGCCTGGCCGCCGAGGCGGGCAGGCGCCGCACGGGCTCCACGCGCGGCTGGACCAGGGTCATCATCGAGAAGCCATTCGGCTCGGACCTGGCCAGCGCGCGGACGCTGAACAACGAGATCGCCGAGGTGTTCGACGAGGAGCAGGTCTTCCGCATCGACCACTACCTGGGCAAGGAGACGGTGCAGAACCTTGCCGTCTTCCGCTTCGGCAACGGCCTGTTCGAGCCCATCTGGAACCGGCGCTACATCGACAGCGTGCAGATCACGGTGGCCGAGACGATCGGGGTCGAGGGTCGCGGCGAGTTCTACCATGCCACGGGCGCCCTGCGCGACATCGTGCAGAACCATGGCCTGCAGCTGATGGCAATGTTCGCCATCGAGCCGCCGGTCGAGTTCCGGGCGGAGGACCTGCGCGACGAGAAGCTCAAGGTGCTGCGGGCGGTCAAGCCGATGACACCCGCGGATGTGGCAGCGAACACCGTGCGCGGCCAGTACAGCGCCGGCTGGGTCGAGGGCGAGGAGATGCCGTCGTATCTGTCGCTGGAGGAGGTGCCGGACGGCTCGCAGACGGAGACCTACGTGGCGCTGAAGCTCGGCATCGACTCCTGGCGCTGGGCGGGCGTCCCGTTCTACATCCGCGCCGGAAAGGCGATGCCGAGCCGGGCGACCGAGATCGCGGTTCAGTTCAAGAGCGCGCCGCTGGCGCTCTTCGCGCGCGCCGGCGTGCCGCAGGTCGATCCCAACGTGCTTGCCATCCGCGTCCAGCCCGACGAGGGGATCCTCATCCGCTTCGGCGCCAAGGTGCCCGGCCAGGGTCTCCAGATCCGCACCGTCAACATGGACTTCCGCTACGGCTCGAGCTTCGCGGTCGACTCGCCCGAGGCCTACGAGACACTGCTGCTCGATGCCATGATCGGCGACTCGAGCCTGTTCACGCGCGACGACGAGGTGGAGCGCGCGTGGGAGATCCTGCAGCCGATCCTCGACGCCTGGGTGAGCGGGGAAGGGGGTCCACTGCATCCCTACGAGGCCGGTACCTGGGGTCCGACTGCCGCCGACGAGCTCATCGAGCGCGACGCGCGCGCCTGGCGACGGCCGTGAGTCCCGCGCGCGCCGCCGCTCGGGAGCGGGCGGTGCATCGGCGCCTCATGCGCTTCGGCGAGGCGGAGAGCCTCGCCACGCCGTTGTGGGAGGAGCGCGATACCAGCGTCCGCGCCATCGGGGCCCACCTCGCCAGCCTATGGGATGCCAGCGCCGCTGCCGACGACCAGAGGGCGCGCCGCATCGGCGAGAAGGGGCTGCCGCATGCGCGGGCCTCGGTCCTCAATCTGATCGCGACCGTGGTGGACACCGACGCGGCCGACCGCGTGGTGCAGACGATGATGGATCTCGGCGTTCGCCATCCGTCGCGAGCGATCATCCTCGTGCCGGAGCATGCGAACGCCGGCGCGCCGCTCGATGCACGTATCAGCACGCACTGCCACGATCCGGTGAGCGGCTCCGACCGCATCTGCTACGAGGAGATCGTGCTCACGGTGCGTGGCGAGGCGGCCGAGCACCTGTCCGGCGTCGTCGCCCCGCTGCTCATCCACGACCTGCCGACGCACGTGTGGTGGCCGGGCACGCCGCCGTTCGAGCACTCGGTGTTCGAGCAGCTGGTCGACCTGGCCGATCGGCTCATCGTCGACACCGCAGACTTCGACGACCTGCTCGCCGGCCTGCGCCGGCTCGGCAGCGTGCGCCGGCGCAGCGGCGTCGGTGACCTGGCGTGGGCGCGGCTGGCGTGGTGGCAGGAGCTGACCGCGCAGTTCTTCGACACGACGCGCTTCCGGCGCTACCTGCCAAACCTGAGCCGCCTGCACGTCCGCTATGCCGTCGGACAGCCCGGGACGCCCGCCGAGTCGCACGAGGTCACGCCGGGCGTCGCCGCGCCCATGGCGCAGGCGCTGCTCTATGCCGGCTGGATCGCCACCCGGCTCGGCTGGCGGCGGCATCGGACCGTCGAGACCCTCGAGGAGGGCCGCCTGCGCCTGGTGCTCGAGGGCCGCTACGAGATGGTCGAGCTGATCATCGAGCCGGTCGAGGCCGATGCGGTTCGCCGCGGCGACCTGACCTCCGTCCGCCTGGCCTCGCTGGGCGAGGCGGGCGCGGCCGAGTTCATCATCGACCGCGCGGGCGACGAGGCCACGGTGGCGACGAACGCGGACGGGATGACCGCCCTCCTGCGCCGCGTCCGCATGGAGCCCGCCTCCGAGGCAGAGCTCCTGAGCACGCAGCTGGCGATGGACGTCATCAACCCCGTGTACGAGGACGCGCTGCGCGCGGCGGCCATCATCCTGGCCTCGGCTCGCGAGGCGGCGGCGTGACGGCTGACGGCCGCTTCACGGTCCTTCCCAACCCCGACGCCGTGGCCGCTGCCGCGGCCGACCGGTTCGTGGAGGCGGCACGGGAGGCGATCGAGAAGCGGGGCGCCTTCCGCGTGGCCCTGTCCGGGGGCTCGACGCCCAAGGCCGTCTATCCGCTCCTCAGCGGCGCCCCTCGCCGTGACCGCGTCGACTGGTCCCGCGTGGAGTTCTTCTGGGGCGATGAGCGAACGGTGCCGCCGGACCATCCCGAGTCCAACTTCGGCGTTGCCTACCAGATGCTCATCGCGCAGCTGCCAAACGTGCGTCCCAACAGCGTCCATCGCATGCCTGCCGAGGCCTCGGACCTCGACGCTGCAGCCCTCGCCTACGAAGCCGAGCTGCGGCTCGCGTTCGGTGCTCGCGGCGACGAGCCACCGGCCTTCGACCTCGTCTGGCTGGGGATGGGACCGGACGGTCACACGGCGAGCCTCTTCCCCGACAGCGAGGGCCTGGACGAAGGGCAACGATGGGCGATCGGCAACTGGGCGCCGGGGCCCGAGGCGTGGCGCATGACCCTGACCTACCCGGTGCTCAATGCGGCGCGGGCGGTGATCTTCGTGCTCAGCGGCGCGGACAAGGCGCCCGCGCTGGCCACCATTCGCGATGGCAGCTCGGATCCGCCCGCGGCACGGGTGCGTCCCGCATCGGGCTCGCTCGAGTGGATCGTGGATGCAGCCGCGGCGGGCGAGGCGGCGTGAGCGATCCGGTAGCCTGAGCGCATGTCCGCGATCCTCTGGCTGCTGGCGGCCGTCCCCGCCGGCGTGGCCGCCTACCTCGTGGCGTGGCCGGCCTGGCGGGCCTATCGGGCGCGCGATACGCGCGACACGAACGCGGAGCGCTACCTCGCATGGCGCGGGCGTGCATCCCGTGGGCCTCGCGCCTCGACGCGCGAGGGAATGACCGGCGAGGAGCGTCGCCGGATGTACGCCGGTGCCGCCCTCGGCGCCTTCGCCGTCGTGGCGCTGGTCGCCTTTTTCGCAACCAGCTGAGCCGTGCGCGTCGAGCTGCTCTACATCGAGGACGACCCCGGCTACATGCAGGCTCGCCAGAACCTCGTTGAGGTGCTGACCGAGGACGCGTTCGAGACGCCGATCCAGATGATCGCGGTCGCCTCCGAGGACGATGCCGAGCTCCTCGGCTTCCGCGGCTCGCCCACCATCCGCATCGACGGGAGCGACATCGATCCGCCGTCGGCGCGCTCCGTGGCTCTGCGCCAGCGCGACTACGGACATGGCTCCAACGTGCCGAGCAAGGCGCTGATTCGCAACGCCGTGGAGCGTGCGCGTGGCTGGAGCCACGGCCGCCGCTGATGCTCAGCGCCGCGCTGCGCGGGTTCTTCCTGTGGCTCAGCGACCGCCGCTGGATCGCGCGGGTGGCGCTGGCAACGCCGCTCCTGCGCCGCATGCCGCTGCGCTTCGTGGCCGGCACCACGCTGGACCAGGCGGCCCGCGCCGTTCGCGCGCTGAATGCAACCGGCGCCACGGCCACGCTCGACGTGCTCGGCGAGAGCGTGATCGACCGCGCCTCGGCCGATCGGGCAGCGGCACAGTACGTGGAGGCCATCGAGCGCATCGCGGCCGAGGGCCTCGACGCCAACGTCAGTCTCAAGCTGACGCAGATGGGGCTCGACCTCGGGGTCGATGAGTGCCTCGAAGTGATCCGGCCCGTCGTCGAGGCGGGGCACCGGCGCGGCATCTTCGTGCGCATCGACATGGAGTCATCGGCCTACACCGACCGGACCCTGGAGGTCGTGCGCCGTCTGCGGGCCGATGGCTGCGACGTGGGACCGGTGATCCAGTCCTACCTGCATCGGTCCCGCCGGGACGTCGAGGCGCTCGCCGTGGATCGCGTGCGGACGCGCATCTGCAAGGGCGCGTACGCGGAGCCGCCGGAGGTGGCGATGCAGGAACGCCAGGCCATCGGCGACTCGTTCGTCGAGCTCAGCCGTCGCCTCCTGGATGCCGACGCCTACCCCGGGATCGCCACGCACGACCCGGCCATGATCGAGCGCGTCAGGGCGCACGCGCGCGAGCGCGGGATCACGGCGCATCAGTTCGAGTTCCAGATGCTCTATGGCATCCGACGTGACCTCCAGCGCCGGCTGATCGAGCAGGGCTATCGCCTGCGCATCTACGTGCCATACGGCACGGAGTGGTACCCGTACTTCATGCGGCGCCTGGCCGAGCGACCGGCCAACGTGTGGTTCGTCCTGCGGAGTGTCTTCGGCGAGCGATCCTGAACAGGGGTAGACTGACGGGAACGACTGATGTCTGCCAGCAAACGGCCGAGCACCTCCAGTCTCCGCCGATACCTCACATCCCGCCCATACGTCGCCATCACGGACCTTCGCAGGCGCTTCAACCTCGATCCGGAGGCGATGAGCAACATCGCGCGCAACGGCACCAGCGCCTTCGTCGGCCTGCCCGAGCGGGAGGCGCTCAAGGTCCAGGACCTGTGGGAGCGTGACGAGATCGGCATCGAGCTGTCGGTCGAGGTGCGAGCGCCGGTGATCGTCGGCGTGTACCCGATGCACATCGCGCGCTATGTGATGGAGCAGACGATGAACGGCAACGGTTATCACGCGCCCCTGGCCGCAGGTGGCAGCGAGGAAGGGCCGCAGCCGGTGCCACCGCAGCCGGTCGACCGGGACGAGGAGCAGCTGCAGGCGTGAAGGTGGTCGCCGTGGTGCGCGACCTCATGCTGTTCAGCAGAATCGAGGCCGCGGCGCGCCAGGCCGGTGCCGAGCTGAGCCGCGTCGACTCCCCGCAGCAGCTGCCGCCCCCGGCGCAGGCGGACGTGGTGCTCGTCGACTGGAACGAGCGAGCAGCTGGCTGGGAAGATGCGCTGCGGACGTGGCGATCATCGGCACCGGGCACAAGGCTCGTGTTGTTCGGCCCTCATACCGACCTCCAGGCGCACGCGGACGCGAAGCGTCATGGTCTCGGCCCGATGTGGGCGCGCTCCAGGCTCGTGAGAGAGCTTCCTGCCCTCGTCCGCGGGCCGGCGTGACGGCCCCCGCCGCGCTTCTCGAGGAGCCTACGGGCGTCGTGGCCGGAAGAAGCTCCTGCGGGTCCGTCGGATGACCGCAATGGCGCCCAGCCCGGCGAAAGTGATCAGCAGCCCGATGAAGCCGATGCCCCCGACCAGGACGAAGCACGGCTGCGCTGCGTCGTCGAGCCCGGGGCAGCTCTCCAGGCTGGCCAATGACAGACCGACCACCATGACTCCAAGGACGAGCGCCGCGATGCCGCCCGCGATGCCGAGCGCCCTTCCGAGGCGGCCGCGCCACAGCAGCCCGGCCGCGGCGGCGATGAGCGTCACTCCCGTTGCAATCGCCACGAACCCGGCCAGGCGGATCCATGGGCCGGCAGGCTGGAGCAGCGGGCCGAGCCCGATCAGCAGCGCGGTGCCACCGAGAAGCCCGTAGAAGACGGCGATCACCACGATGCGGCCGGATGCCATGCGCGCGGCGTCGGGCCCAATGGCCAACTAGGTGCCCCGCCGCGCGTCGAGTCCCGCCAGCTCGCGCTCACATGCCGGGAGCAGCAGATCGAGCCCGTCCATGCACGCGGCCGTCATCGTGCAGCCTGCTCGGCTCGCATGGCCGCCGCCTCCGAAGGCCGCCGCGATGCGCGTCGCATCCACCCGGTCATTGGTGCGGATGCTGACCCGCGTCGTCGTCGGCCCAACCTCGCGCAGCAGCAGCGCCACGTCCACGCCCTTCGCATTGGCCATGAACTCGACGAGCCCATCCGCGTCGTGCTGGCGCGTGTCGGTCTCGTCGAGCATCGCCTTGGTGAGGATGGTGTAGATGATGCGGCCGTCGAACGCGGGGACCATCGCATCGAGCAGCTTTCCCCACAGCGCCATGGTCGCGGTCGGCAGCTCCACGAGCATGCGATGGGCTGCGGCGAGGTCACCCCCGGCCTCCACCAGGTCCGCTGCCGAGCGCAGCGTCCGCGCGGAGGTTCCCGGGTCGGAGAAGCCGTGGCTGTCGCGGACGATTCCCGCGAGGAGGGCGGTGGCCACGTCCGCGTCCGGTCGCACGCCGAGACGCGGCAGGAGCTCCGCGATGACCTGGCAGGTCGCGGCCGCGTCAGCGTCGACGTGGTTGACGTCGCCGAACCTGTCGTTCGTCACGTGGTGATCGATGTTGATCAGCGTGGCGCGCGACAGCCACTCGGCCGCGTCCGACGTGATGCTGCCCACGCGTGCCAGCGACGCCGCATCGCACACCACCGCGACGTCCGGCTCGAGGCGCGGCGACCGAATGATCTGGTCGAAGCGCGGCAGGAACCCGAACGCGGGTGCGGGAGGATCGACGCTCACGATCTCCGCCTCCTTGCCGAGCTGCTCGGCGATGATCGCCACCGCGATGGCGGCGCCGATGGTGTCCGCATCGGGGTTCTCATGGCAGATGGCGGTCACCCGTCGCGCGGCGAGCAGCGCCGCAACGACGGGAAGGTCGTCCGTCGGCCCTTCGGCCGGTGTCATCAACAGGTATCCTCCCTGCCCGACGGACTCGTCACCGCTTACTGCGGGCAGGCCGGGGCGTCCGGCAGATTCTACTTCCAGGACGGCGCACTGCATGGGACTCGAAGCCTGGCTCACGTTGGGCGTCATCGTGGCGCTCGTGGTCGTGCTGGCGCGCGACATGGTTCAGCCTGCGCTGGCGGTCCTGGCCGCCACCATCGTCCTGCTGCTCATCGGACTCGTCGAGCCCGACGAGGCGTTTCGCGGATTCAGCAGCGAGGCGCCCATCGTGGTCGGCGCGCTACTGATTCTCGCTCGGGCGGTTGACGTGGCGGGCGTGATGCAGCCCGTGGTGGCCGGGCTGTTCGGATCCGCGCGGCAGGGGCGGGTGCTGCTCGCGCGCCTGCTGTTCCCGATCGCCGGGATGTCCGGCTTTCTCAACAACACCACGCTGGTGGCGATGACGGTGCCCGCCGTGCTCGAGCTCTCGCAGCGACGGGGGCTCCCTCCCTCGCGCTTCCTCATCCCGCTCAGCTATGCGGCGGTCCTGGGCGGCGTGATCACCGCAATCGGCACGTCGACGAATCTCACCGTCTCAGGTCTGCTGGTCGAGTCGGGCATGCCCCCGCTCGATCTGTTCGAGCTCACTCCGGTGGGCCTGCCAATCGCGATCGTGGGTTGCCTGCTCATGGTGCTGGTCGCAGGTCGCCTGCTGCCGGCGCGCGACTCCTCGCGCGAGGCGATCGCCGCCGGCGGCCGGGACTTCACGGTGACGATGCGGGTGGCAGCCGCTGGTCCCGTCGATGGCTCCACGGTCGAGACGGCCGGCCTGCGGCAGCTCCAGGGGGTCTTCCTGGTCGAGATCGAGCGGGGGGGACGGCGCATCGTGCCAGTGGCGCCGCATGAGCCGCTGGCCGGTGGCGACCTGCTGACCTTCGTCGGGCGCGTCGACCAGATCGTGGACCTCCAGCGCATGCGCGGCCTGGAGTCAGCCGAGAGCCGGCACATCGACGAGCTCGCCACCGGCGGCCACCGCTTCTACGAGGTCGTCGTCGGGGCGGGCGGCGACCTCGTGGGCCACACGCTGAAGGAGATCGGATTCCGGGCGCGGTATGACGCCGCGGTGCTTGCCATCCACCGCGCCGGCCAACGGATCGACGCCAAGCTGGGCGAGGTGCCGTTGCGCCTCGGCGACACGCTCCTGGTGCTCGGCGATCGCGCGTTTCGCGACCGCTGGCGCGACAGGCTCGACTTCCTGGTCGTCGCCTCCCTGGGAGGAATCCCGCCCACGCAGCCGCGCAAGGCCGGACTGGTGGGCATCATCGGCTTCGCGCTGGTGGCGCTGACCGGCCTCGGGATCGTGCCGATTCTCCATGCCTCGCTGGGTGCGGCGCTGGCAATCGTCGCCACGCGGGTGCTCACCGTCCGCCAGGCACGCGACGCGGTGGATCTCAACATCGTCATCCTCATCGCTGCGGCGTTCGGCCTGGGCTCGGCGGTGGAGAAGAGCGGCCTCGGCGAGGCGATCGCGGGGCTCCTAGTCGGCGTCATGGAGCCGTTCGGGCCGCTCGGCGTCCTGGCGGCCGTGCTGATCACGACCATGCTGCTCACCGAGCTCATCTCGAACAACGCAGCGGCGGTCATCGCGTTTCCGGTCGCGCTGGCGACCGCTGCCGCCACGGGCAGCGATCCGCGCCCGTTCGTCATCGCCGTGGCGCTGGGCGCCAGCCTTTCGTTCCTGACGCCCATCGGATACCAGACGAACCTGCTCGTCTACGGGCTCGGTGGGTACCGGTTCTCCGACTTCACGCGAGTGGGCCTGCCGTTGAACCTCATGACCATCGTGCTGGCGACCGTCCTGATCCCGCTCGCCTTTCCCTTCTGAGGACGGGGCAGATCGGCGGACGCGCTACCATAGGAGGCCGCCGCCCGCCGCCACCGGTATTCCGATGGCCCCGTCACATCACCGGAGGATCCGCCGTTCGTGTCCAATTCCGTTCAGATCGCCCCTCACGGAGGGACCCTCGTCGATCGCCAGCTCACCGACTCCGCGCGCGAGGCCGCGCGGGAGCGGTCGAGCAGCCTTCCTGCCGTCACGCTCAGCTCAGTCGGCATCTCGGACCTCGAGCTGATCGGCAACGGCGCCTTCAGCCCGCTGACCGGGTTCATGGGCGAGGCGGACTACCGCAGCGTCGTGGACCTGATGCGCCTGGCCAACGGACTGCCCTGGACCATCCCGGTGGCCCTGGCCGTGCCTCGCGACCATGCCGACCGGCTCGAGATCGGCTCGGAGATCTCGCTGGTGGACGACGCCGGGAGGGCGGTCGGCATCCTCGAGCTATCGGAGAAGTACGCCTACGACAAGGAGCACGAGGCCCGGAGCGTCTTCCGTACGACGGAGGAGGCGCACCCCGGCGTCGCGCGCATCCAGGCGGCCGGTGACGTCTACCTCGGCGGCGAGGTCTGGGTGCTCGAAGAACCCCAGGATCCTCCGTTCGCGGAGCACCGTCGGGCCCCCGCGCAGACCCGTGCCATCTTCGCCGAGCGGGGCTGGCGACGCGTGGTAGGGTTCCAGACGCGAAACCCGATCCACCGCGCTCATGAGTACCTCACCAAGGTCGCGCTGGAAGTGGTCGACGGCCTGATGGTCCACCCACTGGTCGGCGACACGAAGTCGGACGATACTCCGGCCGACGTGCGCATGCGCGCCTACGAGACGCTCCTCGCCGCCTACTATCCGGCCGACCGCACCCTGCTCTCCGTTTACCCCGCCGCCATGCGCTACGGCGGCCCGCGCGAGGCGATCTTCCACGCCATCGCGCGCAAGAACTATGGCTGCACCCACTTCATCGTCGGCCGCGATCATGCCGGGGTCGGCAGCTACTACGGCACCTACGACGCGCACCACATCTTCGACGAGTTCGGGCCGGACGAGCTCGGGATCACGCCGCTCTTCTTCGAGCACACGTTCTGGTGTCACGCCTGCGAGGGCATGGCGTCGTACAAGACCTGCCCGCACGGCGACGAGGCTCATCTCATCCTGTCGGGCACGAAGGTGCGAGAGCTGCTGTCGAGCGGCGAGATGCCGCCGCCGGAGTTCAGCCGGCCGGAGGTGGCCCAGATTCTGATCGACGCCAACCGCAGCCCGGTACCGCAGTGAGCACAGGAGCAACGACGAACGGACCGATGACCACCGATACGCCCGACACGACCGCCGCCATGGGGCAGGCCCCGGCCGCCTCCACGCATGGCGACGCCGGCACGCCGCGCGCGGCCGATGCCAGCATCGGCTTCACCATCTGGTTCACCGGCCTGTCCGGGGCCGGCAAGAGCACCATCAGCGAGATCGTGGAGCGTGAGCTGCGCGCCCGCGGCCTTCGAGTGGAGGTGCTCGACGGCGACGTCGTGCGCACGCACCTCTCGAAGGGGCTCGGCTTCAGCAAGGAGGATCGCGATACCAACATCCGGCGCATCGGATGGGTATGCGAGCTCCTCACGCGCAACGAGACCGTCGCCATCGCCGCCGCCATCAGCCCGTATCGCGAGATCCGCGACGAGGTGCGCGCCAACATCGGACGCTTCGTGGAGGTGTACGTCGAGGCGCCCATCGACGTGCTCGCCGAGCGCGACGTCAAGGGCCTCTACAAGAAGGCGCTGGCCGGAGAGCTCGCCAACTTCACCGGCGTCAGCGACCCGTACGAGGCGCCGCTGAACGCCGAGGTGACCTGCTACTCGGACGGCCGCGAGACACCTGATGAGAGCGCCGCCAGGGTGGTCGCGAGGCTCGAGGAGCTCGGGTACCTGCCGCCGGCCTAGGCTCCGCCGACCCGAGCCAATCGGAGCCGACCAGGACCGGAGAGCTACGACGCTCGCGTTCGAGTAGGCGTAGGTACCGATCTGGCGCACGCGGGCTTGGAGCGGTGCTGTATGCTTCCCTGAACTCGCGTGCCGCCCTGCGCGAGGAGGCTCGCAAATCGCCATTTCGCGCCTTCCTCGGGACGAACGGGCGAGCTGACGGGCCGCGTCGAGGCCGATGAGAGTCGGCACCCGCACCCGAGGAAGGTCCCAGCATGCGTGCCCCATCCCTGGTCTCGAGCCAGCGACCCCGCCAGCTGTCATTCAACCTCACCGAACCGAAACGCCCCAGTCGATTACCCGGACCGCTCCGGACGATCCCGATCGCGCTCGTCCTGTGCGTCATGGCATTCGCGAGCACCCGGGTCGAGGCGGCGAGCCCGGAGCTCTCCGTCATCATGGCGGCCGTCCCCGGTGGGGCGGTGGTCGCAGCGGGTGAGGGCTTCGCTCCGAACGCTCACATCGAGCTGCGCTGGAATGGCTCGTCGCAGGGCATGGCCGTCGTGATCGCCGATAGCGCAGGCAGATTCGAGACGGTCGTGACCGTGCCGGCCGACGCTGAGGAGGGTTCGTATGAGCTGACGGCGGTCGAGCATTCGAGCGATTCGGGCGAACCGCGTGAGGCGACCGTTACCGTGCGCGTGCTGGAGCTGCCGGTCGCTGTCGAGCCGGACCCGACGCCCGTGCTGGCAGATCCGACGACAACCGACCTGGGCGGCGGACCAGAGCTGACCGTTCCGGCGCCCCAGCTGCCGAGTGAAGAGCCGACACCGGCGCCGACGACGGTGGCTGCCCCGGCCCCGGCCCCGGTGGTGACCACTGGCGAGCCGACTGCGCAGCCGACCCCGGAGCAGCACGAGGAAAGCGCGACCGCTCAGCAGCCCGGACACGCGGCCGGGTCGGGCAACCCGGTGACGTGCACCGGCTACCCCGAGCCGAGGACCTTCCTACAGATTCACACGTGGTGGGAGGGCGACCCGTTGGCGGAGGGCCAGATCGCGCACCTGCACGCCGCGTCGTGCGTGCCGCTGGGACAGACCGTTTCGGGCGTGGTCACCTTCGACACGCTCATCACCCTGCACGACAACCCCGGCCACCTGTTCCGCTATGAGACCGCGCTGTTCACGAATCACGCGGGGCAAGGGAACCTGCACGCGGTCGGCATGGACGAGACGTGTGGCACTGGCCGAACGTGCGAGTACTGGGTCCGTACCCGTGTCGATACCACCAAGGCCAACGACGGGTGGCACGAGCTGAGGTTCAAGCCGCGCGTCGAGCTGTCCAACGGCGAGGTCATGCTCACCAGCTCCGGCTGGCCGATCAGGACGGAGAACGGCAATTCGGACGGTGGCCAGCGCGACGGCATCGGCGGCATCGTGGGTCGCGGCTGGTATACCGATAACGGCTACCAGAATCCGGTGCTGCAGTCCCTCACGGGCGTGTTGCCGGGCCAGACGGTCAGCGGCGTGTGGCAGCCGCAGGTCCGGCTCGATGCCGGTTCTGGCGGTGGGCAGACGACCTTCAGCGCGGCCTACATCGGTCCCGACTTCCATCACAACGATGAGGACTCGGACGGCGGTGGAATCGTGCTCGGCCAGTGGAACAGCGAGTTCCGCGGGTCGCTGCGGATCGACACGACGACCATGGCCAACGGCCTCCACACGCTGGTGCTGCGGGTCGATGCGGTTGACGGTGGAAAGCGTCTGACCGGGCTGCAGTACGTTGACTTCGTGGTGGCCAACTGAGGCCCTAGCTCGTCACACCGTGGATGCGGTACTGCGGAGGGCCACGGCCTGTGGCCTCTCCGCGATGCCGCTGAAGCTGGGCGATGTAGCGAGATGGGGAGCGCCTGGGCTACGGTGCGAGGGCGGAGAGAACGGCCTCCACGTTTGACTCCACCCAACCGCGATCTGCCGCCCTGTGCGGGAGGCGGGCCAGCGTTCCGTGGGCCTCCGTCGCCCACCAGGCAATGCCGACGAGGTCGAGCAGCTGGGGCGTGGGCTCGAGCTCGATCTCGGACCAGTACGGCGCTGCGACCTTCGTGAACAGGTCCGTGCGCCATGGCTGCATCAGAAAGGCGGTTCCAAGCGATGCGCGGGCTCGCCGCCGGATCTCGCCAGCCACGAGCTGCAGGAGATCACTGCCTGGCACGGCCGCCGGGTCCGACGCATCCCAGTCGATGACCCCGCAGAGTCGGCCGCGGCTGACGAGGAGATTGCCCGTCCACAGATCGCCGTGTCGCATGACCGCCGGGACCTCCTGAAGCATCGGCCGAAGCTCCGCATTCAAGCGTTCCAGGGGGTCTGCAAACCGTGGCAGCGCGAACGCGATACCTCGAAGGTCGCGCTCGAGCGTCGTCGGACGGCCACCGGTCCGCGGAAACGACGAGACGAGATCCGCCGCCTGCCTCGCCAGGTCCAGGGTCAGGCGCCGTGGGCGCCGGCCGGAAAGGGCGGTCTCGAGAATCCACGAGGCCCCAGCCGTTTCGCCCTGCCCCAGCAGCCTGGGAGCCAGAGGGATGCGTGCCGCCGCGACCTGGCGCAGCGTGGTGGAAAGGTGGCTCGGGTCTCCGGACCCACCGGCCCTGGCAACGCGCAGGAATGCCCGCTGGTCAGCGCCGACAGCCAATGAGCGCAGGAGTGCGCCACCCGACCCGGCGTACAGCTGCGACGATGCGGGTCGCCCCCCTGCAGCCGCCATGACTTCATCGAGGATGCGTCTTCCCGATGAGGGGGAGCTGAACTCGACCATGGCGCCCCCACGAACGAACGACCGGAGCCGTCCTCGAGGGCCGTGATCGAGCTGGCGGGCCGGGAGCCGGTGGACGGCGGCGACGCGGAGGGGCGCTGGCGCGCGCCGGTGGATGGTGCTGAGCGTGACCTCACGACTCGCGGCGGCGAGAAGCGCCTCACGCGGTCCGGCCGCGGCGTCCGGCAGCCTGCCCCAGACGATGACGTCGTACCCCTCCGGAAGGGACGAGGGGTCAACCGACCAAGCCTCGCCTTCGACCACCGTCCCTCGGCTGACCTCCAGCGGCATGAGCGGATAGGCGAGGTCTCGTAGCAGCAAGATATCAGCGACCAGCGCCTCTCAGGGAACTCGCGTAGCGTCGCCAGACGAGGTCCGTCGCTCGTCGGCGGACGGCTTCGATTCCCTGCGATGCGTCGACCAGCTCGCCGTTGGGCAGCGTGCGGGCCAGCTCGGCATAGTGAAGCCGATGAGCCTCGATGCGCTCGACCGGATGTTCGTCGCGTCGTTGACGAAGGACCTCGGATGGCGCATCCAGCGCGATCAGCAGGTCCGGGGCGGCGCATGCCCGCGCCAGGAGGGCTCTGCGCCAGCTGGAGCGTCGGCGGGCTCGCGGTGGCAGCGGCAGCAGGGCGTCATAGGGATAGCGATCGAAAATGACGAGGCGACCGCGCCGGCGATGGTATGAGGCCAGGGCGCGGATGCGCCACAGGCGCACGAGCTGCTGCAGCGTGCCGAGTCCCACCAGGGCGTTGCGACGCGTCTCGCCCTGGGGATAGAGGCCGGCATAGAAGGTGCGCACCGGGAGGGCGAAGGACCGCGCCAGGCCTGAGATGAGCGTCGACTTTCCGGCGCCATCCGGCCCCACGACGGCGACCGTGATGCCTGGTCGACGCGCGAGGATCCAGTCCACCACGGAACCGATTCTGCGCCGAGCCCGCGACGGGCGTGACGCATGCATGGTTGGCTGCGGACGCAGCTCGAGCGTCAGCCAGCGATCGGTGGCTGGGTCGTAGCCCACGTAGCGGCGGACTTGCGGCATGCCTCCCACCTGCGCGAAACCCATCTCGGCCAGCCTCCGTCCGATGCCGTTGTCTGAGCGAGCAGCCGCCACGGTGATGACCACCGCCTCGCCGGAGCCGGTCTCGCTGTGGTCGTACTCGACCGGCGCGCGCCGTCCGATGCTGCTCGCCACGGCAGAGGCCGCGGCCAGGAGCACCGGATGCAGGGAAGCGGGCGGATTCACGGGCACAGCTCAGGATGCGTACGGGCGTTCGATGCCGCGGAGTATATGCTTACGCTCAGCCACGGAGTTATCGCGACCCCTTACCGGCAGCCGCTCACGGCTGCTGCTTGTTATGGACGGAGACGTGATCAAGGGACTGGTTTCGCGCGTGTCTGACCACCAGGCGGTGGCATGGCTGGCCGCGACGCTCGAGAGAGTCGCGCCGCCATCTCGAGACATCGTCTCGGTGCTCACCTATCACCGAGTCGACGAGCCCGATCATCGGCCCGAGCTGTACCCCGGGCTGATCAGCGCGACGCCGGACCAGTTCGATGCCCAGATCACCTTCCTGAAGCAGCACTACGAGATCATCTCGATCAGCGATCTCCTTGATGTACGACAGGGCCGGGGTCGCCCGCCGCGCAGGAGCCTGCTGCTCACGATCGATGATGCGTACCGCGACCTGGCAGAGCACGCCTGGCCGACGCTCCGTCGCCATGGCGTGCCGGCAGCGGTGTTCGTTCCGACCGCCTATCCCGGTGCAGCGGTCCGAGGCTTCTGGTGGGACAGGCTCTATCACGCCCTCATGACGACGCGCCGGCCCACCCTTCGCGACGGCGGCGCGGCAGCGCTCGGGCTTCGGAGTCACGATGACAGGCTGATCGCCTATCGGACGCTTCGGACGAAGCTCCATCGACTCCCGCACGAGGAAGCCATGGCGCTGGCGGACCGATGGATCGCCGAGCTCGGTGCCGCAGCATCGTCGAACGCCGTACTGACGTGGGCGCAGCTGCGGGATCTCGCGGCGCAGGGCCTGGCGGTGCTGCCGCACTCACGCACGCATGCCCGATTGGATCGCCTGCCGCCCGGAGCCCTGGAAGACGAGATCGGCGGGTCGCTGGCTGATCTCGAGCGAGAGCTCGGTCCCACCAGCCCGGTCTTCGCGTATCCTGCAGGTGGCGCGGATGCCACGGCGGTTGCTGCGGTCCGAAGGTCCGGCTTCCAGATCGCCTTCACCACCCAGCGGGGCAGCAACGACGTCTCGCGACCCGACTGGCTGCGCATGCGGCGGATCAATGTGGGAGGCCGCTCTGCTCTGCCCGTGCTGCGCCTGCAGCTCGGTGCGCTGGCCTGGTCGGCTCGATTGGGGCGCCGCGCAAACATAGGTCGTTGAGCGTAGGCACCACCGCGGCTTCCCAACTCGGTCCGCGCCGCCTATGCTCTAGGCACAGACGGTTGGTATTGGCCCGGGGAGGAGTCACTTGGAACTGACGCGCTATGTCGCCATGGCGAGGCGATGGCTGTGGACGCTGATCATCGCGGGATGGGTGGCGGGGCTTGCCGGTTACTTTGTGGCGTCGCAGATACCGCCGACATACGAGTCCCGCTCGCGCGTTCTCATCGGACCGATCAACGCTGATGCCGAGACGCTGCGGGCCGCGTCGCTTCACGTGCAGACCTACGGCGAGCTGATCGCCAGCCAACCGCTGCTGGAGGGCACGATCGAGCAGCTGGGGCTCTCCATCGAGCCGCGCCAGCTGCGGCCGACGGTGCGCGCCACGGCCGACACCACGACCCGACTCCTGACCATCACCGCCGAGCACGGCGATCCCGAGCTCGCGGCCGCGATCGCGAACGCGCTCTTCGACCAGCTCGAGCTCATCACATCTCAGAGCCTCAGCCGCCCGGACGGTGCGCCGCTGTTGCTCGAGCCGGCCGAGGTCCCCAGCTCGCCGGTTGCGCCGCAGATCTCGCTCATCGTCGGGCTGGCGGTCTTCGCGGGCCTGTTGGGCGCCATCGTGCTGCTGCTGCTCATCGAGTACTTCAGCGATGCGGTCATGGAGTCGTACGACCTGGCGCAGGCGGCGCCGGTGCCCCTGCTCGGCACTGCCGACCTGTCCCGCCCCCGACGCCTGCGGTCCGCCAACCCGCTCATCGTCGAGGCGGCACCCGACTCGCGTGCCGCTATCGCCTATCGGTTGATCACCACGAAGCTCGCCTTCGCGGCCGGTGACCATTCGAAGGAACGTCTGCTCGTCGTCGGGGCACAGACCCACGACGGCAGCGGTGAGGTTGCGGCCAACCTCGCCGCGGCCTTCGCTCGCAGCGGAAAGCGCGTCGCGCTGGTGGATGCGAATGCAGAACGGCGAGAGATCACCAGGCTCCTGCGCCTCGACGGTCGCGTTGGCCTCACCGATCTGCTCGCGGGAGGCCCCGACGTGCTGGACGACGCGTTGCACCACCAGGCGCCGGATGTCGTCGTGCTGCCGTACGGACTGAGCAGGCATGCTGACCTGGTCGATGCGGGACACGCGCGCCAGATCCTCGACCTGGTCGCCGCGCGTGCGGACCTCATCATCGTGAACTCGGCTCCCATCCACCTTTCGGCAAGCACGCTGATGTGGGCGGGCATTGTGGACAGCACGGTCCTCACCGCCCACCGAGGCGAGTCGAAGCGACACAACGTCGTGTATGCCGTCGACAGCCTGCGGCTGGTGGGGGCCAATCTCGTTGGCACGATCCTGCAGGACGGTCGGCAGGCGCTCCGCAAGAGCGACGCACGCGCTGGTTCGAGACGGCCGGCCGGCGCGCAAATGAGGCCGGACCTCGGGGCGCCGGTGGCCGTGAGGCAGGCGGCGAGCGCGACACGGTCGGCCGCAGCGAGCGGGCGCGGCATCGACGAACAGCGCCGTGACGCCGTGTCGGGCGGCCGCCTTCCGGACAACCGTCCGGCTGAGTAACGGCACGGGTATGCGCGTGCTCGTCACCGGCGGAGCCGGCTACATCGGATCGCATACCGTTCGGTGCCTGGAGAGTCGAGGCGACGCGGTCATCGTCCTGGACTCGCTCGAGCACGGCCACCCGGCCTCCATCGGCGAAACCCCCCTGGTGGTCGCTGACATGGGCGACCGAGAGCGATTGGATCGACTGTTTCAATCCGAGCGGATAGACGCCGTCGTCCACTTCGCCGGGAACAAGGCGGTGGATGAGTCGCTCCGGGAGCCGGTGCGCTACTTCGAGAACAACGTCAGCAAGACTCTCGTGCTCTTGGACGCGATGCTGCGAGCTGACGTTCGGATGCTCGTCTTCTCGTCGTCATGCGCGGTCTATGGAACGCCCGACCGCCAGCCGGTCGACGAGGAGAGTGAGCTGCGGCCGGAGAATCCCTACGGCGAGAGCAAGCTGCTCATCGAGCGGATGCTGCATTGGCTCGATGCCTGTCGCGGTCTCCGCCACGTCAGCCTGCGGTACTTCAATGCCGCCGGCGCTGCCCTGGATGGGTCGATCGGTGAGAACTGGGCCAATGCCGCGAACCTCGTGCCGGTCGTGATGAAGGCGGCCATGGGTGTCGCGCCGAGCGTCCAGGTCTTCGGCTCAGACTATCCGACGGCCGATGGCTCGGCCATCAGGGACTACATCCACGTCGTTGACCTCGCCGATGCGCATGCCCTCGCGCTCGACCATCTCGCAGCCGACGGCACCTCGACGACGCTCAATCTCGGGACAGGCCGCGGTGCGTCAGTCCGCGAGGTGATTGCCATGACCGAGCGCGTAAGCGGGCGCCGGATCGTGGTCCAGGACGCGGAGCGCCGGCCGGGCGATCCGGCCGCGATCTGGGCCGACAACGGGCGCGCACGGTCAGAGCTCGGCTGGTCGCCCCGCTTCGGGCTGGAGGAGATCATCGAGTCGGCATGGCGGTGGCACTCCACGCACCCGAACGGCTTCGACGACGTGGCGATCGCCCGGAACCTGGTACAGCGGTCGGCGCAATGAGCCGAGGCGACCGCGCTGAGGACAGCCGATCGGGCACGCCGCTTGACGACGGGCATCCCCGGGTCGCCTACATCATGTCGCGCTTCCCCAAGCTGACCGAGACGTTCATCCTGTACGAGATCCTGGCGATGGAGGGATCTGGCGTCCGGGTCGAGCTCTACCCGCTGTTGCGCGAACGGGAGGCCATCGTGCAGCCCGAGGCCGTGGCGCTGGTGGAGCGCGCACACTACCTGCCGTTCATATCGATGGCGATCCTCCGAAGCCAGCTGCACTTCCTGAGGCGGCGGCCGCGCGCCTACCTGCGCGCCCTGCGCGACGTGATCCGCGGTACGTGGGGCAGCCTGAACTTCCTGGGTGGAGCGCTGGGGATCTTTCCGAAGGTCGCCCACGCCGCCCGCCTCATGGCTGAGGATCGAATCACGCACGTTCACTGTCATTTCGCCAGCCATCCCGCCGCCGCCGGCTTCATCATCCAGCGGCTCACCGGCATCACCTACAGCTTCACGGCGCACGGGTCCGATCTCCACGTCGACCGTCACATGCTGTGCGAGAAGGTTGCGGAGGCGGCCTTCGTGGTGCCGATCTCTGATTACAACCGGCAGCTCATCCTGACGGAGTGCGGCGAGCAGTGGCGGGACAAGCTCGTCGTCATTCACTGCGGGGTGGAGACGTCGATGTTCCGGCCTGCCGAACGACCACGCAATCAAGCCTTCACCATCATCTCGGTGGGAACCCTGCACGAGGTGAAGGGCCAGACCTTCCTGGTTGAAGCCTGCCGGCAGCTCGCCGAGGCGGGGATCGACTTCGTCTGCCGGCTCATCGGCGACGGCGCCGACCGCGCGGCGCTGGTGCGTCAGGCACGGGACGCCGGCGTGGGGGACCGGATCCGCTTCGAGGGCCAGCGCACGCGCGGCGAGATCGCCGAGGCGCTCCGACAGTCCGACGTGCTCGTGACGCCCAGCGTGCCGACGGCCGGTGGAAAGCGGGAGGGCATTCCCGTCGTGCTCATGGAGGCGATGAGCAGCGGCATCCCGGTGGTTGCCAGCGAGCTGTCAGGGATCCCGGAGCTGGTCGAGGACGGCGTCAGCGGGCTGCTCGTGCCTCCACGCGACGCAACCGGGCTGGCCTCGGCCCTCCGACGCCTTCACGACGAGCCGCAGCTCGGCCAGCGGCTGGGCAGCGCCGGACGCGAGAAGGTGCGGCGCGAGTTTGACGTGGCCACCAACGCCGCCGCGCTTGCCCGGCGGTTCACCCGCGTGGAGGCCGCCTGATGCGGGCGCTGTTCTGGTCGGCGCTGGCGACCATCGTCTACACCTACCTCATCTTCCCGGTTGTGGTCTTTGCCCGCGCCCTGCTGCGGCCCAGGCCGTACCGATCCGCCCCGATCACGCCATCGATCACCGTGATCGTGGCCGCGCACAACGAGGAGGCCAGCATCGGCGCGAAGCTGACGAACCTGCTCGCGCTGGACTACCCGCGCGACTGCCTCGAGATCGTGGTCGCCTCCGATGGATCGGACGATGAGACGGAGACCGTTGTGCGGCGCTTCGAGCCAGAGGGCGTGCGCCTGGTGGCGATGCCACGAGTGGGCAAGGCGGCGGCACTGAATGCCGCGGTCGACGTGGCCCGCGGCGAGATCCTCGTCTTCTCGGACGCAAACAGCATCTTCGCGCCCCATGCGCTCCGCGCCCTCACCCGACCGCTGGCGGATCCGAGCGTGGGCGGCGTCGCCGGCGATCAGGTTTACCGAGCCGACGGCCCGTCGGCCTACGGGGAGGGCGAGCGCAGCTACTGGAGCTTCGACAGGCTGCTGAAGAGAGCGGAGAGCCGGGCCGGGAGTGCAATCTCCGCCACCGGCGCCATCTACGCCATCCGCCGTTCGGCCTTCTCACCGGTTCCCAGCGGTGTCACCGACGACTTTGCCACCTCCACGGCAGTGGTGGCCCAGGGATATCGCCTGGTCTTCGCTCACGACGCCGTTGCCTACGAAGCGGTGGCGCCCAGCAGCCAGCACGAGTTCGACCGCAAGGTGCGGGTCATGACCCGCGGGCTCCGCGGCATCCTGGTCCGCCGCAGCTTGCTCGATCCGCTCCGCTACGGCTTTTATGCCGTCCAGCTCGCCTCTCACAAGCTGCTGCGGCGCCTGGTGGCCGTGCCGCTGGTCCTTCTGGCCGTGGCCTCGCCAATCTTGTGGAGAAGGGGCATCATCTACCGTGCCATGACGATCGGGCAGGTTGCGTTCTACGTGCTGGGCGTGGCGGGCCTCGCGGCCGGCAGAGGACGGCTGGGGCGCAGCCGCCTGCTGGCCCTTCCCGCGTTCTTCATCCTCGTCAACGCGGCCGCGCTGCGCGCCGCCCTGAACCTCGTGCTCGGCCGTCAGGTCGATCGCTGGGAGACGAATCGGTCGAGCAGAGCCGCGCCGCCGCGGAGCGACGCGCCGGAGGAGCAGCCGCTGGATCTGCAGACAGCGATGGGGCGCCTCCGCGGCCGGGCCGGCGGGGCTGTGGACGCCTCCATCGTGGTGCCCGTGAACGCGCGCGGCGACCTCGAGAACGTCCTTCGCCTGCTGGCTGACCTTGGCCGCTACCGGGGGCGGCACGCGTTCGAGATCGTGCTGGTGGTGAACAACTATCCGCCCGGCGAGCCGCCGAACGAGATCGAGGAGCTCAGGTCGCTCGGTGCAACCGTGCTTGCCATTCCCGTGCTGGAGCGGCGAACCGGGGAGGCGATCTGCCTGGCGGCACGGCTGCCAGGCGTGCGCGCGGCGCGCGGTGAGCGCATCATCCTGTTTGATGCAGATTGCCGGATTCCGGATCCCACAGCCCTGCTGGACTGGTACGTGGCACGGTTTGATGCCGGCGCCGGTTTGGCCTACTCCCGCGTCGACTACGTCGACTTCCTGCCGAAGTGGTCGGTTCGCGCCAGGATCTGGGCTCACCACCTTGCACGCTGGGTCAAGCGCGTGATCCTTCGCATCCCGACCACTCGCGGCAGCAACTATGGCGTGCAGCGCAGCCTCATGCTGGAGCTGTACGATCGTGGGGTACTGGCCGATGATCTGAATGTGGGGCCTGCGATGCGTGCGATACGCGCCCAGATCGCGTATTCCGGATCACGGGAGATGACCGTGCTCACCTCCGGTCGCATGTTCCGCGGCGGCTGGGTGAAGCTGTTGCGCTACCTGCGCTATCGGCTGCGCTACAACGTGCGGACCCTGCCTGTCCGGAGCGACGCCGCCCAACACACGCTCAGGGAGGTCCGAGATCCCCCCGGCCGGTACGACTATGTGGCGCGTGACACGGAGAGGACCGCGAAGTGAGCGCCGGCGCCCCGTCGCTGCCCGCCGCCCTGCCGCTGCCCGCCGTCAGCCCGACGCAGCGCAGGCGCGGGGGCCGCCTTCTCCTCGCCGTTGCCTGCCTCGCCATGGCTGCCGTCCTGGGAGGCGCGATCGCCTTCGCCGAGAGCCCGCTGCCGTTCTTGCTCGGATCCGTGCTCCTGTTCGCCGGTGGCGTGCTCATCGCCAACCCGCGGCTCTCGATCCTCCTCTTCCTGTTCATCTTCTATACGAACGTGCCGGTGGTCGCGATGCACTTCCACGGGGTGCCCACCGTGGTGGCGGCCATGTCACCGGTCCTGATCGGCCTGCCCGCCGTGGGGTATGTCCTGATCCGCCGCCAGGAGGTCGTTCTGACCAGGGTCTTCCCCCTGATGATCGCCTTCCTGGGAGCGCAGATGCTCTCATCGCTCCTCTCGGCGGATGTCCGCGCCTCGGCCGCTTGGATGGGCATCTATGTCGCCGAAGGCATGCTCCTCTTCATACTCGTCGTCAACGCGATCCGGACGCCGGAGATGGTGCGTTGGGCGATCGCCGTGCTGCTCTTGGCGGGCACGCTCATGGGCGGCCTGTCGCTCTTCCAGGAGGTGACGGGAACCTACGAGAACTACTACGGGGGTTTTGCGCAGAGTGGCGAGGCGTCCGATGAGGAGGTCGTGGAGGAGGGGTTGCGCCCGCGGCTCGGCGGGCCGATCGGCTCGAAGAACCGCTACGCCCAGATCATGATCGTGCTGCTACCGCTGGCGGCGTTCGCGTTCCTGAGTACGCGCTCGCGGTGGCTGCGTGCGGCGACCGTCGTGGCCGGCTTCCTGATCCTGACCGGTATGCTCCTCACCTTCTCGCGCGGCGCCGCCGTCGCGTTCGTTGGTGTCGTGGGCCTCGCCGTGCTGATGCGCCACATCAGGCTCAAGCACGCGCTCGCGCTGACGCTCGTTGCAGCGATCTCGGTTCCCCTCGTCGCGCCCGAGTTCGTCGAGCGCCTCGAAACGCTCACCGGAGTCGCCGGCCTCGTGTCGGACTCCGGAGAGGACCCCGATGGGGCAATCCTCGGCCGAGCGACCTCGAACGTCGCCGCCCTCGTCACCTTCTTCGAGAACCCGATCGTGGGAGTCGGGCCGGGTCGGTACTTCGTCGAGTACTCCCAGGACGTCGCGAATGACCTCGGAATGAGACACTTCGGGACCAGCCGGCGGGGACACAACCTGTACGCCGAGATGGCGGCTGACCTGGGCTTGCTGGGGCTCTCTCTGTTCCTCGCGATCATTGTGGTGACGTGGGTCGGTCTGAGCCGCACGCGAGCCTACTGGCGGTCACGGCGTGCCGAGTATGCGAATTGGGCGTCAGCTTTCCAGCTCAGCCTGGCCGCATACCTCATGTCCGGCATCTTCCTGCACCTTTCCTATGCCCGCTACCTCTGGCTGCTGGTGGCGCTTGCCAACGTCACCGTCTGGATCCTTGCAAAGGAACGGGAACGGGCCGAGGCCGCCGAACCAGCACCCGAACGCTCACCGGTCACCGGATCGGGTGCGTTGCCGAGCCTGGCGGGCGCCCCGGCGGCGGGCGTGACGCACCGGCCCTGACTCCTACGACCGGTCGCTCCCAACCGAACGGCCCATGGCGCCGCCGAACAGGTGCGACAGCCCGGGGGCCTGATCAGCGTCGATGCAGCGGAGCAGCAGCTTGACGTAATGGCCATGCCTGAGGCTCGAGGTGGCAAGCGTGCTGGCCTCCTTGAGCGCACGGTGCATCCAGCAGGTGTAGAAGAGCGGCTCGACGAGGCGTGGCTCGAGACCCGATTCCGCGCAGAAGCGCGCGCACGACTGTGACAGCGGGGCGAGGAGCGGGCCGGCCTGCAAGAATTGTCGGATGAATGCGGCGAGCGTGTCGCGGGAGCCTCGGAGCTTCGATTCCCTGACGGCGAAGCTGCGAAAGAAGTAGAAGAGGTCCCAGAGCGGAAGGCCATGCGGCACGGATGCCTCCCAATCGATGAGATGGGGCTGCGCGTCCTCGTCGACCAGGACGTTCCAGGTGCCGGCGTCGCCATGCTGAAGCACGAGCGGGAAAGGGGCAGTCGCCATCGAGACCCGCTCGATCTGTGCGGCCAGGAATCGCCGATAACGCTCAGCCGGACGGTAGATGGCGATGAACTGCTGCAGCATCTCGTCCAGGCCGCCCGCAATCTCGGTGGCTGTCGCCACGCCGGCATCGGCCGTGGCCAGTCCCAGATCGATCAGCCATTCGACCATGCCTCGCAGCTGGGCATCGGAGGCCTGTCGCGCGAGGTGCTCCTGGAGCGGGGTGCCATGGATGACCGTTTCGGCCAGAAAGGCGAGGCCACCGTGCTCGCCGGAGAATGCTGCGCGGGGGAATGCGCGACGCAGCGTGGAGGGCTGACCGTCGAGCATCTGGAGGGCCCGCAGCGCGTTCTCGACGCGATGGTTGAGTCGGGCCTCCCGAGCGAGCTTGACGACGAGCTCCGGTTTGGGGCTCTCCGGCGCAAAGAGAAAGATGAGCGGCTTCTTCGTCAGATAGGTGCCGGGCTCGACGAGCGCCCAGCCATGGCGTGAGATGTCCAGCCCTGCCGAGGCGGCCGCCTCGATCAAGTACTGCGGCGGGGCATCCAGACCCTGTGAGCCGTCCCGCCAGCGCACTGCTCCGGTGCTCTGCAGCAGGGCGGACGGGACTCGTCGACCCCGTAGCCGCCTCGTCAGATCGCGCAGGCGCGATGGAAGCCACGCACCGGTTCTCTTCCGCGAGTGGCTCACGAGGAACCGGATCGCGCACCGATCGCGCGCGGGCGCTGCCGCGCGAACCTCGTCGCTGCTGGTGCTCAGCCAGAGCAGGTCGCGGCGGGCGAAGCCGGCCGGCAGGTGACCGTCACCGGAGGCAAGCTCGGGCTCGCCGGCGAGCTGGACGAAGATGAAGCCCTCCGGCGTCACGACCCTCTGGAGATCGGTGGCCAGCGCGGGCTCCTCCGCCAGCCTGCGCGTCCATGCCCGGTCGGTTGCAACGATGAGCTCGACGCTGGCGTCGGCCAGCGGCCACCGCGCGCCCTGGACGGGGCCGAGCTCCCGGATGGTCGCGTCCCCCTCGGTGGATCGGCCCTCGGCGATGCCCGAGTCAGGCGTGACGATCAGCTCCTCGGCGATGTCGAGCAGCGTCCTCTCCGTCGCGCTGGGCAGGTGTCCCAGGCTGAGAATGGCGCGCACCTGTCGCCGCGGCAGGAGATAGGTCCAGGCCGCGCCACTGACGTCTCCGGCAACATTCTCGCCGGGGCCCAGGTCGGGACCGACCGCCAGCCTTAGCGTGGCACCCGCGCCCGGCGCCGGGCCGCTCACCGACAGGTCACTGCCCAATCCGCGGGGGCCATCAGCCGGCAGCCCGTACCGCCTTCTCGGCGATGACGTCCTCGTACAGCCGCTCGAAGGCCCTCCCGACCACTGGCCAGTCGTAGCGCGAGCGGACGTAATCCCCACCGGCGCGGCCGAGACTGCGCGCGTGCTCGTCGTCCTCCAGGACCTTGACCAGCAGGGTGGCCAGCTCCTCCTCGGTCGATCCCACCATGAAGCTGCCGGATGAGAGGTCGAGCCCGCGACCGCCGAGCGGGGTGACGACGCACGGCAGATCCGTTGCCATGGCCTCGAGCAGCTTGGTCTTGATGCCGGTGCCCGAGAGGAAGGGCCCGGCCCAAACCTGGCTGCCGGTGAGCCATGAGCGCATGTCGTCCACGCCGCCGGTCACCGTCACTCCGGGCAGGCTTCCCAGCGCCTCCACGCGAGGCGCCGGGTCGCGGCCGACGATCGCGAGGTGGGCCTGCGGCCGAACGGCTCGAACGCGCGGCAGGACCTGCCGGGCGAGGAACTCGGCCGCCACGATATTGGGCGCGTACGCCATCGCCCCGTGGAAGATGATCCGATTGGGATCGCGCACGGCATGGGGGTCCGGTGCGTAGGCGCTCGCGTCGAAGCCGATCGGGATCAGGGCCAGGGGCAGGGTCGGATCGAGGGAGCGGAGGGTCTCGAGATCATCCTCGTTGCTCGGCACCACTCGGTCCCAGCCCCGGTAGCGGTTGGCCTCGAACCGTCGGATGCGGCTGACGTCGCTACGCAGCAGGGCGGCGCGCAGCCCACCCGCTGTGGTCGCCCGTGCCTCGACGTTGAGGTGCCAGGTGTCCATCACGCCCAGCACCGAGGGCCGTCCAGCGAGGTCTGGCAATAGCCCGGCCAGCTTCCCCGGCCCCACGTGGATGACATCCGGCTTGAAGTCGCGAAGCTCGTCGTGCAGCGCCTGGCGAAGCCCCGCCGCAAAGCGGTGCGCCCGCAGCGGCCGTTGCTGCAGGAAGGCGAGCGCGATGTCGGCCACGTTGCCCGCGGCTCCCGGACGCTGGTAAGAGATGATCCGGGTGCCCGGCTGGTCCTGCAGTGGCGGCTCCTGATCTGGCATTCGGTAGCCGATGAAGCTGACATCGTTCCGCTTGCGCAGCTCCGGCAGCAGACCCTGGAGCTGTCGGCGGTAGCCGGTATTGGTGGGTGGCAGAGGGGTATCGGAGGCGCAAACCAGGATACGCACGCTGGGCTCCTTCTAGCGGTGGTTCGCTCGGCTCTCGTTCTTCTTCCATTGAGCGGCGAGGGCCTGCCATAGCGCGGCGGTGACCTCGCGTCGTAGCTGTCCGCGGTCGTTACCAGGCGCGATGGCAATCACCACGTCCGGTGCAATGCCGCCGCAACGAACCAACTCATCTTCATCACTCGGAGCGGGACAGTCCAACACGATCAGCGCGCCGCGGCTCCGCATGAGCCTGAAGCGCAGCCGGCGGGTCATCTCGGCGAGGAGGCTGGCAGGCCCGCGGCCTGCCGCCTCGGCTGACAGCCACCTGACCGGAAAGTAGAACGATCGTCGAAGATCGGCCGCGAGCATGGCGGCCTGCCCGGTGGGCCTCAGCACCACACCCATGCCGCGTGGTTGGCGCAATCGAAGCACCACCGCGGCCCGACGCAATATGAAGCCCGCGATCCTTCGTCGCCAGCTCGCGCCGCGCTGCCGCCGCGTCCAGGCTCTGGAGAGCTCGTCGGCATACTGGCCGAAGCCGACCGATTCTCCGCGCTCCAGGGAGCGCTTGAAGCGACCGATCCAGCCGTCGGGCGCCAGCCTCGTCAGCTCGCGCTCGATCGCGCCCCGGCCGCTCGTTCGGGGCTCGAGCTCTTTGAGGCGCGCGGCCTGGCTGTCGGTGACCTCCCGCTTGTCCAGCAGGGCGTGGAGCGCCAGCGCCCAGTAGGCATCCGAATCGGATAGCAGCGCCACCCCATCCTGCGTCCGACGATGCAGGAGAGACTCGTCCGCCGCTGGCAGCAGCAACGAGTAGTACGGCCCGAACGCCAGCTCGCTGACGACGTCGAGCTTGAGCCAGCGGTCGCTTCGCGGATCGTACGCCAGCAGGAAGAGATGCGATACGTAGCCCCACGACGGAATGCGAGCGAAGCCAAGCTCACTCGCGATGCGGCGCAGCCGTTCCCGATCGCCGCCGGCCACCAGGATATCGACGTCTCCGGCCGTGCCATCGAGCCGATCCTCTCCGCGCAGCACGCACCAGCGCACGCGGTTCTGTTCGAGCGCGGCGAATAGCTGGCGCAGGACGGGATGGACCGCCGACTCGCTGCTTGAAGTGCCCAGCATGACATCCACGGGGCGCGCCCTCATTCCTGTGATCAGCCTTGTCCCCCCCTCACAAACGAACGCGCCGGACGCGTGGTGCGGCCCCTCCTGGGCCGCGGCATCATATGATAGCCCCACGCAGCCTCCAAGCACGCGGACCGAAAAGCGGTGACTCCGCTCAACAGGAGTACTGCTCGGGTACTGGTCCGAATGACGCCTATGCTGCACGATAGCCAGCGTCCCCGAAGCGATCGCGTCGCGGGACGATCATCGAATCCTAGGGAGGAGCATCACGGTGCAGCGAGTTCTCGTGACAGGGGCTGGTGGATTCATCGGCCATCACCTGGTGACATACCTGAAAGAGCGGGGCTACTGGGTCCGCGGCGTGGACATCAAGTACCCGGAGTTCACCGAGGTGGATGCGGATGAGTTCGAGATCCGGGACCTCCGCCTGCGGGAAGAGTGTGTCGAGGCAACGCGCGGGGTGGACCAGGTCTATGCCCTGGCGGCGGATATGGGAGGCATGGGCTTCATCTCGGCCAACCACGCAACGATCCTCTACAACAACGCGCTCATGAACTTTCATACGTTGGAGGCTGCCCGCGAGCACGGCGTGGGCCGCTACCTGTACAGCTCCTCCGCCTGCGTCTATCCAGAGTTCCTGCAGACAGATGCCAACGTCAAGCCGCTGAAGGAGGAGGATGCATACCCGGCCCAGCCACAGGATGCCTATGGCTGGGAGAAGCTGATCTCGGAGCTGCTGTGCACGTACTACACCGGCGAGCACGGTATCGAGACTCGCGTCGTACGCTTCCACAACATCTACGGCCCGAACGGCACCTTCGATGGCGGACGCGAAAAGGTGCCGGCGGCGTTGTGCAGGAAGGTGGCCGCGGCCGAGTCCGGGGGAACGGTCGAGATCTGGGGCGACGGCGAACAGACGCGGTCCTTCTGCCACGTCGACGATTGCGTCGAGGGGATCTACCGGATCATGCAGTCAGACCACGGCGATCCGATCAACCTCGGGACCGACCGCATGGTGAGCATCAACGAGCTGGCGGCAATCATCATCGCCATCTCCGGCAAGAAGGACATCACCCTCAGCCATGTCGAGGGTCCGCAGGGGGTCCGCGGGCGAAACTCCGACAACACGCGCCTGCGTGAGGTGCTGGGATGGGAGCCGCAGATCTCATTGGAGGAGGGCCTGGTCCCGACCTATCGCTGGATCGAGCGGCAGGTTCGGGAGCGAGCCTCGACGCTCGCACAAGCGGCCAGTGCCTAGCGAGCGCATTGACTATGACCTTCACGGCCTCGTTGGCATTCGTCTGATCGACGCCGCTCCGCGGGATGCGGCGGCTGTGGACCGCCAGCTCGGGCCGCTTCAGGGCAACCTGGATCGCGAGCCAGACATCGTGATCCGATTCGTCGATCGCCTGTCGCTCAGCTCGACACCGCGACTGGTCGGGCTGGATGACGCTGCCTACACCGACGACGCTTTTCTCGTGCTGCGCAGCAAGTACAAGGCACGTGCCCGGGTGCAGATCCCGCTCGACCGAGTTGGACGATCGTGCGAGATCGTGTGTGAGCGTGGCGTGCCTGCCGTTCCGCTGCTGGTGCCCATCATCAACCTGACGGCGCTCGGCAACGACGCCGTTGCTCTGCACGCCTCCGCGTTCCAGTACCGCGGCATGGATGCCCTGGTGACCGGATGGGCCAAGGGTGGCAAGACGGAAGCCCTCCTGGCGTTCATGCGCAACGGCGCGAGCTACATCGGTGACGAGTGGGTGTACCTCGCTGACGGGGGCAGGCGGATGGTCGGGCTGCCCGAGCCGATCAAGCTGTGGGACTGGCATCTCTCACAGGTGCCGGAATATCGGAGCCGGGTCGGATGGCGTGATCGGGCGCGGCTCGGTGGTCTGGCCTCGGTGACGCGCCTCGCGCGAGGCGCACGGCAGGGTGGCGGCCCACGCGCCATGATGCGGCGCGCCATGCCGTTGATCGAGCGCCAACTCTTCGTCCATCTTGCGCCGGAACGGCTCTTCGGTGAAGCGGCATGCAGGGCTGGCGGCACGCCGGAGCGCATCTTCTTCGTGGTGAGTCACGCCAGCGAGCGGGTCACCGTCGAGCCGATCGATTCGGATGAGGTTGCTGCGCGAATGGCCTTCTCGCTGCACCATGAGCGGCTGGATCTGGTGGCCTACTACCTGAAGTTTCGCTTCGCATTCCCCGAGCGACGAAACGACCTGCTTGATCACGTGACGGAACGCGAGCACCAGCAGCTTGCCCGGATGCTGAAGGGAAGGCCAAGCTATATCGTGCGTCACCCCTACCCGATCCCCGTGGCGGCGCTGTTCGACGCCATGGCTCCTCACCTGAGCTGAGGAGAACGCGATGTTCACGGTGGCGCTCATCGGGCCCGACGGGGCGGGCAAGACCACAGTCGCCCGGCTGCTCGAGCGCAAGCTCGGTCTTCCAGCCAAGTATCTGTACATGGGCGTCAACCTTGAATCCAGTGGGGTGATGCTGCCTACCACTCGCCTGGTCCTGGCCCTGAAGCGCGCGCGAGGAGGCCGATCAGACATGGTGGCCGCCTCCGACACGGAGCGAGATCCCGGTGCGGCCGGCCCCATGTCGCGCGCCCGGCGGGAGCTGAAGGCCGCGCTGCGGATGGCCAACTGGATCGGGGAGGAATGGTTCCGGCAGGCCCTGGCGTCCTACCATCGCCGGCGCGGGAAGATCGTCATCTTCGATCGGCACTTCCTCGCCGATTACCATGCCTACGACGTGATCAACTCAGGGAGAGGACGCCCTCTTGCCAATCGCCTGCACGGTCTTCTGCTGCGGCGCGTGTATCCGAGGCCGGACCTGGTGATCTACCTGGATGCCCCCGCCGCGGTCCTTCTCGCGCGGAAGGGCGAAGGAACGCTCGAGTCGCTCGAGCGCCGGCGGAGCGAGTATCTCGAAACGGCCGGGCTGGCCCCTGCCTTTGCGTTGGTCGACGTTGATCGGCCGCTCGATGCGGTGGTGGGGGACGTTGCCCGGCTCGTGCGGCGGTTCCACCAACAGCGTCGTCGCGGCCGCCGAGCCGTCGCCGCTTCGGCGAGACAGCGATGAGGATCCTCGTTGCCAGCTCGATCGACGACAGGGCGGTCGAGTACCTGAGCTCGCGCCACGACGTCGTGTTCGCCCTGAACGCGGATGAGGACCGCATCAAGTCGCTCATCGGTGATCGGCAGGTCCTCGTCTTTCGCAGTGGCGTCCGCGTCAGCGCGGCGGTGCTGGGGTGCGCACCGCAGCTCAGGACGATCATCCGGGCCGGGTCCGGCCTGGACAACCTCGATCTCGAGGAGGTTCGGCGACGCGGCATCAGCCTGGAGCGCATTCCCGGCCCTGGAGCGCAGGCGGTCGCGGAGCTCAGCTTCGGGCTGATGCTGGCGCTGGCGCGCCAGATCATGCTTGCAGACCGCCTGCTGCGCCAGGGCCACTGGGCCAAGGGAGAGGTGATCGGCCACCTCCTCGTCGGAAAAACCCTGGGCGTCATCGGCGTCGGCAACATCGGTGGACAGGTCGCGCGCCTGGGAGCCGCCTGGGGCATGCGTGTCATCGGCTGCGTGGAGTCGCCGAGCTCGACGCGAGCCCAGGAGCTGGCCGACGCCGGCATCGAGCTGATGGACTGCGCGGCCGTGCTGAGGGAGGCCGACTTCGTCAGCGTCCACGTGCCGCTCAAGGAGTCCAGCCATCGGCTGATCGACGCCGCAGCGTTGGCCACCATGAAGCCGGGCGCCTTCCTGGTCAACATGGCACGTGGGGGAGTCGTCGACGAGGAGGCCCTTCATCGGGAGCTGACGACCGAGGGGCGTCTCGCCGGTGCCGGCCTGGACGTGCACGAGCAGGAGGGCGAGGGCAAGATCTCGCCGCTCGCCGCGCTGCCGAATGTCATCCTGACCCCGCACATCGGGGCCACCACCATCGATTCGCAACGCGAGATCGGTCGAGAGATCGTCCGCATCATCCGAGCGCTCGAAGGCAATGAGAAAGAGGGGATCGCCAAGTGACGAAGGCTGACGCCAAGAGGCAGGCGCTGCGCAACGGGCTGCAGGGACCGAGGCCGGTCCTGGCTGTTGGGGCGCATGACGCCCTGACCGCGAAGCTGATCGAGGCTAATGGCTTCGACGCTGTGTGGGTGAGCGGCCTGGCCGTCTCGACCATGACCTACGCGATGCCGGATCTGAACCTGATCACCATGAGCGAGGCGCTCGAGGCTGCCGTCCGCATGGACGCCGCGACCGATCTGCCGGTGGTGGCCGACTGCGACAACGGGTTCGGCGGATTCTCCAACGTCGTCCGCACGGTCCGCGAGTATGAGCGAGCCGGCATCGCGGCCATCTGCGTCGAGGACAATCTCTTCCCCAAGCGCAACAGCCTGTACCTGGGAGAGTCCAAGCGTGAGCTGATCCCGGTCGAGGAGCAGGCTCGCCGCATCCGAGCCGCGAAGTCTGCCCAGCAGAGCGACGACTTCGTGTTCATCGCCCGCATCGAGTCGCTCATCGCCGGCCACGGCATCGAGGACGCGTGCCAGCGTGCCGATGCCTATGTCAATGCCGGTGCCGATGCGATCCTCATCCATTCCCGCGACAAGACGTTGGGGGAGATCGAGGGCTTCCTTGGGCAATGGGGCGGCCTCGGGAAGACTCCCCTCGTCGCCGTGCCGACGCTCTTCCCGTCGTTCAGTGCCGAGCAGCTGCGAGAGAAGGGCTTCCAGATGGTCATCCTCGCCAATCAGCCGATGCGCGCCGCCATCCAGGCGATCGAAGAGACGCTGGCAACGCTCGCCCGGGAACGGACGGCGGCCTCGGTGGATGGCTCGATCGCCTCGGTGAACCACGTCTTTGATCTGGTTGGCACGTCAGAGGCGATCTCCCTCGAGGACGAGATCGCGACGACGCGCTAGCGTCGCGACTCGACAGCCTGTGATCGCCACGCGCGGGCGGCCGGCGGCGGTCGTCGTCGGCCTCGACTGCATCACCGGCCTGCAGACTGCCCGCATCCTGGCCCGCAGGAAGGTCCCGGTGGTCGGCATCGCCGCCAGGCGCGACCACTTCTGCGCGCGAACGCGGGCATGCGAGGAGATCATCGCGGCGGAAACCTCGGGCGAGGGCTTGCTGCGCGCCCTCGAGCGTCTCGGGCCACGCCTCGGCGAGCGAGCCGTTCTCTTTCCATGCACGGATCTCAGCGTGCTCACCATCTCGCGCGGCCGGGAACGGCTGTCGGACTGGTATCACGTGCTGCTGCCCGATGCCGAGGTGGTCGAGGTGCTGATGGACAAGGTGCGCTTCGTGGCCTATGCGCAGCAGCAGGGACTGCCCATTCCTGCGACGTTCGTACTGCGCGGCCGGCAGGATGCCGAGGCCGCCGCCGCCGAGATGCGGTACCCGGGCGTCATGAAACCTGCCCTCAAGACGCCGGCCTGGCAGGCGGCAACGAAAGCGAAGGCCTTCAAGGTGCACGACGCCGCCGAGATGCTCTCGGTCTACGACCGCTGCTCGGCCTGGACTGACGTCCTGCTGGCTCAGCAGTGGATCGCCGGCGGGGAGGAGCAGCTCTACTCCTGCAACTGCTACTTCGACGCGCGTTCGGAGCCCATCGTCACGTTCGTGGCACGCAAGATTCGCCAGTGGCCGCCCGAAACGGGGACGAGCTGTCTGGGCGAGGAGGTGCGCAACGACGTCGTGCTGCGCGAGACGATTCGGCTCTTTCGCGCGTGCCACTATCGCGGGCTGGGCTACGTGGAGATGAAGCGCGACGCTCGCACCGGCGAGCACTTCATCGTCGAGCCCAACGTCGGCCGGCCCACCGGCAGGTCCGCCATCGCCGAGGCGGGCGGCGTGGAGCTGCTGTACGCGGCGTACTGCGATGCCACGGGGCGGCCACTGCCGGATCGTCTCAAACAGCGCTACGGAACCGTGAAGTGGATCTACCTGCGCCACGACCTCCAGGCCGCGCTGCACCATTGGCGCCGCGGCGAGCTCAGTCTCCGTGGCTGGTGGCGATCCATCCGCGGCCGCAAGGTGGACGCTGTCTTCTCGTGGGCCGATCCGGTGCCCTTCATCGCTGACTGCTGGAACGCTGCTCGGTTGGTGCTCCGGCGCGGTTGAGAACAGCTTCGAGCCGCTCGACGCTGCTGGGCCAGCTGAAGTGCTGCTGCACGAACGCGCGCCCGAGCCGGCTCGGTTCGGGCTGATCGCTGCGCAGATGGGTCACGAGCTGCCGGGCGAACTCTCCGGCATCCTCGGCCAGGCCGATGGGTGGCAACGCCCCGTCCTCGGTCGTGAGCCCTTCGCCCGCCAGCGGTGATGCCACCACCGGCACCTCCATCGCCATCGCCTCGAGGAGCTTGTTCTGGATTCCTGAACCGAAGCGCAGCGGCGCCGCGAAGACGGCCGCGCGCTCCAGGTGAGGGCGCATGTCGTCGACGTAGCCGGTCACGGTGGCACCATGGCGGCTGCCGGCAGCCACCAGCTCGGGTGTCGGATCGCGGCCAACGATCGACAGGCTCGCCTCGGGCACCTCTCGTTGAACCCGGGGCATGATCTCGCGGATCAGGTAGACGGCCGCATCCGCATTCGGTGGGTAGCTCATCGCGCCCGTGAAGACGACCTCGTGACTGCCCAGCCGCGTCGTGCTCCGACGCCAATAGTCGTCGTCGACTCCGTTCGGCACGATCGCGGCGTGGCCTCGCGTCCTGCGATCGACCAGCGCATCGCGGTCCCGCGGCGATGCGAAGACGAGATGCTCTGCCCGTGCGATCACCTGACGCTCGGCATGCCTTGCCCAGAGGTACCGCAGATAGAGCAGCGGCCTGCTGGAGCCGCCGGCGTGGCTCAGCGCGCCGCGCATCCGGCTCGAGGTTGCGTCGCACACGTCCGCCACCAACGGGATGTCCGCCAGGCGTGAGAGCGCCGGGTAGGCGCGCCTGCCGGTCAGGAGGCAGACGTCGAAGCCGCCGTCCTTGGTGAGCTCCAGCGCCTCGCGTGCCAGCTGCTCCGCGGCCGCCACGGCACGAGATGGCAGGGCGGAGCGCAGCTGGGTCGGCGGCCGGCGTCCCGTCGTCGGGAACGTATGGATGCGCTCGGCGAAGGGTCGCAGCGCATCGCTGCGACGGTGATCGAAGTCAGCGCCAACAATGGACAGCAGGCTCACCGAGTGACGCCGGGACAAGCCCCTGATCAGGTGATAGTGCCGAAGGTGGCCGCTGGTGAGCGGCCACGGAAAGGCGTCCGTGATGTACAGGATGCGCATGATCAGCCGAAGATCCTGCGCACCAGCGGGATGCGAAGCAGCTCGGGGAATGTCCGCGGCACGTCGAGCAGCTTCCGGTTCAGCACGGTGACGGCCAGCGATATGCCAGCCGCGAGCACGAAGCCGATGTAGAGGGGTGGGTGGAGCAGCAGCTGGATCGCGAGTAGCCCAACCGAGCTGAGGGCGATGAGCGCATACAGGCGTGCATACTCGGGGTCGAAGATGGACAGTCCGGCAACGAGCTGAAGCCCGGCCTGCTTGAGGAAATTGTGGACCACCATGGCGATCAGGGTGCCGATGGCTGCTCCGAGCGCCCCGAACGACGGAATCAGGAGAAGGTTGAGCGCCACGTTGAGGACCGCCACCGCCAGGTTGATGATGACGACGTAGCGTACTTTTCCGAAGACCTTGAGCGTCAGGCCGTTGAACCCCAGCGCGGCATTGAAGTAGTAGCCCAGCGCCAGCAGCGTGAGGTACACACCCGACGCCTGATACGGATCCCCGTACAGAGCCACGACAACATCGCCAGCAAGTGAGAAGGTCAGCAGAAAGATCGGAAGGGACAGGATGGCCATCCACGCTGCAGTACGCCAGTACAGCTCATGGATCCCAGCGTGATCGTGTCGAGCGAAGAGGCGCGCGGCCATTGGCGTGAAGAGAAGCGTGAAGCTGCCCATCACCAGGACGTTGAGGTCGGCGGCCGGCTGCACAACCCGGAACTCGGCCACCGCCTGCGCATTGTGAAAATACCCGAGCAGCAACGCGTCCGAGGCGTGCATGACGACGAACACGAGGTCGCTCGTCAGCAGCGGAACCGTGAAGCCGAGCACCTCGCGAAACGGAATCCGTAAGCTGGCTCGATCAAAGCGGCCGAAGAGACCGCGCCGTCGCATCACGTTGGCCAGGACGACGACATACGCCAGCGAGCCGATGATGGACGTGACGACGGTACCGGCGGCAAAGAAGACGACGTCGAACTGGCCGGCAATCAGCACGCCCACCAGGACCGCCCGCAGCAGCGGTGGAAGGATGTGACGTCGGAAGAAGATCGCGCGCGGGCTGGCGAAGACGGCCATCAACCCCAGGAAGACGTCGCCCAGCGCCCGTATGGGCGCCATCAGGATCAGGACGACCAGGACGCTGAGGACGAGCGGGTCGCCGATGAGGGCATCCTCGATCCAGCCCCGCAGCCCATAGATGGCGATGAGCGCCAGGGTTCCCAGCGAGAGGACCGCGCCGAATGCGAGGGCGAGCGTGCCGAAGAGCTTGGCGTAGGCTCCCTGCTCCTCGTAGATCGGCACGAAACGCGTCACCGCGCGGTCCAGACCGAAGGTCACGAACGTGTAAGCCACATTGACCACGGAGAGGGCGTAGGCGTAGGCGCCGAACTCCGGCTTCGAGAAGTAGCGGACGATCAGGATCTGGACGCCGAAATTGACCGCCATTGAGAGGCCGCGCCCGATCAGCAGAAGGCTCGATCCGCGAATCTGCCGCCTGGTCGTTCTGGCCTCCGGCCTGGGGCGTTGGGTCGCCGACTCCTCGGATTCGACGGACCGATTCATGCCGGCGATTGGGAAGGCATCAATCGGTTCAGCCGTCGTTCACATTGCACGCCGATGCTCCTTGCTCGCGCGGTAGTCCACCCCTCGCCACCGCGACCCGCCCGAGTACAATGGGCCTCAGCGTCGCGTCCACGACGCATCGCCGGGCAGCTGACGGGCGGCGCCGCTTGCTCGGTAGACAGGATAGGGGAGAATGTCCGCCAATGTGCCCTTCGCTGTTCCGGCGGTGCCGGCCGGTCTTTGTCCTGGCGCTGGTCGTCGCGCTCAACATGCTGCCCGCCGCCGTCGCGGCGGACACCGGCGACTTCGGCTGGGAGGGTCCTTCCAATACCGGCGTTGGCGGCGCCGCGACCGGCGAGAAGCCGGAGAGCAAGCTGTGGTGGAACGACGGGCACTGGTGGGCGGTCATGTACAGCCCTGCCGGCGCAGCGCACCGCATCCATCGTCTCAATGCGACGACCCAGCAGTGGACCGACACCGGCGTGCCGATCGACACCCGAGCGGGCTCGCGGGCCGACACGCTCTGGCACCAGGCCACGGGCAAGCTGTACGTGGCCTCCCGTGGCAGCGGCGGCGGCCGCCTGTTCCGCTTCAGCTACAACGCCGACACCGACACCTACACCAACGACGCCGGCGCCGGGACGGCGAACCACCTGGCCCAGATCACCGGTACCAACCCCGAGACGCTGACCATCGACCGTGACTCGACCGGACAGCTGTGGGCGGCCTGGGAGGCCGGCGGCGAGGTCAAGGTCAATCGCTCGACCACCGACGATGCGACCTGGGGCGCCGAGTTCACGCTGCCGGTCACCGGCGCGACCGGCCTCAACAGCGACGACATCGCCTCGGTCGTCGCCTTCGACGGCAACAAGATCGGCGTCATGTGGAGCCACCAGCCCGACAGCCGGATGTACTTCTCCGTGCATCTCGATGCCGGCGCCGACACGACCTGGGAGGTGGCCAGCGTCGCCTACGGCAGCGCCGGCGGTGACGCCGATGACCACATCAACCTCAAGTCGCTGCAGGCCGATCCCAACAGCGACCGCGTCTTCGCCGCCATCAAGACCAGCCGCTCCAACAACCCGGACCCGCTCGTCGTCCTGCTGCGCTACGACCGCAGCGAGGGCTGGTGGGATGCCGCGGTGTTCGGGACCGAGCAGGACGATCACACCCGGCCCATCGTCATGCTCGACACGACGAACCGGCTGGTCCACCTGTTCGCCACCTCGCCGACGTCGAACAGCGTGGGGCAGACCATCTACTGCAAGACCACCAACATGGACGCCGCGCGCAACGGCATGAGCTTCCCCGCCGGGCTGGGTGAGCCGGTCCTGCGCGATGCGTCCCACACCATGAACAACGCCACCTCCGCCAAGCAGAACGTCAACAGCACGACGGGGCTGGTGGTCATGGCGGCCGGCAGTGCAGAGCGCTACTGGCACCACCACAACGCGCTGACGACTGCCGGCTGCAACGGCGTGGAGGATCCAGGTGGCGAGCCGCCGCCCAACAGCGCGCCGGTGGCGGCCGACGACAGCTACAGCACCCCGCAGGACACGACCCTCAACGTGGCCGCTCCCGGCGTGCTGGCCAACGACACCGACGCCGACGGCGACCCGCTGACCGCGACCGAGGTCAGCGATCCGGGCGACGACGTGACGCTCAACGCCGATGGCTCCTTCAGCTACACCCCCGAGCCGGGCTTCAGCGGCGACTACGCCTTCACCTACACCGCCAACGACGGGACCGACGACAGCAACATCGCCACCGTCACCATCACCGTCACCGACGGCAGTGGTGGCGGCGAGCCGCTGATCTTCACCCCCACCGACGACGCCACCGTGCGCGGCCCCGCGCCCAACGCCAACTACGGCAACGACACCATCCTGCGCGCCTTCAGCGATGGCAATCCGGACAACAACTCCGACTCCTACCTCAAGTTCAGCGTCGCCGGACTGACCGACACGGTCAGCAGCGCCACGCTGCGCCTGTTCGTGGTCCAGGCCAGCCCCGGCGGCGGTGACCTCTATGCCGCGGCCAGCAACGACTGGGATGAGGCCACCATCACCTGGAACACGCGCCCGGGCAGCAGCGGGGCCGTGCTCGACAGCGCCGGCGCCACGACCGGCGGGATCTGGGTCGAGCTCGACGTGACCAGCAGCATCGGCGCCGACGGCACCTACAGCTTCGTCCTGGTCGGGACCGCCAAGCCCGCAACGTGGTACAGCAGCAGCGAGGGCAGCCAGCCGCCGCAGCTGGTGGTGACCCAGGGCGGAACGTGAGAATCAGCCAGTCCGTATGACTCTGCCAAACGTCGTGATCGCTGGAGCACCGAAGTCGGGCACGACCTCGCTGTTTGCGTGGCTGAACGACCATCCGCAGGTATGCGGCGCCAGCGTGAAGGAGACCCACTACCTGGTCGATCGCGGAACACCGCTATTCAATCCTGCGTGTAACTACGCGGATCACGGACTCGCCGGCTACGAATCATTCTTCGCGCATTGCGATCCTGCCCGGGCCCAGGTCATCCTCGAAGCCACGCCCGAGTACCTGTACCGTAGAACCGCCCTGGAGGTCCTCTCCAGCCTGGACCCGGCACCCCAGGTCGTCTTCGTGCTTCGCAAGCCCTCGGAACGCACGTATTCCTTCTACCAGTACGCCCGCAACAACATGGCGATCATCAGCCCGGCCACGACATTCCGAGACTTCGTGTCGATGCTTCGGACCGGCGCAGGTTCATTTCAGTCGGTTCCAGGCGGGGTGGAGCGAGTGGAACGCGAGGCGTGGTCCGAGTACGGGATCCAGTTCAGTCGGTACAGTGACTACCTGGGCGACTGGCTGTCCAGGTTTCCGCCGCAGAACCTGCATCTCTTCCTCTTCGAGGCTCTGCAGGCAGATCAGTCGGCTTTCATGCGCAGCGTGGCTGCGGCGCTTGGCATCGACCAGGGGTACTACGCGGATTACCACTTCCCCCGAAAGAAGCAGACCTACAACGTCCGCCTCCAGATGCTGCAGCGAACCAGACTGAGGATGGGGCGGCTCTTGCCGAGGAGCTCACTGAAGCGTGCCCTTCGCAAGGCACTGACCCGGCCATACACTGCGATGAACGTACGACGCGGGCAGCAAGCCAGGTCAGACGATGATGTCCGGGTGCTGAAGGAGCTGGACGCGGAGTTCGCACCGCTCAATCGGCGGCTCGCGGAGCAGACGGGTCTGGACCTGTCCGCCTGGGCATAACCCGGCAAGCTGTCCGCGGTCGCCAGTGACGGCGACCGTACCTGCCAGCGCCGCCGGGACGATCCTGCGAAGGACGCAATGAACATCCTGCAGATTCGCCCATCCCTGCCGGTGGGTGGAGCGACTGAGTACATCGTCCGCCTGAGCCAGGGGCTGGTGGAGCGCGGTCATCGCGTGATGGTGGTCAGCGGCGGCGGTGCGTGGGATGCAAGGATCCACGATGTCGCGGAGCAGCGTACCGACTTCCGCCTCTCACCCTACCTCGGGCCGTCGCGCTCCACTCCGAACGTCGTGGATCTGGTGCCGACATCCATTCGGCTGGCCCGGCTGGTGCGTCGGGAGCGCATCCAGCTCATCAACTCGCACCACCGCTACGCGGCACTCATCGGCAGGCTGGTGGCGCGGCTGACCGGGACGCGCCTGGTATCCACGATCCATGAGATCCGCAACGATCAGCGTCGACTCACTGCGGCAGGCATGGGCGAGCGCCTCATCGTGCTCAGCCAGGCCGTCGAGCGACATGCCATTGAGAGGTACGGCGTCGATCCGGGGCGGATACGAGTGATCCCCATGGGGATGGAGATGCCTGTTGAGCTCACCGCGGTACAGCGCAGGGCGTTGCTCGACGAGCTCGGGATCGGCTCCGAGACGCCGCTCATCGGGTGTGTCGCCCGCCTGCGGAAGAGAAAGGGCCAGCGGTATCTCCTCGAGGCCCTGGCTTCGGTCACGAGCACCCACCCTGACGTCTGCCTCCTGCTCATCGGGGATGGCGAGGATCGGGCCGAGCTTGAGGAGCGAACCCGGCAGCTCGGACTGTCAGGGCACGTCAAGTTCCTGGGAGCGAGGAATGACGTCTCCGATCTCATCGCGCTCTGCCAATTCACCGTCTTGCCGTCATTGCAGGAGGAGTTCGGCATCGTCCTGCTCGAGTCACTCGTGCATGGTCGCCCGGTGGTGGCCAGCAGCGTTGGCGGGATTCCGGAGATCGTGACGACGGGCGAGCACGGCCTGCTCGTCCCGCCCGCCGACAGCGAGCGCCTGGCGGATGCAATCAAGCACCTCTTGGGGCAGCCGCGCGTCACAGCCGCCATGGGTGAGCGCGGCCGCCGACTGGTCGCGGAGCGTTATTCGATGGCAGCCTTCATCGAGGCGACCGAACGGGTCTATGCGGACTTGCTCGCGTCGCACCATTGAGATTCCAGCACCGAGAGTCAATCCCAGTCTTGACGCGTACCCAGGAGAGTTTCGAGGCGCTCGTTGTGCGGATGGAAGTATTCGACCAGCCTTGCTCTCGTGCGCGGCTCCATCGCTGCCCCGTATCTTCCCTCAAGGAAGCGCGGAAAGCGCGCGCGGTCGACTGCCTCCAGGCCCAGGAATCCCAGGACTCTGTTCAGCGTGGCGCGGGGGTCGCCTGCCAGGTCCTCGGTCCGAAGGATGATGAAGCGATCTCGGTGGATCTCGGACCACCATCGAGTGAGCTGATCGGCGTACACGCCTCGAGCGAGATACGAGTGCCTCTCGTCGTTGCGGCTCCGGTAGGAAGGATCGGTGCTCAACCTTCCGAACTCCGTCGCCAGGCGATCGGCTTCCGCCGCGATCGCGTCCTCGAAGGAAAGCGGCTCGTGTCCGCGAACCCTCTCGTGCTGGTAATGCGAAAAGGCCCGATCCACGGGATTGCGGAGAAGGACGATGAGCTTGGCCCCTGGGAGATCGTGCGCCACGCGTCCAGGGACCAGGGGGTGATGGAGATAGTATGGAGACGCTTCGCCCGTCAGCCACTCGCGACCCCTGCCGACCGTCGACCCCCAGGACCATGGAAAATGACCTCGGTACCAGGCCCTGCCTCTACCATAGTTCCAGTCGAAGTAGTGGATCTCCTTTCGCCGCGCGGACTTGATTCGAGGATGGCTGCACAGGTAGCGGTAGAGCGACGTCGTGCCGGCCTTCTGAGCGCCAATGATGATGAAGTCAGGATCCGTCCGCGCCCGACTCGTAAGGGCACCTGCCGTGTCGATCGCCTCCTTCGCCGCACGGCGAATCGAGCGAAGAAGTGTCCTGCGCATACCCTGTGGGACTCCCACAATGACCAGCGTGAGATTGGTGGCCGAGTCATGTTATTGACTCCGAGGATCCCTTGAAGCATTTCTCGCTCATCGGGCGGATGGAGATCGTCGTGTGGATGCGCGCATGCCTGTGATCCGCGCTGATGCACTGATCGCCCGGAAGGCAGCTCGGCTACTGCTGCCGAACGTCGTGATCGCCGGAGCGCCAAAGTGCGGGACGACGTCCGTGTTCGCCTGGCTCGCCGACCACCCTGACGTCTGCGCGTCGAGCGTCAAGGAGACGTACTTCTTCATGGATCGGGAGTGGCCGACCTTCAACGCGCGGAGCAACTATGCGGATCATGGCCTCGGCGCCTATGCGTCCTACTTCGAGCACTGCGATGTCAGTTCCAGCAGGGTGATTCTCGAGGGCACTCCGGGCTACATCTACCAGGAGACCGCGCGCGAGATGCTCGCGCAGCTCGAGTCCAAGCCGCGGGTGATCTTCCTGCTGCGCAAGCCGTCCGAACGGGTCTACTCGTTCTACGAGTACGCTCGCAACAACCTGGCAACGCTCGACCGCTCGATCACGTTCGCGCAGTTCGTTGAGCTTGCGGCTCGCGAGGACCAGGGCCGGCTCACTGATCTGACGAGATGGGCGATCACGCAGAGCCGCTACGTGGACTACCTCGAGCGTTGGCTGGAGCATTTCCCACCTGGCCGGATCCAGCTGCTCCTCTTCGAGCACATGATCAGGGACGAGCGACGGTTCATGCGTGACCTTGCCACGCATCTCGGTCTCGAGCCCAGCTACTACGATTCGTATCCATTCCTGCGGAAGAAGCCCACGGTTCGCACGCGTTCTTCGCGCCTCCACCGGCTCAGGCTGTCCCTTGGTCGCATGATCCCCGCTGGCCGGTTCAAGAAGCGCGCGCACAGGGCGCTCAAAGCGCCGTACGCGGCTCTCAACTTCCGAGTCGGCTCCGGCGACCGGTCCGACGAGGAACGCGCCGTCCTGGCCCGCCTGGACAGCGAGTTTGCCCCGGACAACCGAAGGCTCGCACAGCTCACGGGGCTGGACCTTTCAATCTGGGGTGAGGCAACTCGATAGTCCGCCTGCACCCAAGATGCGTTCTGCACCTATACTGCGGGCTGGAGGGATCAAGAGGCTCCACGGTGGGGGGTTCCTGTGTCCCGACATCCTGCCGTAAGTGCCTTGAAAGTCTTCACCCGAGTAGCCATCGTCCTCGCCATCGCGGTCGCCTCCTTCATGGTCGTCCGCACGCTGGGCGATGGCCGCATCGCGGGCGCTGACGCTCCGTCACCGGCGATCAGCCCTCCCGGCCAGGCGGAAGCGAGTCAGCGCTCGCTGGACGAGGTGGGACCCGCGGCAGCCACGCCGACGACGTACCGCGGGCCGCGGTACGACACCACCGAAGTCGATGAGCCGACCATGGACAAGCCGCAGAGCAAGCTGTGGTTCAACGATGGGGCCTGGTGGGCCGCGATGCTCGACGTCACCGGCCGCGAGTACCGGATCCACCGTCTCGACTGGGCGACGCAGGAGTGGCACGACACCGGCGTCGTCATCGACGAACGGCCCGAGGTGCACGCCGACGCCCTCTGGGACGGCTCTCACCTCTACGTGGCCAGTGCAGGCCCCAAGGAAGAGCGGACATCGCATGCCGCGCGCATCCTTCGCTTCAGCTACGACCCCGAGAGCGGCCGCTACAGCCTCGATCCCGATTTTCCGGTGACCATCAGCGATGGGGGCGTCGTGGCGGTGACGATCGCGAAGGACACGACCGAGCAGCTGTGGGTCAGCTACATCGCCCAGAACCGGGTCTTCGTCAATCGGTCGCTGCACGACCACTATCACTGGGGGGAGCCGTTCATTCCCCCGGTCGACGGCACCATGGTCGCCGCGGACGAGTCCGCCATCATCAGCTACGCCAGCCGGGTCGGGGTCGTGTGGACCAACCAGAACGAGGATGCCGTCTACTTCGCGACCCATCCCGACGATGCCCCCGACGACGCCTGGAACGCGACCAGCACCGTCGTCCAGGGCCTCAAGAACGCGGACGACCACCTGAGCGTCAGGGCCCTCGAGGGTGACGAGAGCGGTCGCCTGTTCGTGGCCGTCAAGACCTCGCTGGAAGCGCTCGAGGTGAAGAGGCACGATGACCCGCAGATCATGCTCCTGGTGCTGGAGCCGGATGGGACATGGCGCAAGTATCTGTACGGACGCGTCGGTGATCAGCACACGCGGCCCGTGGTGGTCATCGACGAGGAGCACCGCGATCTCTACATCTTCGCCACCCAGCCCGGCGGCGGCGGCACCATCAACTACAAGGTGACCTCGCTGGATCGGATCAGCTTCCCCGCGGGCCATGGAACGCCCCTCATCGACAGTGCCATCGACCCGCTCATCAACAACGCCACGGCGACCAAGCAGAACGTCAACAGCGACACCGGGCTCGTCGTGCTGGCCGCGGATGGCAGCACCGGGCGGTACCTCCACGCGGCTCTGTCGCTCGACGGCGTACCACCGGGCACGTCGCGCGGCGACGGGGCGAAGTTCGACGCGGCTGATGGAGTGTCGACCGACCTGGTCCACGAGACGTTCGATCCGTGGTCCGTCGCCGCGGGCCTTCCGGACGGGTGGTCGCACAACGCCCTGGAGGCGCAGGGCACGGCCGGCGTGACGGTCGCCGCCGACGGATCGGGCATGGTCGGCTACGCGATCTCCGGCGCGGCCGGCCAGCGCGTCGAGGCCTGCCGGAGGATTCCGCCGGTCTCGGCCGGCACGTTGGTCGTGCAGGTCGACGTGCTCATGACCGGCCTTGGGACCGATGAGGCCACGATCACCTCGGTCCGCGACGTGAGGGCGGAGACCGCGAACGTCGAGCTCAGCGACCGCGGGACGCTCATGTACATGGATGGCTCGCGCGAGGTGAACAGCGGGACGCTGTACCAGGCCGGAGTCTGGTATCGCTCAACGGCCACCGTCGACTTTGCGACCGGCACCTACGCCTGGGACGTCGTCCGGCTGGACACCGGCGACCTGATCTTCAGCGTCGCCGGCGCGCAGTGGCGCGATCCTGGGCCGCACGAGGTGGATCGCGTCTGCCTCCGCACGCCTGAGGGGGCCAGCGTGCAGATGCTGTTCGACAATGTCCGCATTCAGCGGCAGTCCGGCTGATGCGAATCCTGGTCACCGGCGCGGCGGGCTTCGTGGGCTCGCACCTGTGCCAGGGTCTGCTGGCCGAGGGACACGACGTCCGCGGTATCGATTCCTTCGTCGACTACTATCCGCGGTCGATCAAGGAGCAGAACCTGGCCGAGCTGCGCGGAGATCCACGCTTCGAGTTCGCGGAGGTCGATCTGCGCTCCGATCCGCTGGACGAGGCCCTCGACGGCGTCGAGGCCGTCATCAACGAGGCGGCCATGGCCGGGCTGATGCGCAGCTGGACGGATCTGGACGGGTATGTTGGCTGCAACGTCCTCGGCCTGCAGCGCCTGATCGACGCCGCGCGCCGCGCGGGCGTCCGCCGCTTCATCCAGGCGTCCACCTCGTCGGTATACGGCGAGAACGCCGTGGGCGATGAAGCACAGCCGCTCGTCCCCGTGTCGCCGTATGGCATCAGCAAGCTGGCGGCCGAGCACCTGGTCCTGGCGCACGTCCAGGCCTTTGGATTCCCCGCGGCAGTCCTGCGCTACTTCTCGATCTACGGCCCGCGGCAGCGCCCGGACATGGCGTTCCACATCTTCATCGAGGCGCTGCTCGATCAGCAGCCCATCGTGATCTTTGGGGATGGACGGCAGTCACGGTCCAACACCTACGTGTCGGACTGCGTCCGCGGCACGATCGACGCGCTCGAAGGCGCCGAGGTGGGGGGGATCTACAACATCGGCGGCGGCCAGGAGATCACCCTCTGCGACGCGCTCGAGCTCATCGCCGCGGCGTGCGGCGAGGAGCCGGTCGTCTCGCATGCGCCACCGCGCCCCGGCGATCAGCGCCGGACATGGGCCGATACGAGCAAGGCGGAGTCCGCCTTCGGCTATCGGCCGCTGGTGCTGCCGGGCGAAGGTCTCCGCAGCCAGGTGGAGTGGCAGGCTCAGCCGCGGTCCGGCCGCGATGGTCGCTGACCGCCCCCGAGCCGGCCGAGCCAGGAGCTGAGAGCGGCTAGGTGATCCAGGTCATCGTGCTGTGGCTGCTCGTCGCGGGCGTCGCCACCGCGCTCATCCTGGTGGCCCTCCGTAGCGATGGCGAGCCGCGACTGCGCGTGCAGCTGCTGGCGGGGCTGGCGATCGGCCTCGTGGCGGCGTTCATCGTCCTGGTCCGCTCGGTCGACCTCATTCCGATACCGGTCGAGACCGTCGGGGTCGTGGCAATTGGCTGGATCTCGTCCGCGGGCCTGGTCGTTGCCGCCTCGGTAGGCACCGTTCGCTGGCCGTCACAGGCTCTGGTCGCTTCGCTGGTGGCGAGCGCGTTCTTCCATCTCGTCCTGGCCGGAATCGCGCTGGATCAGTGGCCTATAGGTTCCGCGATGCTCGCGGTGATCGCCGTGCCTCAGCTCGCGCTCCTGCTCGTTGCCGTTCGTCAGGCGGCACCCTGGATCGCGGCCGCCGCGCTCATCGACGGCATCGGGTTCCTAGCGGTCCATCTCCTCCTTGACGTCTTGGCCGGATCAGCGATGCCATGGAACGAGGAGCATGCGATCGAGCTGCCGCCGATCGTGGTGATTCGGCTGGGCGCCCTCGCCAGCCTGTTCACCACCGCGCTTGCCGGGAGTCGGCTTGTGCCGAGAAGAACGAAGGTCGCTGCCGGCGAAGCGGATCGGTAGTCAGGCCCCGGAGCGGCGAACGACCGAGGCCACGGTGAGGAAGAGGATGCGCATGTCGAGCCCCACCGACATCCGGTTGAGATACTCGATGTCGAGGCGCAACCGCTCGTCGAAGGTCGACTCGTTCCGGCCCTTCACCTGCCACAGGCCCGTGATGCCCGGCGGCACTTCGAGGCGCTGGGTATGCCACAGCTCGTAGGTGGATGGCTCGAACGATGTCGGTCGAGGACCGACCAGGCTCATCTCGGCACGCAGCACATTGATGATCTGCGGCAGCTCATCGAGGCTGGTCTTGCGCAGGAAGCGGCCGACCGGCGTGATGCGTGGGTCGTCGATGACCTTGAAGTCAGGCGGCGGCACGATGCTGAGGTGGGCAAGGCTCGCCTTGAGCTCTTCCGCGTTCTGAACCATGGTGCGGAACTTGTACATGCGGAAGCGGCTGCCGTGGCGGCCGGTGCGCAGCTGCGTGAAGAGGATCGGTCCGGGGGAGTCCAGGCGTACCGCGAGCGCGCAGGCTGCCAGGACCAGGATGATCACTGGCAGCAGCGTGACCGCGACGAGCAGGTCAATCACGCGCTTGAGTCCCAGATAGAGCCACCGTTCGTCGCGCATGGCCCGCTAGCCCGCCCTGCGGTCTTGCGCCAGATCCGGGATCCGGCCGGTCGTGTCCCGAGGAATCCGACCCATTCGGTCACGCGCCTCCGCATCCTGCTTCCGCAGGGCGGCCAGCAGCGAGCCAATGGTCAATCCATCCTCGGGGAAGGCAGCCAGCGTCAGGCCGCCCTCTGGGATTCGATCGGCCACCTCCGCTCGCAAGCGGGCTAGGAGAAGGTCGCCGCTGGTTCGCTCTGACTCGGGCAGCAGCAGGTACACGTGACGATCCGCGACGCACAGGTGGTCGGTGGCCCGCAGCCTTCCACGGACGGCTCGCAGCATCGCCTCCCGCTCGGTTTTGCCGATCGAAGGTCCACGCAGCGAGCCTCGGATCATCACGAAGCTTCGGTTGTAGCGGCGGCTTCGGTGCAGTTCGCGCCGAAGCTCGAGCTGCAGGTCCTGCAGCGACTGGCGCCGCGACTTGCGATCGCTCGTCGTCCAGCGTCGCGTCGCCCCGCGGACGAAGGCCATGGCGGCACGCAGACTCCCGGCCCCGATCATGCGCCTCTCCCTGCCCGCTCCCGGTCGCTGGCCTGCGTTCTGGCAGGCACGGCGACCGGCTCGAGCTGGCTGGCGTCGACCGTTACGGCGCCAATGCCCCGACCGAGGTGCTCCTGGGACATCGCGAAGGCAGGTGCCTCGTGCTCCCCGCGTCCGAAGGCTGCATATCGGTACCCTGCAGCTGTCACCGCGGAGGGATCGAGGGCATTCCGGCCGTCGAAGACAACGTGACCACGCATCAGGCCGCGCACGTGCGCCCAGTCGAGGTGCCGAATGTCCGGCCACTCGGTCACCACCGCGGCCGCGTCGGCGCCTCGCAGCGCCTCCTCGGGCGACGCAACGGTGACCAGGCCATCCACGAACGTTGCAGCCAGCGTCCGCGCCGTCTCCATCGGATCGTAGGCGACCACGGTTGCTCCTCGCTCGAGGAGCTGCTTCGCAATTGCCAGCGATGGAGCGTCACGCAGATCGTCGGTGTGCGGCTTGAAGGTCAGTCCCAGGATCGCGACGAGCGCGCCATCCACGGGCCGATCGAGGAGCTCGATCAGGCGATCCACCATCTCCGTGCGTCGGCGGTGGTTGATGTCGTCGACGGCGGTGAGCAGCGGAGCCGGCACGCCGGCGATACCCGCGGTGCGTACCGTCATGCTCACCTGGTGCGGCAGGCACGAGCCGCCGAAGCCGACGCCGGCATGCAGGAAGCGGCCACCGATGCGCTCGTCGTACGACATGGCTCCGACCACGTTATCGATGGTCGCGCCGAAGCTGTCGCACAGCGAGGCGAGCTCATTGACGAAGCTGATCTTGGTGGCCAGGAAGAGGTTGGCGCCCAGCTTCGAGAACGCCGCGTCGATGGCCGGCATCACCAGCATGGGTGCATTGGCCGGCGCGTAGAGCTGGCGCATCGCGGCCACACCGCGTTCATCTTGATCGCTCGATACGCCGAAGACGATTCGCTCCGGCTGGGTGAAGTCCAGGATGGCCGCTCCCTCGCGCGTGAACTCGGGATTCAGCAGCACCGCAATGGAATGCTTGCCCGCCTGCTCGCGCAGCGTGTCGACCACGTTGCCCAGCTGGCGCACGAACTCCGGCGGCAGCGTCGAGCGGATCACCAGGACGGCCCTGTCGGGAAGCTCGGGCACAATCTCGCCCAGGCAGGTGAGGATGGTGGCCGTCTGCCACCCGCCGTTGCCGTCATGCGTGCCGACGGCAACGAACACCACGTCGCTGTCGCGCAGCACGCCCGCCGAGCTCTCGGTGAAGCGCAGGCGTCCCGCTGCGACGTTGCTCTTGACGAGCTCGTCAAGGCCCGGCTCGTGGAAGGGGATGCGCCCAGCCTTGAGCGCGGAGATCCGCTGCGGATTGGCGTCGATCCCGGTAACGTGGTGGTCCCACTCGGCAAAGCAGGCCGCGGTCACCAGGCCAACGTAACCTTGGCCAATGACGGTGATGTTCATCGAGTGAGATCCATGGGAGTTCCCCCGCATCGGTTGGGCGGACCGGCCGCCTATGTGGCTGGTGCCGTACGGCTGAATGCATTGACCACGGGTACCAGCCATGTTGGGCACGATGGCTGAGACCATGGGTCGAAGGTACTGGCAAGTCTAATGGGGGTGAAGGGGTCTTTACAATCCTCTGATCCCGCCTTAACCACACCTAAGCGCTGTAAGTGGTGCGGGTCGTCAACAACTGGGGAGTCAGCGGTCGTCATGACCCTCCCCGTACATTCGGCGCAGGGTACATCAGGGCCGGGTGACCACGCGTGGCTCCTCTGCAAACTCGCGCTCGCTCGAGCCCGCGGTGGAGTCGCCGGGCATCCTCAGGAGCGTGCGGAGGCCCGATGCAGGAGGGCCGCCATCTGGCCGCGGGTCACCGCGCCCAGCGGACAGTAGTTGTTGCCGCCGCAGCCACCGGTGATGCCCGAGGCGGCCAGGGCGTTGATGTCGTCCTCGTGGATCGAGCTGTTGTCATCAGTGAAGAAGTCGGTGCTGGTGGCCGCCAGGTCCAGGGCGCGCACCAGGAAGCTGGCCATCTGCTCGCGATTGACAACCTGCTCAGGGCAGTAGCTCGTGCCGCCGCAGCCACCGGTGATGCCGGCTGCCGCCACGCGGTTGATGTCGTCCTCGTGGATCGAGCTGTTGTCATCGCTGAAGAAGTCGGTGCTGGTGGCCGCCAGGTCCAGCGCGCGCACCAGGAAGCTGGCCATCTGCTCGCGGTTGACGGCGTCGTCGGGGCAGAAGCGGGTCGAGCTGCAGCCCGAGGTGATGCCGGCGTTGTAGAGCCACACGATGTCCGCCTCGAACTGGTGGCCGTCGATATCGGTGAACGGATGGTCCTCGTCCGGCGGTGGCGGAGGCGGTGGTGGCGGGCTCGGGCTCGGACTCGGGCTCGGGCTGGGGCTCGGCGTCGGCGTCGGGGTGGGGGATGGTGAAGGTGTCGGGGAGCTGCCGCCGCTGGAGGGGTTGCAGCCTGGCGTCGTCAGGGCGTTGTAGTGATGCCAGTAGCGCCCCGTCCGACCGTTGCCGGCGAGGATGGTCATGCCGGTCGTTCTGCTGACCGTCTGCTTCGACGAGGTGGGGTCGTTGATGCTCGCGCGGCTCGCGTCGTGCATGACGGCCTGCCCCAGGCCGGTCGGGAACGTGGGGGTTGCCGCATCCATGTCCGCGGTCTTGCAGTAGATCGTGCCGCCGGCCATCGCGAACATGTGCACCAGTCGATTGCTGCTATCCAGCATCAGGATCGGCCGGGTATGGTCGTTCGCGACCGTCCCGAACGTGGCCGTTGACCAGCGCAGGGCATCCCGGTCATACACCACGAGGACGACGAGCGGATCGCTGCCTCCCGAGCGGGAGGTCTTGATGGCCGCAAAGACCCGACCACTGTTCGGATCAGTCTGGAGCGCCTTCAGGTTGATATGGTCGTCCGCGTTGTTGTTCCCGCCGAACGCCACGCTCGCCGTCTCCCACGTGGAGTCGTCGCTCGCGTCCAGGTGGACCGAGAAATACATGCGGTCGTCGTTCTGGTTGCTCCACATGACGCCGACCTTGTCGCCGTCGAAGGCCACGATGGACGAGATGTCGTCGCTGGTCGCGTTCTGTGCCCCGGGGGCAGGGTGAAGGAACGGCGTGCCCCAGTTGTCGTCGTCGGCAAGGGTGCAGGCCGTGCACAGTGTGCGGTTCAGATGGACCTTTCCACCCTGCTCCCACGTGGTCCATAGCTGGCCGCTCGAGTCCTTGTCGATGACGAGCGTCTCGCTCTTGACATTGTTGATCTGCGTGGGGAAGGCAGCGTCGAGCGAGTAGGCATCGGTTGACGCGTTGTAGCTGTACCGATACAGCCGCGCCGGGAAACCGGCGTCGTTCGCCCCGCTCGAGAAGATGTGCGAGGCCACGTACAGCTTCTGGACGCCTGGGTCCCAGAGCGTGTCGGCCTTCGAGCCCGGCCGGTCATCCAGCGGCACGCCTGTGTCGACCCACGTCTGGGTCGCGACGTTGAGCCGATGGATGCGGTACTCCCCAGCGCCTGGCGCGAAGAGCGATCCCCACCACTGACCGTCGTTCCACCACAGCTTGCTCTCCGGCTTCTCGCCGGTTGGCGCCGAGACGGAGCCTGCGAAGGATGGTCCCTCATGGCCGATATCGCCTACCGCCGCGCGGGCCGGGGAGAGAACGGCCGAAACGAGGAGCGCCGCGGCAAGCAGCCCGATCGAGAGTGCCGCCGAGATGGCTGGACGCGAGGCAGCGCCAAAGGTTCCTGACATCAGCCGCGGGAGCGTCCGCGCACATTGATCCTCCAGCTCGAGTCCCACCGCAGGATAGTGATCGGGGCGGCATTGCTGCCGCCCCGATCAGTGGATACGTCGCCTGGCGTCCCTCAGAACCTCGGCGATGCCCGATGCAGGAAGGCCGCCATCTGGCCGCGGGTCACCGCGCCCAGCGGACAGTAGTTGTTGCCGCCGCAGCCACCGGTGATGCCCGAGGCGGCCAGGGCGTTGATATCGGCGTGGTGGATGCTCGCATCGTCATCGGTGAACTCGTTGTCGCTCGACGGAGCCAGGTCCAGCGCCCTGGTCAGGAAGCTGGCCATCTGCTCGCGGTTGACAACCTGCTTGGGGCAGTAGTTGGTGCCGCCGCAGCCACCGGTGATGCCCGACGCGCGCAGGGCGTTGATATCGGCGTGATGGATGCTGCCATCGTCGTCGCCGAAGTAGTTGGTGCTCGAGGCCGGCAGGTCCAGCGCGCGGACCAGGAAGCTGGCCATCTGCTCGCGGTTGACGGCGTTGTCGGGGCAGAAGCGGGTCGAGCTGCAGCCCGACGTGATGCCGGCGTTGTAGAGCCAGACGATGTCCGCCTCGAACTGGTGGCCGTCGATGTCGGTGAACGGATGGTCCTCGTCCGGCGGCGGAGGTGGAGGCGGCGGCGGGGGCTCGGCGCTCGGCGTGGCGCTGACCTGACTCGAGTCATTGCTCTCGCCATCGGCGTTCTCGGCGCTGACCACGTAGTAGTAGGTGGTGCCGTTGGTGACGGTGGTATCGGTGTGGCTCGTCGTGGTCGGGCTCGCGATGGTGCTGTAGGGCCCGCCGTCGGTGGTGCCACGCTTGACGTTGTAGCTCGTGGCGCCCGTGGAGGCCGTCCAGCTCAGGGCCACCTCGCCGTCACCGGCCGTGGCGCTCAGGTTGGTCGGCGCGGCGGGCGGGGGGGGTTCAGGTGTGCCCTCGAGCTCCAGGAAGCCGTGGAAATAGAACTCCGTGCTCTCGTCGCTGGCCGTCGCCAGCAGCCCCGACGCTGCCGTCACCGTGTGCTTGGCGGTCGAGACGTTGTTGATCTCCGGGTCATCGTTGCTCTGGATGAACGGCGTCCCCGGCGTGCCCGGGTCGAAGTCGAGCGTGCTGAGCGGCGAGCTCTTGTAGTAGATGGCCTGGTCGGGCGGGCTCTCCGGCAAGGTGTAGAGGACGTAGACGTCAGCGTTCGTCTGGTCGACCACCACCTGTGGTCGGGTGGGTCCGCCGCCATGCACGACGGCGTGCTCGGTCCAGGTGGCCGGACCGTCGCGCCGGAGCAGCATGATATCGGCGTCCGAGTCTGGTCCGTTGGTCTTGACCGCGGCCAGGACCGTGCCCGAAGCCGTGGCGGTCAGCTTGAGGTTGATGTGATCCTCTGCATAGGTTGTCGCGCCAGAGCTCACCTCTGCCTCGGCAGACCACGCCTCGGGGGCGTCGACATCGGCACCGTCCGCGTGGCTCGACCAGTTGAATGACGTGCTTGTCTCGCTGTCGAGGCCGTTGCTCCACATGATGCCGACCGAATTGCCACCGAAGGCGGTGATGGCCGAGATGTCATCGGAGCTGATCTCGCTCGAGTTGGGGAGGACAAAGGAGTCCCAGGTCGCACCGTCATCGTCGGAGGTGGCGACCATAACGTTGCGGTTGACCTCGTTCAGCGGCGGCCCTGAGGGCGGTGGCTCCACGCTCTCACACGAATCGTCCTGCTCGCAGTACGGGCCGTTCGGATTCGTATAGTTGATCCACAGCTGGCCCTGGCTGTCCTTGGCGATCGTGACCGTCTCGGATGGGCCGAATGCGGCGTCGATGCCGTCCGGGAAGGCGGAGGTATAGGTGCCGGCGCTGTAGCTGAACCTGAAGAACTTGATGGCAGCATCGTTGCTGTCGGCATGCACCGACGCGACGTACAGCGTGTCGCTCGCCTCGTCCCACAGGTAGTCGCCGTGCGTGTCGTTGCGCTCGTCCACGATCGCGTCCGTGGCGCTCCATGCCTGCATGTCCGTGTCGAGCTTGTGGATGCGATAGTCGTCTGAACCCGAGACGAAGAGGCCGCCCCACCAGGACCCGTCGGCGAACCAGACCTGGGACTGTGGCTTGTCGCCGGTGGGCGTGCCAGCCGGGCCGAACGAATGGTCCTTGTAGCCTGCATCGACCTCTACCCCGGCGATGGGCGTGATCAGCAGCATCGGCAGCAGCGCGAGGGCGGTGATCAGGCCGGCTGCGATCGCGCGCGCGCGGGCGCGCGGCATTGAGATCCAAGAGTAGGACACCCCAGCTCCCCCTTTAGCGTGCAACGTGGATGGGTGGCGTAGTGCAGTTTGCCGTCAGGGCTCGGTCACGGCACGTCGCGGCATCATAGGCCGTCCGAACCACGGCGGCCAGTACGACGGTACTAATCCGGTGCAGCCAGTCACCGCTCCGGTATTCAGCGTGATCCGCGGCTGCAATACTCCGGCTCCACGACGCCGGGCGCCGCCTGGAGCCGTGATGGTGTTTGGATTCAGCTCGGGGGGCGTGATCGATGCGAGCGCTGCAGTACGGGCGTCTCCGGCGTCCAAAGACGGGCGAGCGTGCCCGCTTCTGCCGGCGCTGTGGCGGGCCGTTGGGGATCGCTCCGGGAACCGCGTCGGGGGTCCGGTGCACCGCCTGTGGCGCGGCGCCAGCCGCGCTGGCCCAGGCCGTCCGCTCGGTGAGGCGGGGAGACCCGGTGATGCCGCTTCCGCTTCGCCAGAGGGTGCCGCGTCCCCCGGCGGTGCCGGGTAGGGACTGGGGAGCCCTCCGCGCCGCGGTCATCGCGCGGATCGTGGCAGTGCTGCGCACCGCAGCCAGAGGGCTGAAGAGCTGGAGCGCAGCGATGCCGCCGCCCTCTGCCCGCATGCGAATGCTGGGGTGGCTTCGGGCCGAGGGCGAACGCCTGGCGAGCTGGGTTGCGATCATGCCGCCGCCCTCGGCGCGCATATGGGGTTCCGTGCTGGTCGTCGGGACTGCCGTGGCCGCAGGGGTCTTCCTGGCCCTGGCGGTCGGCTGACCAATCAGGGGCACTCGAGTCAGCGCCGGAAGGTCGCCACCTGTCCGTCTGCTGTGTCTCGCACCTCGACGCCCATGGCCGCCAGCTCGTCGCGCAGCGCATCGGAGGCGGCGAAGTCGCGGCTGGCCCGGGCCGCGACGCGCTGCTCGAGCAGCTCGGATGCTCCCTCCGGCAGCTCGCCTGCCGGCAACGGGGCAGCGCCGAGATCGAGCCCCAGCACGCGGTCGAACTCGAGCAGCAGGGCGCGGCGCTGCGCGGCCGTGAGATCCGCCGCCTTCTCGACCTCGTGCGCTATCGCAAGCGCCCGCGGCGTGGCGAGGTCGTCGGCGATCGCTTCGGCGAAGCGCGCGCGGTAGCGCGCCATCGGCTCAGCGGCGGGATCGAGGCCCGCGCCGTCATCATCGGTTCCGGCTGTTGCAGCCCGCCGAAGGCGAGCCATCCCGGAGGCTGCGGCGTGCATGGCGTCGGCGGTGAAGTCGAGCTTGGACCGATAGTGGGCAGTGAGCGCCAGGTAGCGGAAGACGAGCGGCTCGAAGCCCTTCGCCGGCAGGTCGGTGACGCGGATGATGTTGTCGGCGCTCTTCGCCATCTTGGCGTCGCCGAGCGTCAGGAACTCGCCGTGCATCCAGATGCTGACGACCGGATGGCCGAGCGCCCCCTCCGACTGGGCAATCTCGTCCTCGTGGTGCGGGAACTTGTTGTCGATCCCGCCGGTGTGGATGTCCAGGCGCTCGCCGAGGTGCTTGAGGCTCATCGCCGAGCACTCGATGTGCCAGCCGGGGAAGCCATCCCCCCAGGGTGACGGCCACTTCATGAGCCGATTCGGGCCCGCCCGCTTCCAGAGCGCGAAGTCCTCCGGGTCGCGCTTGTCGGATTCCACCTCGACCCGGTGCCCGGCGTGCATGTAGTCCAGGCGCTGACCCGAGAGCTTGCCGTAGCCAGGGAACTCGGAGACGTCGAAGTAGACCGTGCCGTCGACCTCGTACGCCAGGCCGCGCTGGACCAGCCGCCGGGTGATGTCGATCATCTCGGGCACGTGGTCGGTCGCCCTGGGGTAGACGTCGACCGGCAGGATGTTGATCGCCGCCTCGTCCTCGAGCCACGCATCGGTGTAGAACTGGGCCAGCTCAGCCGGCGACTTGCCCTCCTCGGCGGCGGAGGCCTCGATGCGATCCTCACCGGCGTCGAACGTGTCGTCGCGCATGTGGCCGACATCGGTGATGTTCTTGACGTGGCGCACCTCGTAGCCGAGGTACTGGAGCGCGCGGCGCAGCAGGTCGGCGAAGAGGAACGAGCGCAGGTTGCCGATGTGGGCGTAGCGGTAGACGGTCGGTCCGCAGGTGTAGATCGTGACGCGCCCTGGCGTGATCGGCTCGAGAGCCTCGGTCCTGCGCGTCAGCGAGTTGTGCAGGCGCACCTGCGGAAGAGGGTCCGTCATGACCCTGCGATTGTACCGAGCGTGTTCGCGGGTGTTGGTTCGTGGGCCTCTGGGCCGCCCCATCCGCGGGTTTGCACCCGGAGTCGCCAACTGGAGGACTTCGGGCTCCTGCTTGGTGGTTTCTTGCACCCGGAGTCGTAAAGCCGGGAGGCAGAGCCCGATATCGACCGCTCCTCCTCCAGTTGCCTACTCCGGGTGCAAACTCGTGCAGGGCTCGCGAGACCAGTGGCCTCGCGGCTGGACACCCGGCGCCGCTCGCGTATAGTCTCGTCAGGCCGATCGCAGCAGCGGGAGGGGATCCGAGCCGCGTTTCCGCGCAGCCCAGCCATGACATCGACCCCTGCCATCGCCCAGGCAGACGGGCCAGCATTCCTGCACCACATCCGAGAGCACGGGAGCATGTACTTCCCCGAGCTCGGCTCGGCGCCCCTGACGGTCAACCTGATCACCCGAAGCGAGCGACCGCGCTCCTGTCTGTATCGGTTCTCCCTGGCCGCGGCCTCGCTGAGGCGCGACGTGATCGTGAAGGTGAGCGACCCTCCGCGGCGGCATGCCTCGGCCCACGAAGCGGCGAGGCTGCTGTTCGGCGCCATCCCCCCCGCGTCGAGCGAGCTCGATGAGGCCGAGCTGCCTCAGCTCCGATACGAGGGCCTGAGGCTGATCCACGAGCACTTTTCATCACTCGGGGATCCCCGGTTCGGCAGCGTGCGTCCACTCGATTACCTGCCGGAGCGGCGCGCCGTGATCATGGAGCACGTGGACGAACCGACGCTCCGGGAGGCGATGCAGAAGGGGAGCCGCCTCGCCATCCGTCGCTCGGGCGACGTCGCGCAAGCGTTCGGCAACACCGGCGCCTGGCTGCGGAAATACCACCAGCTCGTGCCGGCGCAGGCGATCGCCACTCGCGGCGCGACCAGGGCGGAGCTCCTGGAGACGATGGCGCTCTACGCCCGCTACCTCGCGACGGTCTCGAACGATGAATCATTCTTCAGCGGGTTGACGGATCGCCTCGATCGGCATGCGCTCCACGACCTTCCGGAGCGGCTGCCGCTGGGCCTGACACACGCCGACTTCTTGCCACGCAACGTCTTCGTCGGCGCGGGATATCGGGTCACGGCGTTCGACGCTCTCCCGCGCTGGAGGGTGCCGATCTACCGGGACCTGGCTCGCTTCACCGTGGGCCTCCGCTCCGTTGGGCCCCAGGTGGCGACCATGGGGATGGCCTACAGCCGCGAACGCCTGGAGGAGTACGAGCGGAGCTTCCTCGAGGGCTACTTTGCGACAGGCGCCACGCCGCTGCGCAGCGTGCAGCTCTACGAGATGCTGGTCGTGCTCGAGCGGTGGGCTTGGCTAAAGGCACGCAGTGGCCAGGCGCTCAAGCGGAAGCGGATCCAGAAGGGCGTACAACTGCGGCTCATGGACGCGTTCTTCCGTCGGGAGGCGGGGCGCCTCCTTGGCGAGCTCGAGGCCGGTGGCCGGACTTCGTAGCTCCGCGTCGGGCGAGCGGCGACCTCTACCATGGACCGATGCCACACCGAGACGCCTCCGACGCCTTCCCGCTCACCCTGGGCGAGGAGCCGAGCTTCTGCCCGGCCTGCGGCCGGCCCGTGGAGCCGCGCGTGCTCGAGGAGGATCACCGGCCGCGGCTGGTGTGCCCGGAAGGCCATGTCACATGGCGGAATCCACGCATCGTGGTTGGCACGCTGCCGCTGCTCGAAGGTCGCGTCCACCTGGCACGCCGGACGATCGAGCCGGGGGCCGGGCGCTGGACGTATCCAGGTGGATACCTGGAGGTCGGGGAGTCGGCCCAGGAAGGTGCCCGTCGCGAGACCGAGGAGGAGACCCGGCTGCTCGTCGAGATCGGTCGGCTGCTCGGCGCCTACTCGCGGCCGCACGTCGCCTCCGTGACCCTGGTGTACGAGGCGACCGTGGTCGGCGGCGAGGCGCTGCCGGGGGCGGAGACGAGCGAGGTGCGCGCCTTCGGGCCTGATGAGATCCCGTGGGGCGAGCTCGCCTTCTCGACCGTGGAGTCCGCGCTGCGCGATTGGGTTGCGTCGCTGCCCGGCCGCGGCCCGCGTTTCGAGCCTGAGCTGTACGTCGTTGGTGATGCGGACGAGAAGGATCGCCCCCCGGGGGCGACGGGCTGAGGCAGCGCGGGGACGGGCGGTCGGTCAAGGGTGGTGCGACTACGCACCACGACTTACCTTGACTCAGACGCGCCCGCGTGACGAACTCCAGCGGGAGGACTACGCTAGGCGGCCTGGACGCAGGTGGCCTGATCCGTGCTCGATGAGCGGCCGGTCACCGGATCCTGCGAGCAGTGTGCCCGTCACTACGACCTGCTTATCCCCGAGCCGGGATCAGGTGACCTCCAATTTCGACGTATCGAAAATGTGTTCCGATGGTGCGCCGGCTGCGGCATGTTCGTCGGCCGCAGCTGCTGCTGGGATGCCGTTGCCGTGGCCTGCGTGCGATGCGCCGCGTCGAGGCCATTGGTTGACACGCCCGAGCCGCCGGCGCCGGACCTGAACGCGGCGCGGAGCGCCATCCGCGAGCTGGATGCGGCCATCGCCGCGCTCGCAGAGCTCGAGGAGGGGATCGAGGCCGCAGGCGATCGCGAGGAGGCGCTCAACGCGTGGGAGGACGCGTGGCTGGCGGCCGGCGCGCTCATGTCCCGCGTGGAGAGCTGTCGTGACGCGGCGGCCAGCCGGCTGGAGCATGTCTGGCCGGCGGCCGAGGAGCCGGCTCGCGAGCTGAGGGCCGAGATGCGCCCGCTCCTCACCAGCTACGAGGCCCGCTGGCGTTCGGTGGCGCGGCGGCTCGTCAACGTGGGCCGCCAGATCGCGAGGCGCAGCCCACGTGCAGAAGTCGAGAAGCCGCTCGCGCCGGCTGCGATCGCCGCCATCCCCATCATGCCTCCCGGCCCCGACCGCGAGGCGGCGCGGCCGCCCGTGCCCGCTGTTGCGGAGCCGCCGCCGGACCTGGCGGAGGAGACGCGATCCCGCGACTCGGCTGCGGAGCCGCCGACGGATGGAGCTGGGCAGGCCGCGCCAGGTACCGATGCTGCGCCCGCCGCGGTCACGACCGCACCGGCTCCGGCGCAGGTGGAGGTGGTGGCGGTCGCGACACCGGCTCCGGCGCGCGAGGCGCCATCGGAACCCGAGCCAAAGCCCGAGGCTGAGCCACGGCCCGCAGCAGTCGTCACTTCATCGGAGCCGGCACCGGCTCCGGCGCCCCGCCGTCGCCACCTCGTCGCCGGGCTGCTGGTGGGTGGGCTGCTGCTGGTGGCGGTGGGCGTCGTGGCCGGCGCGATTCGCCCGTTCGGTGGATTCGGCCCGACCTCTGACAGGGACGGCCTCGCCACGCCCGCCGGCGTGATCGGCGACGGGACGAACACCGGCGGGCCTCGCCCGACTGACGACGGAACGCCGCCTGCCACCGCGGCGGCTCCGGCCGTCGACGGGAGCGTCGCCTTCGACCTGCATCCCATCGGCGTGCTGGAGGCGAACACCGAGTCCGTCACACGCGTCATCGGCGCCCCCGAGGTTGTCCCGTTGCCGTCGCCGTTCGACCGGTCGTTGCGCCTGGAGGGCGCCGACTCCGGCCTGTGCCTGGATGCGTCCGAGCTTGCCGAGGGCGGTGCGTCGATGTCATTCGACCTGCGCATCGGCGAGCTCGATCCGAACGGCGCGCTCGGCGTCAGCTTCGCGACCGTCGGCGCCGCGCCCATCGGCTTCAGCCGCGGGCTCGCCCAGCTCGGTGATCTGACGCCGGATGCCTGGTATCGGCTCGACCTCGCCTGGGACGGGGAGCGATCGGCGCAGCTCGAGGTCAACGGACGCGACAGCGGCGCCCAGGCCCTGGCCACGACCCTCGCCGCCGACGATGCGGCCGCCTTCGACTCCCGGGACGAGGTCTGCGTGCGGGCCTCCCAGGCGGCGCTCGATACGCACCTGTTCGTTGACAACCTGCGGGTCGGACAATGAGTCGCCCGTGCTCACCGCTCGAACCACCGGAGATGAACCCATGAGCCTTCGCCCCCGCCACCCGCTGCCGACTCTGCTGCTCTCCGTCTCGCTGGTCGGGCTGCTCGCCGGCCCCGCGATCGCCCAGGATGAGACCCCGCCCGATGCTCCGGCGACCGCGCTCCGCGTCAGCCTCGACCGACTGCTGGCCGAGCATGCGTTCCTGTCGCTGGAGGTGGTTCGCAGCGGCATCGCGGGCAATCCCGACTTCACCGCGGCCGCAGCCGTGCTCGAGGACAACACGACCGAGATCGTGGCGGCCATCGAGAGCGTCTACGGGGCCGAGGCGGCCGAGGCGTTCGGCGAGCATTGGCGGAATCACATCGGCTTCCTGGTGGACTACGCTCGCGCGCTGGTCGACGGCGATGCCGATGCCGCGCAGCTCGCGTCCGAACAGCTCGACCGCTACGTCGCGGACTTCAGCGGCTTCCTGGCGGAGGCCATCCCGGCCCTGCCCCAGGAGGCGGTGGAGGGGCTCATCGAGGAGCACGTCCAGCAGCTCGAGCACGTATCCGAGTTCGAGCTGTCGGCGTTCGGCGACGCATACCCCGCCATCCGCGACACGTATCGGCACATGTTCACCGTCGGAGACGGGCTGGCGGTGGGCATCGTCAGCCTATTCCCGGAGCGGTTCGAGGGCCAGGAGGCGGCGTTCAGCCCCGCCACCGACCTGCGCATCACGCTGGACAGGCTCTTCGGCGAGCACACCTATCTCGCGGCGCTCGCCATGCGTGCTGCGCTCACCGATGCGCCCGACGCGGAGAGTGCCGCGAATGCGCTCGCCGAGAACTCGGCCGAGCTGCAGGACACGATCGCGGAGGTCTACGGCGCCGAGGCGGGCGAGGCGTTCGGGGCGCTGTGGGAGAGCCATGTCGACTCGTACTTCGCGTACGTCACAGGTCTTGCGACCGATGACGACGCCGTCTCCGAGGGCGCGGTGGAGGACCTCGGCGAGTACCAGACGGACTTCAGCGCCTTCGTGGCCGATGCCAACCCGTTCGTGCCGGCCGAGGTGCTCGAGGCACTGATCGCCACCCACACCGACCATCTCATCACGCAGGCCGACGCCTATGCGGCTGGCGACTACGAGCTCGCATTCGAGATCGCGCGCGACGCCTACGTGCACACGGCCGAGCTGAGCGCCAGCCTGGCGGCGGCGATCTCCGACCAGTTCCCGCAGCGCTTCCCTGACGCGGCCATGGCGCCCGATCGCGGGTCGCCGTGGCCGTTGGTGGGCGCGACGTTGGTCGTGCTCGGCGCGGTGGTGGTCGCGCTCCGGTCGTTGGCCGTGTCTGTCAGCCGGCGGGCGCGGCCGTGGAGCGCATGACCTGGCCGCGCAGCGGGACCGCCGAGCCAAGGACCAGCCCGTAGCAGATCGTCGCCACGAGGAGCGCCAGCGGAGCTCCGACCTGCCAGCCCGCAAGACCGATGGCGGCGGCCAGCCGCTCGCTCAGCACTGCCCAGGACAGGAGGGCGACGCAGGGTCCGGCGATCGCCAGCGTGGCGCGAACCGTGAAGAAGCGCGCGAAGAAGTACGCGAACCCAATGCCGATGGCGCCGCAGGCCCCCTGCACCAGCCCGAGCCCCAGCACGAAAGCCTCCTGGGGCGAGGCGCTCATGCCCTCCGGGCCGATGGACGCCAGCAGCTGCAGCGGATCGAGCGGATGACCGAACGGCCAGGCCAGCAGCATCGCGATCGCCACCCACACGTAGCCGCCGACCAGCCCGGCGATGAAGCCGCGGTAGGCCAGGTGGAGCCCGTTCACCTCGGTCATGGCCGGGCGCGGGCACGAGCGTCGCGAACCACGAGCGCATGCTAGGGTTCGCGGTCGCCCTCGCGGAGTGGACCGATGGGCCATGGGGACCCGGTACCGCCGGCGTCCGCCCTGTCGCGGCCCCGCCGGCCGGCCTCCTTCAGCCCGCGTAGCGCGAGAAGACCGCGACGGCGTTCTGACCGCCGAACCCGAAGCCGTTGACGATTGCCACGTTCAGCGTGGCGTGCCGCGCCTCGTTGGGCACGTAGTCCAGGTCACAGGCGGGATCGGAGTGCTCCTGGTTGATGGTGGGCGGGATGACGCCGTCGCGGATGGCGAGGACCGCAGCCAGCGCGCTCATGGCTCCCGCTGCTCCCAGCGTGTGGCCGATCATGCTCTTGTTGCTGCTGATCGCCAGCCGGTCGGCATGGGCGCCGAACGCGGCGCGGATGGCCTTCGTCTCGGTGGCGTCGTTCAGCGGGGTGCTCGTCCCGTGGGCCACGACATAGTCGACCTGCTCCAGCTCGAGATGAGCGTCGCGGACGGCGCGCTGCATCGCGAGGCTGGCGCCGTAGCCGGACGGCTCCGGAGCGCTGATGTGGAAGGCGTCGCCGGTCAGGGCTCCCCCGGCCACCTCGGCCAGGATCGTGGCGCCGCGCGCCTCGGCGTGCTCCGCGGCCTCGATGACCACGATGCCGCCGGCCTCGCCGAACACGAAGCCGTCGCGCTCCGCGTCGAAGGGGCGAGAGGCAGCGGCGGGATCGCCGTTGCGCTTCGACAGGGCGCCCATATTCGCCAGGGTCGCGAACGAGAGCGGCATGATGGCGCTCTCGCTGCCGCCGGTGATCGCCACGTCGACGTCGCCGTGCTCGATGAGTCGTTGGGCCTCCACGAACGCCTGCACGCCGGATGCGCAGGCGGCGACCGAGGTGATCACCGGGCCGCGGGTGCCGTACTTCATGCTGACCTGGCAGGCGCCCATCGAGGGCGACATCATCGGCACCATGAAGGGGCTGACCCGCGACCCCCCGCGCTGGTCGAACGTCGTCTGCTCGACCGCAACCTCCTCCATGCCTCCGCCGCCGGTATTGACCACGACCGCGATGTCGTCACGGTTCCCATCGCCGATCTCGAGGCCGGATGACTCGATCGCCTGCGACGCGGCAGCGACCGCCAGGTGGCTGAAGCGCGCCATGCGTCGCGCGGCCTTGAAGTCGATGTAGGCCCGCGGGTCGAAGTCCTTGACCTCGGCAGCGATCTGCACCTCGAGGCCCTCGGGGTCGAAGGAGCGGATCCGGTCGATGCCGCTGACGCCGGCGGTCAGGTTGCGCCAGAAGGTGTCGGCGTCGTTGCCGATGGGCGTGACCGCGCCGAGCCCGGTGACGACGGCGCGACGCGCCGGATCCCGCGCCGGTGGCGGGCGTGTCACGCGTTGTCCTCGTATCGGCGCACCAGGACGGTCGAGTTGTGGCCGCCCAGGCCCATCGAGTTGCTCAGCGCCACCCGCACGTCGGCGCTGCGCGCCTCGTTCGGCACGTAGTCGAGCGTCAGTTCGGGGTCGGGATGCCGATAGTTGATGGTGGGCGGGATGCAGCCGGTCTCGACGACCTTGGCACACACGAAGGCCTCGATCGCTCCTGCCGCGCCCATGGCGTGCCCGATCATCGACTTCGTGCTGCTCACTGCCAGGCGCTCGGCCTGGTCGCCGAAGACGTCACGGATGGCCATCGTCTCGTATCGGTCATTCAGGGGCGTGCTCGTGCCGTGGGCGTTGATGTAGTCGACCTGCTCAGGACCGATGCCGGCGCGCGTCAGGGCGGCGCGCATGGCGCGCTGGTTGCCCTCGCCCCGCTCGGCCGGTGCCGCCATATCGAACGCATCGGCGGATGATCCGTAGCCGATGACCTCGGCGATCGGCCGTGCTCCACGGGCAAGCGCATGCTCCAGCTCCTCCAGCACGAGGACCGCCGATCCCTCGGAAACCACGAAGCCGTCGCGGGTGGCGTCGAACGGCCGCGATGCCATGGCGGGGTTGTACTCGCCGGTGTCGGGGTCCCTCGGCGTGCCGAGGGCGCGCATCTGGCCGAAGCCGGCGAACGCGAGCGGCACCAGCGGCGCCTCGGTCCCGGCGCCGAGCATCAGGTCTGCCTGGCCGCGAACGATTGCCTCCATCGCCTCGCCGATGGCGTGGCCCCCCGTGGCGCAGGCGCTCACGACGGCCATGTTCGGGCCGCGCAGCCCGAACTGGATGGCGACCTGGCCCGATGCCGAGTCGGGGAGCATGTGCGGCAGCATGAACGGCGAGACACGACGCGGGCCGCGCTCGTCGAGTGTCTTCTGGCCGTCCAGCAGGATGCCGATGCCGCCGATCCCGGTCCCGAACACCATTCCGAAGCGGTCGGGGTTCACGTCGCCGTTCACCTGGCCGCCGTCGTTCAGCAGGCCGGCGTGGCGCAGCGCCTCCCCGGAGGCGGCCACGGCGAAGTGCGTGTTCCGATCGTGGCGCCGCGCGTCCTTGGCGTCCATGAACTGCGTGACGTCGAAGTCCTTGACCTCGCCCGCGACGCGGATCTCGAACGGCGACGCGTCGAAGAGCGTGATGTCGGCGATGCCGGATCGACCGCTGACGAGAGCGTCCCACGAGGCATCGGCGCCGATGCCGACCGGGGAGACGACGCCCAGGCCGGTGACGACCACGCGCCGATCGCTCACGCGGGCTCCTCGGACGGGCTCAAGAACCAGAAGGCGTCCTCGCCGCCGTCGACGGCGTGGGTGCGAGCGTCCGGGCTGATGCGCTTGATGAGGCCGGAGAGGACGCGACCCGGTCCCACCTCGACGAAGTCGGTGACCCCGCCGGCGACCATGTGGCGCACGCTCGCCGTCCACTGCACGCCATGGACGAGATGCTCGGTCAGCTCGTCACGCAGCCCCTCGGCGGTGTGGATCGCAGTGGCGTGTACGTTGCCGAGCATCGGCACGGCCGGATCGCGGAACGGGACGCGGGCCAGGATGCGGCCGAACTCGTCGCGGGCCCGGCGCATGAGCGGCGAGTGGCTCGCGACGCTCACCGTGAGGCGCGCCGCCTTGCGCGCGCCGACCGTCTTGCTCATCTCGAGTGCGAAGACGAGCGCCGGGATGACGCCCGACAGGACGATCTGCCCCGGAGCGTTGGCGTTCGCAACGCTGATCTCGCCGTGCTCGCGGGCCTGCTCCACGATGTCGTGCACCTGCTCGTCCGAAAGGCCCACGATGGCTCCCATGCCGCCCTCGATCCCGCGCTCCTGCATGATCCGACCCCGCTGGCGCACCAGGCGCAGCGCATCGGCGAAGTCGATGGCGTCGGCGGCGACGGCCGCCGCGTACTGGCCGGCCGAATGCCCGGCAACTGCCTGCGGCGCGATCTCGATCCCAGCCTCGCGCGCCTCGTCCCGGATTGCCTCCAGGTAGGCGACGCTGGTGGCCAGGATTGCAGGCTGCGCGTTGACCGTCTGGTTCAGGTCCACAGCGGGACCCTCCAGGATGAGCCGCGACAGCTCGATGCCGAGCGCGCTGTCAGCTCGCTCAAAGACGTCGGCTGCCGCCCGGGAGCGCTCGATGAGCGCGGTGCCCATCCCCACGTACTGGGAGCCCTGGCCGGGGAAGACGAAGGCGTGCGAGCGCCGCCCCGTGCTCGAGGCGGCCGGATCGGTCTCGTATTTCATGATCGTTCGTGCGTGGAGAATCTCGGCGAGTATAGCCGAGCAAGCGCTAGAGGCCGAACCCGGCCATCAGGTGCGAGCCGCGAAGCGCTCCACGACGTCGGCAAGCACCGGCAGGCCGAACGCGAGCGCCGAAACCGGGACGCGCTCGTCGTGGCCGTGGAAGAGCGACAGGAACGGCGTATCCGCATCGAGGCGCAGCGGGGCGAAACCGTAGCAGGGGATGCCCAGGAGGGACAGCGCCTTCGCGTCGGTCCCGGGTGTGATCATCATCGGCAGCGCGGTGGCTTCCGGGTCGGCGCGGCGCAGGGCATCGGTCATGAGCATGACGATCTCGGCGTCGGCCGGCCATTCGACCGGTGGCATGGTCATGATCGATTCGACCGTCGCTTCCTCGCCGGCGATGCGCCCCAGCTCGGCGAGCAGCGCCGCCTGGTCGGTGTCCGGCAGGGTGCGCACATCGATCTCCGCCTCGCCGGCGCCGGGGATGACGTTGACCTTGTTGCCGGCGTGGATGACGTTGGGCGTGATGGTGTCGCGGAGCATGGCGTCGAGCGATCGGCGCAGGATCGCCTCCGGGACGGCTGCCGCCAGCGCCTCGCGGGCGGCCTGGGGCTCGCGTTCGGCAAGCCGTGCGACCTCCGCCAGGCCGATGCCCTCGAAGAAGCGCCTCACCACCGGGTCCAGCCGGGCCGGCCTCCGAGCAGCGGCATCCGCCAGGGCCGATACCGCGCGCGCCAGCTTGATCGCCGCGTTGTCGTCGTGCGGCATCGAGCCGTGCCCGGGCGTGCCGGTGGTGCGCACGCGGGTCCAGACGATGCCCTTCTCCGCCACCTGGATGGCGTAGTAGCGACTGGCGGCCAGCGTGAACGAGTAGCCGCCGACCTCGTTGATAGCGGACGCCGCGGGCCGTCCCTGCGCGTCGGCGAAGAGCTCGGGGCGCTGCCTGACCAGCGTCAGAGCGCCATGCTGGCCGCCCGCTTCCTCGTCGGCCACGGCGGCGAAGATCACGTCGCGCCGCAGCTCGGTATTCGCGCGTTTCAGCCCCAGCATGACCGACAGTTCCATGGCGACCATGTCCTTCATGTCGACCGCGCCGCGACCCCACACCACGCCGTCGACCAGCTCGCCGCCGAATGGGTCGCGCGACCATGCCTCGGCATCGACCGGCACGACGTCGAGATGGCTCAGCAGGATGAGCGGTGGCTCGCTTGCCGGTCCGTGGGCGCGCTGTCGACCGAAGCAGCTGCCCCGGCCGGGGCTGACCTCGACGACCTCGGCCTCGATACCAGCGGCCGTGAGCACCTCGGCGCAGTAGCGCGCCGCTGCTGTCTCGGCACCGGTCGTGTCTCGGCCGGCCGCCGCATCGGGCACGCCCGGCGGATTGACCGATGGGATCCGGATCAGCGCCCGCAGGTGCTCGACGCACTCGTCGACGTCCAGGGCGGCGGTCGGGGGTGTGGTCATCGGCCCAACGGTACCAGCCGATATCGCGTCGCTTCGTTCCATGTTCCGTCGCGGCCGATGCGGTGGGCGCGAACGTGCCAGATGCCAACCAGGGCCGGCTTCGGCGAGCTGGACGGGGTCGCGTGAGGGTTGCGCCGCACCGCGCGAGCGTGGACCGGGCGTCGAATCTGGTCGTGGACGCGCCTGAGTGGGCCTAGGGTGTCCTATCTCCGAGTTCTGGCGACGCTCCGAATAGCCCTGCGCCGATAAGTCACGGCGGCGCATCCTCGCGCTCGACTACCAAACCGAGCAACGGAGGAGCACCGCCGTGACGACTGATGATGCCC
>JBOGTC010000012.1:0-8873 GCA_050692055.1 Candidatus Limnocylindria bacterium | reverse complement strand
GGCGTGCAGCGGCCGATCGGCCGCGTCGAACGCCAGGCAGGCGGCGATCACGGCGGCCAGCGGCGGCTCGCTGCCAGCCAGGAAAGGCCGCCCGGCGGCCTGAGCCTCGGCGAGAGCCACGGGCGTCGCGGCGAGGTACGGAGGCGTGCCCGTCAGCATCTCGTACAGGACCGTGCCCAGGCCGTAGAGGTCGGTCCGTGGACCAATCTGCCCGCCCCGCAACTGCTCGGGCGCCATGTGCCGCATGGTGCCGATGACCGTCCCGGCCTGGGTGAGCCGCTCGGCGGAGACGGCCAGGCTGTGGGCGATCCCGAAGTCGACGAGGCGAGCTCGGCCATCGCCATCGAGCAGGATGTTGCCGGGCTTCACGTCGCGATGCACGATCCCGCGCTGATGAGCGTGGTAGAGCCCCTCGGCCACCTCGGCCGTGATCCGCGCCGCCTCATGCGGCTGGAAGCTCCCTTCCCGAGCGATGCGCGCCGAGACTGACTCGCCGTCCACCAGCTCCATGACCAGTGCCGGCGCCTCGCCATCCGCGTCGACGTCGTAGATCCCCACGATCCCCGGGTGCGACAGGCCGGCAGCCGCACGCGCCTCGGCCACGAGCCGCTGGCGCGAGGTGGCGTCGGGCAGCAGGTGCGGGTGGAGAAGCTTCACCGCAACCGGCCGATCCAGCTGCTCGTCCACGGCGCGCCAGACTTCGGCGCTACCGCCCGCGGCGATGCGCTCGGTGAGCCGGTATCGGTCCAGGATCAGGCGTTCAGTGTCCATGCTCGCCCGCTCGGCGGGCGTCATCGGCTACTGCAGATAGCCTGCCGAGAGCTGGAACGTGGCGTGGCATCGGTGGAGCGTGCAGTCACCAGGGCAACCCGGACCGCTACGGGAACAGGTCCCGCTCCGGCTCCATGACCAGGACCGATGCGCCCGCCTCCGACGGGCGCGAGGGATAGCCCCGGACCACCACGACCGGACGCTGCTCGACCTTGCCGCCGGCGAGATCGGCCGCCGATGCCAGCTCGTCCGCCACGGCGATCACGGTGGCACGCATCTCTCGCCCGGCCGCGTCAGGCTGGCCGCGCAGATCGAGCAGGGTCTCGATGCCCGCCGCGCCGATGGCCACGTTCACGATCCCGTTGCGCCAGGCACGACCGAACGAGTCGGAGATGAGCACGGCCGGGCGCACGCCGCTCAGCTCACCCAGTCGGTCGCGAAGCCCGCGAGCGGAGCCGTCCGGATCCTCCGGCAGCAGGCTCGCCACCTCGCCACCGCCCACGTTGCTGACGTCGACGCCGGCGTTGGCGCACACCAGGCCGTGGCGCGTGCGGCTGATGATCAGGCCTCCCTCCGCCATGCGGACGATAGAAGCCGACTCGCGAAGCACGAGCTCGACCTGGCGCGGGTCCTTGTCCCAGCGCGCGGCCCAATCGCGTGCGAGCGGCGAAGGCTGCACCGATGCCAGCGGAACCAGGCGACCCTCGGCCTTGGAGACGATCTTCTGGGTGACCACGAGGACGTCGTCATCGGCCAGGCCGATGCCCGCCGCTTCGGCGGCGTTCGCGATCAGCCCGGCGAGATCGTCGCCCGGGCGAACTTCCGGGATCCCATCGATGGCGATCAGCTCGAGGCGCGAACCGCCGGTCACGCGGCGTCCCCGAGCTCGAGCCAGCGAGCGAGGTCCTCCGGCGTGTCGAGGTCGAAGCCGAGCCCTGGCGTGCGCACGACCGCCGGCTCGATGCCGGCCTCTCGGGCGGCGGCGACGTGCAGGGCAAAGCTGCCCGCACCGAACCTGAAGGCGAGGGCCGATGGCGGGCGCAGCGCCAGCCCGTTCGTTCCCGTGCCGGCACGATCGGGGGCCAGGGCCACGGCCGGCGAGCCCTGCGCAGCGCCGCACAGGCGACCCACGTCCTCGGATCGAAGGTTGGGCAGGTCGCCATGGAGCACCACGAGCGTCTCGACGCCCTGCTCCAGCGCCTCGGCGCGCGCCTGGTCGAGGCCCGCGTTCAGGCCCATCCCGCGCTGCACCACGAGCCGGGCTCCGGCCGCCTCCACGATCGTGCGCAGCGGCTCGGCGGGCGAGATGACGACCACGTCACCGGCTGCCTCGCCGGCGACTCGCAGCACCCGGCCGAGGAGCTCGGCGGACAGGGCCTCGCGCTCGTCAGCATCGAGCATCGGTGCAAGCCGTGTCTTCGCCGCCTCGAGCCCTCGATGCGGCACGATGATCCGGGTGCTCACGCGGCTGAGCATAGCGCCGGGCCCTTCTTGACGGCGGCGGTAGGGTGATGTTCGCGCGTTCGCGCGGACACCGAGCCGGAGGAGATCGATGCCGTTCGAGCTGTTCAAGTACCTGCACATCCTGACCATGTTCGCGGCGGTGGCCGCGGCGATGATTCCGGAGGTGGTGCTGCATGCCACCGCACGGCAGGGCAGCGTGGCCGGGATCCAGTCCGTGTCCGCCATCGTCAAGCCGATCGGGATGGCCATCCCCATCCTCTTCATCGTCGGCCTGATCTTCGGCCTGATCGCCGCCGTGGTCGGGGCTATCGACCTGCTGCGACCGTGGCTCATCGCGTCCTACGTCGTATTCGCCGTCGCGATGATCACGGGTGCCACGCTGAGCGGGCCCTGGGCGCAGCGCGTCGGAGAGACCGCCTACGCCAGCCCGCTCGAGGCACCGTCCGCCGAGCTGCAGGCTGCGGTCCACGACCGACGTGGCATCGTCGCGACTGCCATCCTGCTCACCTCGATCGTGGTGATCATCTACCTGATGGTCTTCCAGCCCGGCGGCTGACGGTGCTGGGGCGTCGCACGCCTCGCATTCCTGCCATATTCCGACCACCGGCGCCTTGGGCAGGCACGCAGCCTGCATTGCGGTTCAGAGACATAGATATACCCAGATCTTGACGCCCGAATGGCCTGCCGAGCGAGCCTGAGCCGGCGGTGGTTGGAGTTTGACAACTCGGGCGGCGCAAGTCGCAATCGGCGGGCTCTGCCGGTTCAGGCCCACGACGACCGCTCCAGGAGCGCCCGCGCGAGTGCCGCGCGGTCGTCATCGGTACGCATGATCGTGGGCAGCACGTCGGCCGCCATGCCGAGCGCCTCGACGTCGGGAGCCAGCGCCGCATCGGCCTCGTCAAGCACGAAGCGGTCGATCAGACCGGCGTAGATGCGCGCCACGCCGAGCGCCGTGGGCTCGTGTCCCAGGCTGCTCAGCATGCGGTCGGCCGGACCCTTGAGGGCCTTCCCGGCGATGATCGGGCTGACGGCCACCTTCGGGACCGATGACGCCGCAAGCGCCTGGCGCACACCTGCCAGCTCCAGGATCGGAGCGATGCTGACGAGGGGATTCGAGGGCGCGAGCACGATGAGGCCGGCATGCGCCAGCGCGGCGATGACGGCACCCGTTGGCCGAGCGGCCTCGACCCCCTCGAGGCGGACGCCGCGCACTTCCGGTTCCTGGCGGCGCCCGACGAAGTACTCCTGGAAGTCCATCGGTCCTTCGCTCGTTTCGAGCATGGTGCGCAGGCCGTCGTCCGTCGCCGGCAGGACGCGTGAACGCACGCCCAGCGCGGTGGCCATGGCGGCGGTCGCTTCGGTCATGGACGCGCCTTCGAGGAGGCGGGTGCGGTGGACGTGCGTCGCAAGGTCGGCGTCACCGATGCGGAACCACGTGGGCTCCCCGTATCGGCCCAGCATCTCGAGCGCCGTCCACGTCTCGTCCCGCACGCCCCAGCCGCGGTCGGTGTCGATGAGCCCGCCGAGGGTGTAGAGGACCGAGTCGACATCCGGGCTCACGTGCAGGCCGTACAGCTCGGTGTCATCGGCGACGTTGACGATGACGCTCAGCTCGCCGGGGGCGAGAACCTGCTGGAAGCCGTCCGCCAGCTTGGCGCCGCCCGTGCCGCCGGCGAGGAGCGCCACGTTCATGCCGCGCGGCTCAGCCGGCCTCCAGCATCGGCTTCACCTCGGTGATCATGCGCTCCATCGTCTCGGCGTCGTAGGGCGACGGGAAGCCGATGATGAAGTGCCGGAAGCCGATCCCCAGGAAGGGCCGCATCTTCTCCGCCACCTGCTCCGGCGTGCCGAGCAGCTGGTTCGTCCACGGCTTCGCGTTGCCGTTGTGCTCGAAGATGTCACGCGCCACGCGTTCGGCCTCGGCAGGGTCGTCGCGGATGACCGCCATGCCCATGCCGACGGTGCGCTCGATCTCCGACTCGTCGCGGCCGACCTCCTCGCAGTGCCGACGCAGGATCTCGTCCTTGCGCTTCACGTTATCGAAGCCGCCACCGACGTTGCAGGCGTCGCCGTACTTCGCCACGATCCGCAGCGTCCTGCGCTCGCCGCCGCCGCCGATCAGGATCGGCAGCCGCTCCTGGACCGGTGGCGGATCGTTCCGCACCTCGTGCGCGTCGTAGAAGTCGTCACCCGACGGCCGCTCGCCGTGAAGCATGCCGCGCATGATGCGCACCGCCTCCTCCAGCCAGCGCAGGCGCTCACCGGGCGAGCCGCCGAACTCGAGGCCGTAGGCTCGGTGCTCGGTCTCGAACCAGGCGCCGCCGATGCCAAGGATCGCCCGCCCCGCGCTGATGTGGTCGAGCGTCGTCGCCATCTTCGCCACCAGCGCCGGGTTGCGGAACGGGTTGGCGCCGACCATGAGGCCGATGCGCGCCCGCTCCGTCGCCTCGGCCCAGGCGGCGAGTGCCATCCAGCCCTCGAAGATGGGGCCGTCGGGCGAGCCGACGATCGGATACAGGTGGTCCCAGGTCCAGAGCGAGTGATAGCCGAGCGCGTCCGCCCGCGCCCCCGCGTCGCGCAGGGAGGCCCAGCCGGTGTACTGGCCCCAGCAGTTGGCGCCGAGCCTGACGCCCGCCTGGTCAGTCATGTCGGATCACTTTCTCCACGTGCAGTCGGATGGTCACGCGCTGCTGTCCGGCGAACTCGGCGCCGCTGCTCCCATAGCGCCTGGCGAGGGCCAGGATGTCGGCCATCGAACGATCGCGATCGTCGTCGAGCTCCACCCTGCCCTGCAGCGCCACCCAGGTCAGCCGCTCCTCGAACAGCAGGCTGACCCGCGGATCCCGGCGCAGCTGGCGCTCCTTGGCTCGGCCGACCTTCGTGTTCATCAGGATCGTGTCCGGGCGCTCGGGATCGAGGTCGAACCACATCACCGACTGCACCGGCGCGCCGGCCGCGTTGAGGGTGGCCAGCACGGGATATCGCAGCTCGCGGATCATCCACTCGCGCAGGTCATCGGTCAGGACCGCCTCGACGGTCAGGGCAGGATCGGTCACAGGAGCTCCTCGTGGGCAGGACCGATGCCAGCGCCGGCATCGGTGAGTAATGACGCTTTGAATTCCATACTAGACCGATGTCGCCCCGGCCGCGATCGGACGGCAGCTGCCGGATGACGTCCTGGCCGCAGGAGAACCAGGTGCCGCGATGACGCCCGGTAGGGACTGCAATGCTCACCATGCATGACTGGGAGCAATTGGTGCCGGCGCAGGTCGCCCGAACCTACACTCCGGACCATGGATGCGCGTCGCCCACCACGTGCCGAGCTGCTGTCGATCGGGTCCGAGCTGCTCCTGGGCGAGACGGTCGACACCAACGCCGCCTTCCTCGGTGCCGAGCTGGCCCGGCTCGGCCTGCCGCTGCGACAGGTCCGGCAGCTTCCCGACGATCGCACGGTGATCTCCGGCGCCTTCGCCGAGGCGCACGACCGCAGCGCCCTGGTGGTTGCCACCGGCGGCCTCGGCCCCACGCACGACGACCTGACGCGCGAAGGCCTGGCCGATGCGCTCGGCGAGGAGCTGCACCCCGATGGCGCCCTGCTCGCGACGCTGGAGGAACGCTATCGAGCCTACGGCCCGATGCCCGCCTCGAACCGCCGGCAGGCGATGCTGATCGCATCGGCCCAGGCGCTGGCGAACCCGATCGGCTCGGCGCCGGGATGGTGGGTCGATCGAGACAGCGCGATCACCGTGCTCATGCCCGGCGTGCCCTCTGAGATGCGCCGCATGTGGGCCGAGCAGGTCCGCCCGCGCCTCGAGCGACGGTTCGTCCTCCCGCCGCTGGCGATCCGCACGGTGAAGGCGTTCGGCATCGGCGAGTCCGCGGCGGCCGAACAGCTCGGCGCGCTGATCGAGTCGCCTGGCCCGGGCGTGTACGCCGGCATCTATGCCCGCGATGACGGAATCCACGTCCGCTTCAGCACCTCGGGGGATCCGTCTCTGCTTGACGCCTGCGTTGCAGACGCCGTCGCCCGGCTCGGCGAAGACGCCTACGGGACCGATGAGGCCGACCTCCCCGGCGCGGCGCTCCTGGCGCTCGGCCGTGCGAGCGTCTCGACCCTGGCCTCGACCGAGTCCGGGACCGGTGGTTCCCTGCTGACGATCCTGGCCGCGGCTGTCCCGGTCGATGGCGCGGCACGCTTCGTGGGCGGCATGCTGAGCGTCGATAGCGCGGGCGAGCCGGACCTGCCGCGCGCCGAGGCGGTCCTGTCGGTCCGACTGCTGGCACAGGATGCGCACGGCCGTAGCCGCGTCGAGATGGCGCTCGACGGAACGCTGATCCTGCCGTCGACGCAGCTGCGGATCCACGGGTCCGGCCCCCAGCGCCTGCGCCGCGCCGCGTTCGCCGCGCTGGACGAGGTCCGGCGCCGCGTCAGCTCCACCGACCGATGAGGCGAACGGCGGCCGGGCGGATCTCGAAGCGCCAGGTGTCCCGTGCGCCCAGGACGTCGCCGTCCGCCTGGACCGTGATCGCGCGCTGGTCGTTGGACCGCAGCTCGACGCTCGACGTGAGCACCACCTCCGCCTGCGGAGGGGCGCGAAGCACCCAGCGCGCCATCTCCACGGCCAGGCGCGGCGCCGGACCCGGGTAGACCCTGAGTGCGAGCCTGCCGGCGTCCGGCCGCGCGCCCGGGTTAACCTTGAGCCCGCGACCGTAAAAGGGCGTGGTGCTGACGACCAGGAGCTCCATCGGCCCGCGATGGACGCGCCATCCATCTGCCCGGACCTCCACCTGCGGACGGTGCCACAGGTCGGGCAGCGAGCGCGTCACCGCGGCCGCCCAGCCCCGCAGGCGATGCGCACCGGCCGCCGCGTAGCGTCCAGCGACGATCGCATCCCAGCCGGCACCCGCGAACAGCGCCAGGCGCCCATCGACGGCGACGAGGTCGATCGGCCGCGAATCGTGGCTCGCGAGCACGCGCGCCAGCTCCTCGGGCTGGGGCGGGAGCCGGAGCAGATGGGCGGCGGCGTTGCCGAACCCGCCCGGGATGTACCCCAGGGTCAGTCCGTCGCGCCCGGCGGCGACGTTGTAGGCGACCCCCAGCGAACCGTCGCCGCCGGCCACGATCGCGGTCGAGTAACCGTCGATCCGCTCGCGCATCCACGCCTCGAGCTCGGCGGCGTCGCGCGTGGCGGTGACGTGCAGATCCGCGTCGAGGGCCGACCGGGTGGCGTCGACGGCGCGCCGGACACCCTCGCTCCGCGCGGTGCCGGCGCCCTCGTTCAGGAAGATCGCGGCATGCCGTTCGGCCGGGCTCACGCTCGCAGTATGGCCCCTCGTCGCGGCGGTGTGACGCTCTCCCCTAGACTGCGTACCGATGATGGGGCGCGAGCTGCGCCTGGCGGACCTGCTCGCTAGCCTGTCGCTGGTGGCCGATCTCGGGATGGGCCACGACCCCGAGCAGGGGATGCGCGCTGCGCTGGTGGCCACCCTGCTCGCGCGGCGGCTCGACCTGCCTGAGAAGGAGTCGCGCGACGTCTATTACACCGCGCTCCTCCAGCACGTCGGCTGCACCGCCTACGCGCATGAGACGGCGCCCGTCTTCGGCGACGACATCCGGCTCAACCGCGCCGGCTCACTGACGAACTTCGACCAGGCTCGCGACATGTTCGCCACTTTCCTGCCCGAGCTCAGCCGCGGCCTGGGACCGATGGCACGAATCCGCAACACGACCGTGGCGATGCTGCGAGGGTCGCGGTTCGGCCTCGAGAACAGCCGGGCTGTGTGCGAGGTGGGTCGCGAGACCGCGCGCCGTCTCGGCCTGTCCGGCGGTGTGCAGCGGAGCCTGCACCACGCCCTCGAGTCGTGGAGCGGCAAGGGCGATCCACAGGGCCTCCGTAGCGAGGAGATCGCGCTCCCCGCCAGGGTCGTCCGCGTCGCGGGCGTGGCCGCCCTCTTCGGCACTCTTGGCGGGAGTGAGCTGGCTTCGGCCATGGTCCGGGAACGAAGCGGCGGAGTGCTCGATCCCACGGTGGCGGCCGCCTTCGCCGGTAGGTCACGGGAGCTGCTGGCCGAGGCGACCAGGGCCGATCCCCGAACCGCGCTGCTCGAGCTGGAGCCAGGCCCGGTCGTCCGCGTCCCGGAGGCGGACATGCGAAGGGTGGCCCGCTGCTTCGGCGAGCTCGTCGATCTCAAGTCCCCGTACCTTCATGGCCACGTCACTGGAGTTGCGAAGCTGGCGGCCGCGGCTGGAACGCGCCTCGGGTTCGGGGCAGCGGACGCTGCTGCGCTCGAGATCGCCGCGCTGCTCCACGACGTCGGGCGAGCCGCCGTCCCCACCAGCATCTGGGAGCGGCGGGGGGCGCTCACCGCCGCCCATTGGGAGCAGGTGCGTCTCCATGCCTATCACTCGGAGCGAGTGCTGACCGGGTCGGGCGCCCTCGCCCCGTTGGCCCGGATTGCCGGGATGCATCACGAGCGCATCGACGGGAGCGGCTATCACCGCGCCTGCCGCGCGCCCGAGATCCCGACGGCCGCCCGCGTGCTGGCCGCGGCCGACGCCTTCGCCGCCATGACGTCGGCTCGGCCGCATCGACCGGCACTCGCGCCGGAGGCGGCGGCGCGCGAGCTGAGCGGCGAGG
>JBOGTC010000011.1:0-8720 GCA_050692055.1 Candidatus Limnocylindria bacterium | reverse complement strand
CCGCTGGTCGGTCGACATCTCGGTCTATGTCGCCGATGGATTCACCGGGCGCGGCGTCGGTCGCCTGCTCTATGACGAGCTGCTGCCCACGCTGCGTCGCCAGGGCTTCGTCAACCTGTACGCGGGGATTGCCCTGCCGAATCCCGGGAGCGTCGCGCTCCACGAGCGGATCGGCATGCGGCTGGTGGGCGTCTACGAGCGCGTGGGTTGGAAGTTCGGCGCCTGGCACGACGTCGCCTGGTACGGCATGCGGATCGTAGAGCCGGCGCTGCATCCCGCCGAGCCGATCCCGTTGCCCGAGCTTTCTCTGGGCGAGGCTTGACCCTCGACCAACCCGAGGCGTCACGCTCAGGCCATGGGTGACGAGGAGCTCCTGTCGATCGGGCGCACCCGTCAATCGTCGGGCAGGTTCAAGCTGGCATCACCGTCTTCGCTGAACGGGACGTATAGCGCGTTCACGACCCCGTACCCGTGGACGCTCCCACCTCCGCCCGTCTCCTGACCCTGGAGGACGAACGTCTGAGGGACGCCGGTCGGGACGGTGAAGGCATAGGTGATGGATGCGGCGTCGTGTCCGACCGCCGAGCCGCTCGGGATCTCAGACAGCGTCACGTACGTCGCGTAGGACTGCCCACCAGTGTTCTCCCAGAGCACCTGGAAGGCCGCTTCACACGGGCAGCCCGTCGTGCTCGAGATGCGCCCGATCGTCATTGCATCGAGCTTCACGAACGCCGTGCCACCGGTCACATTACCGGCGGTGATCGTCACCGATGCAAGGTCCAGCCACGCGTCTTCGGGCAGCGTCGTGGGACCGGTCTGACCTTGGCCCACCCGCGGCAGTCCACGGTTCAGGAAGGCGGCCATCTGGCCACGGCTCACCGCTGCGTCGGGACAGAACTGACCACCCCCACAGCCGCCAGTGATGCGCGCTGCGTAGAAGCGGCCGATGTCGCCATGGAATTGGTGAGTGGTGGGAACATCGTTGAACAGGTGCGACGCCAGGACCGCGGCGGGTCCTGTCGCCACGCCGAGGCCGATCGCCAGGATGAGAAGTATCCGCCACCACGCCCGGCGTGAAAGCCGCGCTCGACCCTCAAGGTGCCACATGTGCAGCCCTCCGAATCCTCGACCCCCACCTGGATCGCACCGTACACGCGGAGTCAACCGCCGCTGACAGGACGATGCCTGAGCTCAGATGATGCGGTTGAGACCCATGCGGGCGCGCAGCGGCTCCGGGACGGTGATCGAACCGTCCGGCTGCTGGTGCGTCTCAAGCAGCGCGGCGACGGTCCGCGCCAGCGCCAGCGCCGAGCCGTTCAGCGTGTGGACCAGTTCCGGCTTGGCGCCGGGCTCCGGTCGGTGACGGATCGCCATCCGCCGCGCCTGGTAGTCGCGGAAGTTGCTCACGCTGCTGACCTCCAGCCAGCGCTCGACGCCCGGAGCCCAGACCTCGAGGTCGTACTTCTTGGCATGCACGAAGCCCATCTCGCGCGTCGCCATGAGCACGACGCGATAAGCCAGTCCCAGGCGCTGGAGGAGCGCCTCGGCGCGCTCGGTGAGCCACTCGAGCTCACCCTCCGACTCCGCGGGGAGAACGAACGAGACCATCTCGACCTTGTCGAACTGGTGGACGCGCAGGATGCCGCGCGTGTCCCTGCCGGCGGCACCCGCCTCGCGCCGGAAGCATGGCGAGTAGGCGGCGTAGCGCAGCGGCAGCACATCGGCCTCGAGGATCTCGTCGCGATGGAGGTTGGTGACCGGCACCTCCGCGGTCGGAACCAGGTACAGGTCGTCGCGCGAAACGACGTACATCTGGTCCTCCTTGTCCGGGATCTGCCCGGTGCCGCGGGCCGAGTCCGCGTTGACCAGGGCCGGCGGCCAGACCTCGGTCATGCCGTGCTCGGTGGCGTGAACGTCGAGGAACCAGGTGATGAGCGCGCGCTGCAGGGCCGCACCGGCACCGATGTACACCGGCCAGCCCGACCCGGTCACCTTTGCGCCGCGCGCGTTGTCGATCATGCCCAGCGCCTCGGCCAGCTCCCAGTGCGGCCGCCTGTCGAAGCCGTCGGCAGAGCGCGACAACGGCTCGCCCCAGGTCCGAACGACCCGATTTGCCTCCTCGCCGCCGACCGGCACGTCGGGATCGGCGGGGTTCGGGACCCGGAGCATGGCATCGTCCAGATCGGCCTGGACCGATTCCAGCTCGCGGTCGATCGCCGATATCCGCTCGCCCGCGCGCAGCGAGGTCCGCTTCAGCTCCGCCACTTCCGGACCGTCAGGATCCGCGCCGTCCCGAACGACCTGCCCGATGCGGCTGCTGGCAGCATTTCTTTCAGACTTCAGCGCGTCGCCCTCGGCCAGCAGCAGGCGCCGTCGCTCGTCGAGGGCCAGGGCCGCGTCAATCAACCCCGCGTCCTCGCCCTTGTCGGTGGCGGCGCGGCGCAGCAGGTCCGGCTCGTCCCGCAGCCGATCGGTCCCAACGCTCACGCGGGAGTCCTTACCGACCCGGCATCCCACAGGCGCCGGCTGACGAAGTCAAGATCGAGGGATGCGAGGAGCCAGCCAGCACGAGGTCCACTCGGTCTGCCAAGGACCGCAAGGTACAGCGCTCGAAAGGCGTCGGCAGATGACAACCCGCTCCGCTCGGCCGCGTTGAAGATCAGGGCTTGCCATGCCTCGCCGGACTCCGGCGCCTCACGCTCGGCCCAATTCGAGAGCCCGAGCAGGAACTTGAGCTGCTCATCCGACAGCATTTCGAGCCCTTCGGGGAGCTCATCCTGGACGGCGATCCGCGCTCGATCTGGCGCGTAGGCGTCAAGCCATGATCGTGCCGCGCCACGCCGCTCCTCGAGAATCGACTCCTCCCGCGGCGACAGTGGCGAGCCCTTCTCCGCGGTCACCCGCTCCACCACGTCAACGCCGGGCACCTGCTCGAGCAGCGCGAGGTGCGCGAAGGCCGGCCGGTAGGCGGCGGCCTCGGCCGCAACGTCGGCATCGGCCTCGAGCAGAGAGCTGGCGAAGACGCGCTCGTGTGCGACCGGCAGCTCACCCTTCACCTCGCGGCCCGAGGTGGCGGCGGCGAGCCGGTCGAACTCGTCGAACAGGCGCGGGATGGCATCGGTCCCGTCCGGATCGAACTCGATCGTCTGGTTCGGCCGCGGACGCAAGAAGAGGAAGCGCAGCTGCTCCGGCGGAATCACCTCGGCCATGCGGTGCGCGGCGGCGCCCTTGCCCTGCGAGGTGGACATCTTGCGGCCGCCGATGAGCAGGAACTCGTACGGCACGTTGAGCGGCGGCTGGCGCTCGAACACCTCGCGCGCGATGGCCTCGGAGCGCTCACGCGAGCCTCCGGCGGTCGACAGGTCCTTTCCGGCGGGCTCGATCGTCACGCCGAAGAGGGACCACTTCGCCGCCCAGTCCACGTTGTACGGCAGCTTGGCGTTGCCGCCGAACGGGGAGACCCAGCCTGCGTTGCCGCAGCCGGTGGCCCAGGCGACCCAGTCGGGCCGGCACTCGTAGTGCACTCGCTCGCCATCCCACGCGGTCACGACCGTGGTGCCGACGCGGCCGCAGCGCTCGCAGATGACCATGACCGGATGCCAGTTGTCGGGGTGCCGGACGTTGGCCACGCGCACGTAGATGTCGCGCACGACGTGGGCGCCGTCGAGGGCGGCGCGGATGTATCGGTCCATCTGGCCGGACCGATAGATCTCGCTCATCCAGTAGTAGGTGTCCGGATGGATGCCGAGTCCGGCGAAGGTGTCGATGAAGAGGCCGACGAAGTGCCGCGCGTACGAATCGTGACAGTCACCGGCCGGATCGGGAACGCGTGACAGTGGCGCGCCCATGGAGCGCTCCACCGCGTCCGGGGTCAGAAGCGCCTGCGAGTCCATCGGATCGAGATCGTCCACGCCGTAGCGCAGCTCGGTCTCCAGCCCGGCCTCGCGCAGGGCGCGGACGATGGTGTCGACCACGACCGGCCCCCGCAGGCTGCCGACGTGGACCGTGCCGGATGGCGTCTTCGAGTCGTTGACGACCTGGCGACCGGTGGCCGACGCGGCGATCTCGTCAGCCCAGAACAAGGCTGCGGCTCAGCCGATCTTGACGAGCGTGTACTCGATCGCGCCGGCCGGGGCCTGGACGGTGAACGTGTCGCCCTTCTTGTGCCCCATCAGCGCGGCGCCCACCGGTGATTCGTTGCTGATACGTCCCTCGCGTGGGGCAGCCTCGGCCGACCCGACGATGGTGAGCGTCTCCTCCCCGTCCGTGCCGCGGATCACCACCTTCGAGCCGATCCCGACGCGGTCGCCGTTCGAGGGCGCGATCACCTGGGCGTTCTTGAGCTGCGCCTCGAGCGTGGCGATGCGCCCCTCCAGGAACGACTGCTCCTGCTTGGCGTCCTCGTATTCGGCGTTCTCGGTGATGTCGCCGTCGAGCTTCGCATCGTGGATGCGCGCCGCAACGCGCGGGCGCTCATTGGTGGTGAGGTGGTGCAGCTCGGCCTTGAGCTTCTCGAGGCCCTCGGCGGTCAGATAGACGGGCTTGCTGTTCATTCGCTCACTCCCCCCTCTGGGTGCAATGCGGTCGGCCTCGTGCGCGGCCGGCGATCCTCGCTCCGGGGTGAGGCGAGAATCAACCGCAACTCAACTCGATAACAAAAAATGCTCCAGGCGTCGCCCCGTCACCGGTGCGTCCCTGAAGCTGGCCGTACCCGTGGGGCCAGGCGTCGCGGCTGGTCCGTCGTCCCCCCACCGGGCCGCTTCGGCGCCGCGAGATTGTATGCGCGGCAGGCCCCGAAGTCAAAGGTTTCGGTCGATTGCTCAACGGCCGAGCATGACCAACAGCACGATGATGGCCGCAAAGCCGATGCGATAGAGGCTGAAGATCGCCACCGAGCGCCGGCGCAGCCAGGCGAGCAGGAAGCCGATGGCCAGCATCCCCGATAGCGCGGCCACCGCCAGGCCGACGCCAATCGCCAGCCATTCGCTGCCCGGCCGATCGGGCTCGGTGAGCAGGTTGCGGGAGCCGTACAGGCCTGCACCAAGCGTGATCGGGGTCGCGAGCAGGAAGCTGAAACGGGCAGCCGCCTCGCGGGTCAGGCCAAGCGCCAGGCCGGTGGTGATGGTCGCCCCGGAGCGGCTGATCCCAGGCAGCAGCGCCAGCGCCTGGCTGAGGCCGATGGTCAGCGCAGTACCGACGCCCACATCGTGCAGCGCTCGCCGTCGCGGGCCGAGACGGTCGGCAGCATACAGCGCCACGCCCCCGAGCACGAGGAAGCCCGCGATGGCGAGCCGGGCAGCATCGTTGTCGCCGTGGAACGTATCCTCGATGAATCCCTCCAGCGTAAAGCCGATGATGCCCGCCGGGATGGTGGCCATGGCCAGCAGCCAGGCCAGTCGTCGATCCGGGTCGGCCCCGATCCGCCGCTCGCGAATGCTCGCGGCGAAGGCCGCGGCGAGACGCACCCAATCCCGGGCGAAGTAGATCAGCAGGGCGAGCAGGGTGCCGAGGTGGAGAAAGACATCGAACGCCAGGCTGCCGATGAGCCCGCCCGAGTCCCAGCCGGCGATCCAGGGTGCCAGCTCGAGGTGGGCGCTGGAGCTGACCGGGATGAACTCGGTCAGCCCCTGCAGAAGGCCGACGAGGGCTGCCTGGAGGACGACGTCCATAGGCCTACCGTATGAAGAGCGGCGCCAGCACCAGCGTGATGGTGGCGAGCAGCTTGACGAGGACGTGCAGCGACGGGCCGGCAGTGTCCTTGAACGGATCACCGACCGTGTCACCCACGACAGCCGCAGCGTGGGCCTCGGAGCCCTTGCCGAGGACGTTGCCGGCCGAGTCCTTCAGCTCGCCCGACTCGATGTACTTCTTCGCGTTGTCCCATGCGCCGCCGCCGTTGTTGAGGACGGTAGCGAGGAGCACGCCGGCGATGGTGCCGACCATGAGCATGCCGGCCACCGCCTCGTGGCCGAGGAGGAGGCCGACGATGATCGGCGTGGCCACCGCGACCGTGCCGGGCAGGATCATCTGGCGCAGCGCGGCACGGGTGGTGATGTCGACGACGCGCGCGTAGTCGGGACGCTGGGTGTAGTCCATGATGCCGGGCATGTCGCGGAACTGGCGGCGCACCTCGACGATGATCGCCTGTGCCGCGGTCCCGACGGCGCGAATGGCGAGGCTCGAGAAGAAGTACACCAGCATGGCGCCGATGAGCGCCGCGATGAACACGTTGACGTTCGCCAGGTCCACCGACTCGAGCAGCGTGCCGGCGGCCCTCGTGCCGGCCTCGATCTGGTTTTCGAGGATCAGGTTGACCTTGTCGATGTAGGCGCTGAACAGGAGGAACGCCGCCAGCGAGGCCGACGCGATGGCGTAGCCCTTGGTGAGCGCCTTCGTCGTGTTGCCGACCGCATCGAGGCGGTCCGTGATCTCGCGCGCGCTCGCCTCGGCCTTGCTGAACTGGGCGATGCCGCCGGCGTTGTCGGTGATCGGTCCGAAAGTGTCCATGGCCAGGATGTAGGCCGTCGTCATGAGCATGCCCATTGTCGCCACCGCGGTGCCGAAGATCCCGCCGATGCCGGCCTCGACGTTCTCGACCCCGGCGAGCGCCTGCTCCCCGAGGAAGAAGCTCGCGAAGAGGGCGATGCCGATCGTGATCGCCGTGACGGCCGTGGTCTCGAACCCGACGGCGGTGCCGCTGATGATGTTCGTTGCCGGGCCGGTCTTCGACGCCTCGGCAATCTCGCGCACCGGGCGGAACGTCCCGGCGGTGTAGTACTGGGTGATGTAGACGAAGGCCACGCTCGTGGCGAGCCCCACGACGCCGGCGCCGAAGAACCAGATCCAGGCCGGGATGTTGTTGGCACCGGTGACGCCGACGGTCTGCATCATCTGCCACGTCACGAGCGCCAGGGCACCGACCGACAGGATTGTCGTCACCCAGTAGCCGCGGTTCAGGATGTTCATGGGATTCTCGTCCTCGCGGCCGCGGATGAAGAACATGGCCACGATGGTGGCCAGCAGGCCGAAGCCACGAACGACCAGCGGGAAGAAGATCCAGGCCTCGGGGTTCGGCCAGCCGAGCTCGGTGGCGATGCGCCACACGGCGACGCCCAGGATCATGGCGCCGATGTTCTCGGCCGCTGTCGACTCGAACAGATCGGCGCCACGGCCGGCGCAATCTCCGACGTTGTCGCCCACCAGGTCGGCCACCACGGCCGCGTTGCGCGGGTCATCCTCGGGGATACCGGCCTCGACCTTGCCCACCAGGTCCGCGCCGACGTCGGCCGCCTTGGTATAGATGCCGCCGCCGAGCTGGGCGAAGAGCGCGACGAACGAGGCGCCGAAGCCGAAGCCGACGATGAGGAACGGCGCCTCCTCGGGGTTCGTGAAGCCGCCGAAGGCGGCGAAGATGCCGTACACGCCGAGCAGGCTCAGTGCGACGACCAGGAAGCCGGAGACGGCGCCGCCGCGCATGGCAACCTGAACGGCGCGGACGAGGCTGTGCTGGGCGGCCGCGGCCGTGCGCAGATTCGCCTTGACGCTGATGTACATGCCGATGATGCCCGACGCCATCGAGCACGCGGCGCCGACAAGGAAGGCGAGGCCGGTGCGCCAGCCCAGGTCAAAGCCGACGATGCTGGTGTCGGCGACCTCCTCAGTCTCGACGATGCCGATGATGAGTCCGATCACGACGGTCCCGCCGATGGCCAGCAGGCCGATCGTCTGGTATTGGCGGCGGATGAAGGCGACCGCGCCCTCGAAGATCGTGCCGGCGATGTCCTGCATCGCCACCGTGCCGGTATCGGCCCGGAGGACGTCCCAGGCAAGGTAGAAGGCGAAGGCGATCGCAGCAATTCCCGCGATCGGGATCACCCACAGGATGGGCTGGAGCTCCATGGATCCTCCGATGAGGGTGCGTCTGGCAAGCCGTGGCGGGCTGGCTGACGACCGGGATGGGACATGCGAAACGCCGGCGGGGGGACACAGTCACGTCGCCCGCCAGCGAGGCGCCGCGATTCTAGCACGCTCTCCGACGCCCGGGCGCCCCTGGGCGCCCCAAAGCATGCTCAGGGCAGCCAGCGCGGCTGCCATCCATCCTGGTCGAGATCGACCAGATCGCCTTCCTCCACGTCGAGGATCCAGATTCCGGCGGTGTCGAGATCCCCGCCTGGCCCGAGCACCCCCAGCGCCAGCGCATCCGGTTCAGGACCGAACGAGGCTGAGGCCACCAGGAGGTCGCGGGTCGCGGTGACCAGGCGCGGCCGATCCTCAAGCGAGTCGGCCAGGTACAGCCGGCCGCCCGGCGCGGACGCTGCGGGACCCTCGGGGCGCAGGAACGCAACGCTGCCTTCGATGCCGGCCACGGGCGCCACGGCCGGCATCCCCAGCTCCGTCCCCGCGATGGAGAAGCCAGAGCGGCGAAGGAGAACGACTTCCGGGCCGCTTCCGTCGGCCTGGGCCGCTGTCCACGGCTCCAGCGGGAGCACCGGCCCGCCGGGCGGCGCGAGGGCGTCGTCCGGCACGCCGCCGGTGTCGGTGCTGTCGGTGCCGGCGACCAGGACGCCGGAGCTGTTCGGCAGCCAGGCCGGCGGCCCGACGGCCGCGAACTCATCGACCGTCAACCGCGCGCCCGGGAGCTCCACGATGCCGACTCGGCCGCCGGCGTCGACGAAGGCCAGCCCCTGTCCGTCGGGGGCGTAGCGCGGAGCGCGCAGGAG
>JBOGTC010000010.1:0-5580 GCA_050692055.1 Candidatus Limnocylindria bacterium | reverse complement strand
AGCTGCGCCCCGTCAAGATCGTCCCGGACTACCTGAAGTTCGCCGAAGGATCCGTCCTGATCCGCGTGGGTGACACCCGCGTCCTGTGCGCGGCCACGATCGAGGACCGCATACCGGGATGGCTGCGCGGCAAGGGACGCGGCTGGGTGACGGCCGAGTACAGCATGCTGCCGCGGGCGGGCACGGAGCGCAGCCAGCGCGAGGCATCGCGCGGCCAGATCGGCGGGCGCACGCACGAGATCCAGCGCCTCATCGGCCGCAGCCTGCGCGGCGTGATCGACATGGCGAAGCTGGGCGAGCGGACCATCACGCTCGACTGCGACGTGATCCAGGCCGACGGCGGCACCCGCACGGCCGGCATCACCGGCGCCTACGTCGCCCTGGCAAGGGCCATGAACCGATACGGAATGGGCCATCTCCTGACCGGCCAGGTGGCGGCGGTCAGCGTCGGAATCGTGAACGGCCAGCCGTACCTCGACCTCGACTACGCAGAGGACTCCAGCGCCGAGGTGGACTTCAACGTGGTCATGACCGATGACGACCGCTTCGTCGAGGTGCAGGGCACGGCCGAGCACGGAGCGTTCAGCCGGCAGCAGATGGACCAGATGGTCGAGCTCGCGGCGGCCGGCATTCGGCAGCTCTTCGCGCTGCAGCGTGCCGCCATCGAGGCGCCGCCGGGGGAGTGACGGGCCGGCTCCTCATCGCCACCACCAACGTCGGCAAGCAGAACGAGTTCCGGCGCCTGCTTTCGGCGCTGCGCGCCGACGTCGTGACGCCGCAGGGGATCGGCCTGGCGCTCGAGGTCGAGGAGCCCCACGACACCTACGACGAGAACGCGATCGTCAAGGCCGATGCCTTCTGTCGCGCCTCCGGCCTCCTGACCCTGGCCGATGACTCCGGCCTGGAGGTCGCCGCGCTCGACTGGGGTCCCGGTGTGCGCACCGGGCGCTGGGGAGCCCACGATGGGCGGGACGCGCAGCGGATGGTCGAGGCGGTGTCCGGCGCGGACGACCGGCGGGCGCGCATGGTGTGTGCTCTGGCGATCGGCATCCCCGGCCTGAACCCCGGAGCCGAGCCCGCCGTGGAGCTGTTCGGCGGCGTGATCGACGGCAGCGTGGCGGATCGGCCGCGTGGCGAAGGCGGCTTCGGCTACGACCCCGTCTTCCTGCTCCCGTCGGGCGTCACCACGGCGGAGCTGCCTGAGGCGGAGAAGGATCGCATCAGCCATCGCGGGCAGGCCGTGGCCGCGGCGATGCCGCGCCTCCTCGAGCTGCTCGAGCTCGGCGCCGCCGAATAGGCTCGCCAACCGCCACGGCCTGTGCGACTTGGTACTTCGGTACCCCTCCCGCGTCGCGTAGAGTGACGACGATCGTCCCGTGGCGAGGCACCTGACCGCGGGGATAGGCTCATCACTGACCGCGTGGGGGCGGCGCAGCGGCCTCCGCGCTCCAGCAGCGCACACTTCGGAGATCAGCCGCCTCGTGTCCCGAGCCCGAGCATTCGCACCCCTGCTTGCCCTCGTCCTGCTCTTCCCGGTGGCCGCGCCGGCCGCCGGGGCCGAGCCGCAGACGGCCGCGCCGGCCGCCGAAGGCGAGCCCGAGATCGCCCGCTCCGGCGAGCCGGAGATCATCCCCGGCCGCGTCGTGGTCGGTTGGCGTGATGCAGCTCGGGCGGCAACGATCACCCGCAGCCGGGGCCTGGCGGTGCTCGAGACGCTCGATGCGCCGGCCAAGGATCCGACGCCCACGGTCGTCTCGACCGAGGGCCGGCCGGTCGACCAGGTCATCGCCGAGCTGAGTGCGGACCCGGCCGTCGCCTATGCCGAGCCCGACTACGTGGTTCACCTGGCGAACGAGGGCGCCGTCACGGACGTGGCTGTCAACGATCCGCTGACCCGGGACCAGTACTCGCTTGACCGCATGCGGGTGCGCGATGCGTGGGCCATCGAGAGGGGAGGCAGCGGCATCGTGGCGGTGCTCGACACCGGCGTGCAGTTCAACCATCCCGACCTGACCGGGCGGCTCGTGGCGGGCCACGACTTCGTGAACAACGACTCGAACGCCTCGGACGACAACGGCCATGGCACCTGGGTCGCCGGCATCATCGCCGCCAAGCCCAACGACGGCTATGGCATCGCCGGCATCAGCTGGAGCGACAAGGTCATGCCGGTGAAGATCATGAACGAGGACGGACGAGGGGAGACCTCCGACCTCACCTCCGGCATCGTCTGGGCGGCCAACAACGGCGCGGACGTCATCAACATGAGCGTGGGCGGCTTCCCGAGCACGACCTATGTCCAGGACGCGATCAACTACGCCTGGGACAAGGGCGTGGTGCTCATCGGGGCCGCCGGCAACAACGGTCGCGAGCAGCGGTTCTTCCCCGCCAGCTACGCCAACGTCATCTCCGTCAGCGCCACGCAGCGCGACGACGAGTTCACGCACTGGTCCAGCTTCGGCCCCGACGTGGACGTCAGCGCGCCCGGCGGATCGGTGCGCACCACGAACTGCACCACCTGCATCCCGTCGTACGGGTCGCACACGTACATCAGCGGCACGTCATTCGCGGCGCCCAACGTCGCCGGCGTGGTGGCCCTGATCCAGGCGCGCTACCCCACCTGGTCGAACCAGCAGGTCGTGAATCGGCTCTTCTCGACCGTCGACGATCTTGGCTATGCGGGCTGGGACAATCGCTACGGCCGTGGCCGCGTCAATGCGCACCGGGCGGTCGGCGGCTCGTCGCCGGGCCCGGCCAGCTCGCCGGGCGACGCCTTGGAGAGCAACAACAGCATCGGCAGGGCGTCGCGGCTCGCGCTCGGCACCACGGTGCGGCCGTCGATCCATCCTGCCGGTGACGTCGACTTCTTCGCGGTGGACGTCCCGCGATCCGGGCGGCTGGACGTCCGGGTCACCGCCGTCCCCCACACGCTGGACTATCCATGGAACCGCAGCACCCTGCCCATCGACCCGGTGCTCGAGCTGTTCCGAACGGACGGCACGCGGCTGGTCCGCGTCGATCACCCGACGAACCCGGCGGCGACCGAGCTCGCCTCGATCTCGCTGGCGGGGGCGACGCGCATCATCGTCAAGGTCAGCAACTGGCTGGCCAACGGCAACCGGGCCGCGTACTCGATCCGGGCCGATGTGCTCTTCTACGGCTTCAGCGACATCGCCTTCTCGCCGTTCATCGACGACATCGGCTGGCTGGCGCAATCCGGCATCACCAGCGGCTGCGCCGAGGATCGCTTCTGCCCCACGGCGGCGGTCACGCGCGAGCAGATGGCCTCGTTCCTGACCCGGGCCAAGAACCTGCCGGCCGCCAGCCGCGACTACTTCGTGGACGACGCGCACAGCATCCACCACGGCGATATCAACCGCCTGGCGCAGAGCGGGATCACCGGCGGTTGCGACGACCGGCGCTTCTGCCCCGGGGCGGTCGTCAACCGCGAGCAGATGGCGAGCTTCCTCGCCCGGGCGCTGAACCTGCCTGCCGCAACCCGTGATTACTTCAGCGACGACAACGGGAGCATTCACGAAGCCGATATCAACCGGCTGGCCGCGGCCGGCATCGGGACCGGCTGCGGCAACGGGCGCTTCTGTCCGCGCGGCCCCGTGACGCGGGAGCAGATGGCCGCCTTCCTGCATCGCGCCTTCGGCTAGGCAGCCACGGCGCTAGAATCGGCCGCGACCAAGGAGGTCGCATGGCCGAGCGCGCGAACGTGCGCATCCACCCCACCGCCGAGGTGTCAGCCGAGGCGTCCATCGGTCCCGGAACGAGCGTCTGGAACCAATCGCAGGTCCGCGAGCACGCCCGCATCGGCGCCGGATGCATCATCGGCAAGAACGTCTACGTGGACGCCCACGTCGTCGTCGGTGACAACGTGAAGATCGGCAACAACGCCAGCCTGTTCCACGGCCTGACCGTGGAGGACGGCGTCTTCGTCGGCCCGCACGTGTGCTTCACCAATGACCGGGTCCCCCGCGCCGTGAACCGAGACGGCAGCCTGAAGACCAGTGCGGACTGGGAGCTGAGCGAGACGCTCGTGCGCGCCGGCGCCGCGCTCGGCGCCAACAGCACCATCCTGCCCGGGCTCGAGATCGGCCGCTGGGCGATGGTCGGCTCGGGCAGCGTCGTCACCCGCAGCGTCGCCGACTTCGAGCTGGTGGCCGGAAATCCCGCACGCCGCATCGGCAGCGCCTGTCCGTGCGGCAGCCCGCTGCGCGACGGGGCGGATGGCACGCGGTTCCGAGGCAGCTGCCCGCGCTGCGGAGATCCGTTCCCACCCGAGCCCGGCGCGTGAAGGTCCTCACCGTCGTCGGCGCGCGCCCGCAGTTCGTGAAGGCCGCGCCGGTGAGCCGCGTGCTGCGCGCCGCGCACACCGAGGTGGTGGTCCACACCGGCCAGCACTACGACGAGTCGATGAGCGCGTCGTTCTTCCGGGACCTGGAGATGGCGGAGCCGGATGTGAACCTGGGGGTCGGCAGCGCATCCCACGCGGCGATGACGGCCGCGATGCTGCAGCGGCTCGAGCCGGTCGTGCTCGAGCACGAGCCGGACGGCGTGGTGGTCTACGGCGACACGAACTCGACCCTGGCCGGCGCCGTCGTCGCCTCGAAGCTGCAGTACGCCGGCGGCGGGCGCCCGTGGATCGCCCACGTCGAGGCCGGCCTGCGCTCCTTCAACGGGCGCATGCCGGAGGAGCGCAACCGGGTCGTGGCCGATCACCTGGCCGACGTGCTGCTGGCGCCCACCCCCACCTCCATGGCGAACCTGGCGCGAGAGGGCCTCGAAGCCCGAGCCGAGCTGGTGGGCGACGTCATGGTGGACGGGCATGCCTGGGCCGCCGATCGCGCCGCCGCGCACCTGCCGGCCGTGGCGCGCGAGCATCCTGGATACCTGCTGCTGACGATGCACCGCGCCGAGAACGTGGACGAGCCGGGCCGTCTCGCCGCCTGGCTGTCCGCGCTGCCCGGCGACCTGCCGGTCATCTTTCCCGTCCATCCACGGACGCGCGCCATCCTCGACGCGGGCGCGATGGAGCTGCCGCCGAACATCCTGCCCATCGCCCCGGTCGGCTTCCTGGAGATGGTCGCGCTCGAAGCCCACGCGCGCCTGGTGGTGACCGATTCCGGCGGCGTTCAGAAGGAGGCCTACCTGTCCGGCGTGCCGTGTGTCACGCTGCGCAGCGAGACCGAGTGGGTCGAGACGGTGGATGCCGGCTGGAACCGGGTGGCCACCGACCCCTCGATCGCCGCCACCATCCTTGCCGATCCGGTCATCATGGAACGAGACATGCCCCATCCAGCGCTCTTCGGCGACGGCCGTGCCGCGCAGCGCATCGTCGCGGCGCTGGAACGGCATCACGCGCAGTCGCCCGGCACCGATGGCGCCTCGCAGCTCGCAGCACGGGAGGCATCCGCATCGTGATCCCCATCGCTCGCCCGCAGATGGGTGAGGAGGAGAAGCAGAGCGTCTGGGAGGCCCTGGCCTCCGGCTCTCTGGCGCAGGGACCGAAGGTCCGTGAGTTCGAGGAGCGGTTCGCCGCGTTCGTGGGCGTCAGCCACGCCGTCGCGACCAGCT
>JBOGTC010000009.1:0-5640 GCA_050692055.1 Candidatus Limnocylindria bacterium | reverse complement strand
CGCTTCGCCTACGCCCTGACCAAGGCCGCCCGCGCCGGGCTGGCGCAGCTGATCTGGGACGGCCGCCTCAGCGCGCCCGACAAGGTCGAGGCACCCTCACCGGTCATCCATCAGCTGGCCACCCACGACCTGCTGACGGCCATCCTGGCCGCGCCTGCGAGCCATGCCGCCTACCTGGCCGGCTGGGCTCCCGAGCGCGCCATCGCCCTCGGCTTCGGTGGCTACCTGCGGCCCGATGCGCTGGCCGTCTTCGGCGTCGGAGACCGGGCGGTGGCGCTGTTCATCGAGCGCGACCTGGGCACCGAGCGCGGCGCCATCCTGGCCGCCAAGGCGCGCACCTACTCCGGGCACCTGTCGAACCGCGAGGTGTCCATGCACGTCGGCTTCGTGGTCGAGTCGCCACGCCGCGCTGCGGCGCTGGCCTACCGCCTGCGGCGCTGGCTCGACGAGTACGAGCTGCCCGGCCACAAGAAGGCATCGTGCTGGGTGACGACCGCCGCCGAGCTGATGGCCGATCCCTTCGGCGCCATCTGGCGCGCGCCCGACGGCCAGCGCTTGGCGACGCGCGAGATGGCCTCGTTCGAGACCGAATGGGAGCTGCCGCGGCTGGGTCCGCTGTGCCTGTTGACCGATGACGGGCCTGAGGCGTTGGATGATCGATTGCTGACCGCGGTCGGCCACCTTGGCCGCCACGTGTGGCGCTAACGACGTCCATTGGAACCGTGTCGTGTCCCGCAACGCGTCCGCGGCGGGTGCGTCGGCAACAGCCGCGACACTTGGGTGACGGCGGAGGTGTCAACGGGTCGTGCTCAGGGCCGGGTCGCGCCGAAAGCCGACATCACTAAAGTGATCTATACCTCTCCCGCCCATAGAGATCTCCTGCGCAGCATCATTTCGCCACAGGGTTCCGTGGGACCGGTTCCCCGCACGACATCACCTCCACGCGAGCAACGTCTACGTTATCAGGCACCTCGCCACGCGATCTGGGTTGCTGGCAACACCGCCGAGCCGCCACTCCGTTCGGGGAGACAGGCGAGATTGACACTACGCAACTTGCGTAGCAATATGGGGACCCATGGTCACGAGCTACGGCGAGCGCATCGGTGAAGCGGTCATGGTTCTCACGCAGCACCCAGAGGGCATACGCCTCCAAGGGGTGGCTGACGCCCTGGACGCGCCGCTGAGCAGCGCACAGCGCGCCATCGGCTCATTGCTCGAGGATGGACTGGTGGTGACGAGCCGGGAACGGCCGCCACGCTATGCAAGTAATCCCGCTCATCCCGCGATCGATGCGCTCGTCGAGTTCTCGCTGCGGGCCGCGCCAGTCGAGCGGGCGATGGACGTCGTGCTGCAGGCCAATCGTGCGGTCCAGTTCGCCGGTCGCGACGCGGATGGCTACCTGGTCGTGCTTTCGCCGTTCGCCGAAGCGGCCGACGTCGCGCGACTGACCTTGACCCTGACCCGCATCAACCGCTCGCGTCCCGACGCCATCGCCTTCGAGCTGCTCGAACGGGAGGATGTGCGCAGTGCGCTGCTCGAGAGTCCGGCGCTTCGGGAGCGCGGGCTGCGCATGACGGAAGTGAAAGGCTCGGCGATGCGAAGCTTCCGCGATCCCCACCAGCACGGCTCGTTCGACGCGATCCGATTGGGGCGTCTCCATCCGTCGCTGCCCCGCCTATCGCGGCGTGCGCTGGCGAACCTCGCGGTCGACCACGGACTGGCGCGGGTGGTCGCGTTCGGCTCGTCCGTGCGCCAGGACTTCCGCCCGGACTCGGATGTCGATGTGATGATCGAGCCGATGCCGGGAACACGCCCGAGGATCTCCAATCTGATCGACATGAGGGAACGGCTCGAGGAGCTGCTGGACCGCGATGTCGATCTCGTCAACGCTCGCGTTATGAATGAGCCCGCGCTGCGTCGAGCACGGCAGGAAGGGGTGACCCTCTTTGAACGATCGGGATCGTGAGTGGCTCCGACGAGCCGCTGCCAGCGCTCGTGTGGCCATCGATCATGTGCGCACCGGCGGCCCGATGTGGCGGGAAGACCTCAAGACGATCGACGCGGCCGCCAAGCGGGTCGAGGAGGTGGCCGAGTGTCTGAAACGCGTCACGCCCGAGCAGCAGGCGGCGATGCCGGGGATTCCGTGGAAGCAGGCCAAGGGCATGCGCGAGGTGATGGCCCACGACTACGACAAGCTTGATCTCGATATCCTGGACGATGTGATCAGCAGCGACCTTCCGCATCTGATCGCCGAGATCGAGGCACGGCTGTCGGCCGACACTCCCTGATCGCCGGGCTACGGGTAGACGTTGCCGACCTCGAGCGCGTGCCAGACACCGTCCACGCGGCCGATGACGAGGTTGATGGACCACCCCGGCTGCGCGAGCTTGGCCGCCGCAGCGGAGATCGGCAGTGGGCCGATTCCGCCGTCGAACCACAGCGCCTTCGGCTCGACCCGCGCGATCGTCAGGTGATCCTCGACGTAGTCGTCGTCGGCCAGCGCCGTCTGATCGATCCGAGCGCGCTGTGCTTGTCGGTACAGGAGCTGGCCCAGTCGCTCGGCGCGCGGCAAGTCGCGCGTCGCCTGATCGGCCCGCTCGGTTGCGTCGGCGGCTTCGGCGGGCGCGATCCAGCCACGCTCCCCGAGCCAGTTGAGCAGTTCGCGACTGACGGGTCCGGCGGCGGCGGTCAGCTCGGGTGGCCCGATCACCTTGCGGATCATGAACCAGCCCAGAAATGCGCCGAGATGGCTCGGGATCTTGTCCGGGCCGAACAATTTGGTGAAAGCCTCCTCGTCGCCCGCCTCGAAGGCTTGCTCCCAGCGACGACGCTCGAAGCGATCCAAGTCCTCGTAGGCGTAGCCATTGAGGCTGTCCTTGAGAAGCTCAACGACATCGGTCCAGAACCGATCCGGCTCACCGGCAGACAGCCGGTCATCCAAGAATGCCGCGAGGGCGTGGTCGATGTTGGGCGATGGAGCCGTCATGAACCGATTCAAGGCCAGGGACCTGTGCCGCCTTGATGCAGCATATAACTGAGCACGTTTCGCTCGCAATCGCACGCTCGGAGCACAGCGTTTCCATCCGGAGACTTAAGAGTCACTTGCTCTGCCGTTGAGCTAGGCGCCCGTGGAGATGATGCCGCAGGCGGGCAGTGAGCGTCAACCGCCCCTGGCCGTCATCCGGCGGGCGCTGGGGGGCCGCCGTTCGGCTCGGGCGCCAGCCCGTAGTGCGCGTCCGCGAAGCCGCGGATCGCGTCGAGGTCGACGTCATCGAGGAAGAGCAAGAACGTCCAGGCGGTCACGGCGATCGGCTGCTCCAGCTCCGGGCCCTCCCACGGACTGACGATGAACTTGAACCGTCCGCCCACGCCCTGGCTGACCTGGCTGCGGACGAGGTTCTCGAGCTCTGCCACGCCGTCCGCGTCGACCGCGTCCGGCTGATACCAGATCACGATGCCGCCGTGCTCGAGGTTGTGGACGAGCTGGGACTCCGGCTGCGGCGCCTCGTACACGCCCCAGTTCGCGGGGCTGTTCCAGTGCGGGCCGGACGTGGCCGGGGTCGAGGAGTACGCAGCCGCCGTTTGGGTCGCCCGGACGTTCGTGCCGTCCGTGACATGCTCCTGGCCGGCGTTCGGCTGCGCCACGCCAGCGTTCGGATTCGGGCCGGAGCCGAAGACGAGGACGGCGACGACGAGGATCACGCCGACCACCAGCAGCCCGCCGATGGCGAGCAGCCTCCAATCGGGCAGCCCGCTCAGCACGGAACCGCCCGGAGCGTCGAGCCGGCGGTTGAGGGCGTCGGCACTGGCGCGCTGGCGGCGCTGGATCCCAGAGGTTCGTCGCTTGGCCATTGGCGGGGAAGGATAGCGGCAGATCCGGCGCGGCGCCGTGGCACCCCATGTGCTCGTTGCTAGAATCACCTGAGCCGTGCTGCGTCCACGCGACGTGAGGGCGGAAGCCACGATTCACTCTCGGAGGATGCATGACGATCGGCGATCGGCCGCGCCGCGAGAGCGCCTTCACGCTGGTGAAGCGCCTGCTCGGCGGCGGGGTGGCGCTTGCGAAGCTCGAGCTGCAGCGCGGCAAGCAGGAGATGGGCGAGAACCTCGGCCAGGTCCGCTCAGGCGTCGTCCTGCTTGCCATCGCCGCCGGTATCGGCCTCGTCTTCCTGATCGCGCTCATCAGCAGCATCATCGCCGCCCTGTTCGTGCTCGGCCTGTGGTGGGTGTCTCTCATCATCCTCGCGCTCCTGCTCCTGCTCGTCATCGCCCTGGCGCTGCGAGGCATCGGCAAGCTGCGATCCGCGAGCTTCACGCCGGAGGAAACGATTGCATCGGTCAAGGAGGACGTCGAATGGGCGAAACGCTTGCTGAGACGCGAGTAGAGGTCGACGCGAAGCGCACGGAGCTCGAGCGGACCGCAGCCCAGCTGCGCAACGCCCTCGACCTCAAGACACGCTTCAAGCGGAACCCCGCGCTCTTCGTGGGGCTCGGCGCCGGCGCGCTCTTCCTCATCGCGGGTGGGCCGATACGGGTCGCGCACCAGGTCCGGCGGCGCTTGATGCGCACCGAGCCGGAGAAGGCATACGACGCGCTGCCCAGGACCCTGCAGCACTGGGTGGACCAGATGGCGGGGAGCGTCGGCCCGCGCGCTGCGGAGGCGCGCCAGTCGCTGAGCGCCGAGCTGCTGCGCTGGCGTCACGACCCGCGCAAACATGGCAAGGTGAGCAAGAAGCTGGCAAAGGAGCTTGCGGAGGGCCCACCGGGCCCGGGTCGCGCCGGATGGCGCGCGTTCGAGGCCGGAGCCGCGATCCTGACCGCCGCGCTGGCGCGCAAGGCGGTGGAGCGCTTCCTGTCCGGTGAGCCGCCCAGCGGTCACCCCGCGCTGGATGCCATGGGCACGGCCGGCGGTGCCGCCGAGCCGGAGGCCGACCGGGCGAAGCAGGACGTGGCGAAATCGCCTGAAGAGCGCCGTCGCGCGGCCGCCGTCGATCGCCCCGAGGACGCCGATCGCGAAGACTACTCGGGAATGAGCGCCCGCAGCCGGTCGGGATAGATAGGCGAGCTGCAATCGCTGTGGGCGGCTCCGGCGTGCATCGCGGTTGCGTTGCCGCCGTTGTGGACGTTGCATGGGATGGAGATAACGGGGAATAAGAGCCGCCGTGGTCGCTCAATTTCCCCGTGCGTTGCACCGGGTGAAAGCGACGGCGAAGCAGACGGCTGAATCGGCCTCTTCTTCACCGATACCTCCATGTGGTGCAACGATCGCCACTCGCACATGTGGTGCAACGATCGCCACTCGCAGCCGCCGTGCGACGATCGGGCACCGATCGCGATGTTTCCACGGGCGATTCGTACGCGAAGCACGCGCCCGAGACGCCGAAGCTCGCGATGATCGGGGCGGCCGCATCGGTCCATTGGTAGACTCACGCCGAACCGCCGCGCAGTCCCGTGGGCGAGTGGCGGAACGGCAGACGCGCCGGCTTTAGGAGCCGGTGTCGAAAGACGTGCGAGTTCGAATCTCGCCTCGCCCACCACGTACGCCAGGAGCTGACTTGGTCACCGTATCGACACGACCCGAGACGGGTTCGAAGGTGGTCCTCGAGATCGAGGTCCAGCCTGCCGAGGTCGACAAGCACT
>JBOGTC010000008.1:0-3831 GCA_050692055.1 Candidatus Limnocylindria bacterium | reverse complement strand
TGCGGGCCAGGGCGCTGAGGCGAGCCAGGCGCGCGAAGTGCGCGGCGCGCAGGTGGGCCGCCCGCCGCCGACGTTCGTCGGCCGGCAGAAGGCCATCGGGGTCGACCGCTCGCTCGAAGCCCGCCAGGAAGGCGGCCCGCGCGTTGGCGGTCAGCGCCCGCGAGTCGTACCGAGCGTGGAGCAGGTGGGCGCCGATCCGGCCCCGCAGGGATAGATCGGTCGGATCCACTCTCCGTTCGCGCGACTTCGCCACTCGCTCCTTCTCGTCTGATCCGATGGATTGGGCTCGGCGGGGTGCCGGTCCTGACCGACCGTCCCGCGAGCGACGCATGCCGCCTCACCGATGGCCGAAGCCAGGTGGGCGGGAAGCCCTGCCGAGAGAGGACCGATGCTAGGCACGTCGCCCTGCGGGGGGAACCCGATTTGTGTGCCACATTGTGCGCCGCCTGGGACGCAAGGATGCAGGGTTGCATGATGCAGCCATGCATGATAGCGTTCGTGCATGGCCGACCTGATCGATCGCGAGCGGGAGCTCGAAGCGCTGGAGAGCGCGGCAGCGGCGCGCGGCGGACAGCTGGCCATCGTGTGGGGCCGGCGCCGGGTAGGCAAGACCTACCTGCTCGAGGCCTTCGGCCGCCGTCGACGCAGCCTCTACTACACCGCCACCCAGCAGAGCGCCCCGGTCGAGCTCGCGGCCTTCACCGATGCGGTGCGCGAGCAGCTTGGCGCCGAGGGCCTCCCGTCCGGATACGCATTCCCCGACTGGTCGACGGCACTGGATGTCGTCACCGAGCGCGCCGGCTCCGAGCGGCTGGTGGTGGTGCTCGATGAGTTCCCCTATCTGGCCGGCTCGACTCCGGGCCTGGAGAGCGTGGTGCAACGCTGGTGGGACCAGCGTGGACGCCGCAGCGGCGTGATGCTCGTGCTGTGCGGCTCGGCGGTGGCCTACATGACCGCCCTGGCCGGCGCCGCCGCCCCGCTGCATCAGCGCGCCACGTTGAGCCTCCATGTGCTGCCGCTCGACTATCGCGCCGCCGGCCGCTTCGTGGAGCGCCTCAAGCCGGCGGAACGGGCAGCCATGTACGGCATCTGCGGCGGCACGCCGCTGTACCTGGAGCAATGGGATGCCGAGTCCGATCTGCGCGCGAACCTTGTTCGCCTGTTCGGCTCGCCGGCCAGCCCTCTGGTCGACGCCGCCGAGCTCGTCCTCTCTGGCGAGCTTCCCGAGACGGAGGGCGCGTTCCGCATCCTGACCGCCGTGGCGATCGGCAAGACGCGGCCCGGTGAGATTGGCGACTACGCGCGCGTGGCGGTCGAGCGTCCGCTGAAGCGGCTCACCACGCTCGGCATCCTCGAGCGCCGGGTGCCGGCCCTCGACGATCCGGACAAGACCAAGCGCGCCATCTACCGCATCGCCGATCCCTACTTCGCCTTCTGGTTCCGCTTCATCGGCTCGCATCGCGCCGACATCGCGCGCGGCCTGGGCGCACAGCTGGTCGAGCGCCGCATCCTGCCCGGGCTCGATGACTACATGGGTCCCGTGTTCGAGGATCTGGCGCGCGAGCATGCGCGGTGGCTGGCCGCCGCCGGCGAGCTGCAGGCCGACCGGGTCGAGGGCTGGTGGAGCGCCGATGGGAAGCACGAGATCGACCTCGTCGGCCTGTCCGGCCGCGATGTCAGCTTCGTGGGCGAGGCCAAATGGTCACAGCGCGCCGTGCGGCGCGATGTCCTGACGCGGCTCGACCTCCACAAGCAGGCTCTGCCCGCCGCGTTCCTCTCGCCTCTGCGCCTGCTGTACGGGCGCACCGGCTGCCTAGAGGAGGTCCGGAACCAGCGCGGCGTGCGCTGCTTCTCGGCGGCCGATCTCTACGCCTGAATCGGTCAGGGGCGCCCAAACTATCGTCTCGTGAAAGTTCTTGTAAGTTCGGGATCTCCCCTCCAGTTCCCACGGGGGAGGGGATAACGAAGTGAGTCGGCTTTTCGTGGGCTCCCGCCGCGAGCGCGATGGGGTGTCATGTCGCTGTTCGACCTCGTGACGTCATTAGCGAACATGGACGCGAACAGGGAGGCGTACCGGGGCGCGACACCTCTCTTGGTGACACTTGTGACAGCGCGCGTCACGTGGCCGGTGAGCAGCCAGAGCAGCAGGTGCCGGTCGCGGGCGGGCAGCCCCGGTCAGATGGCTCCGGCCGGGGTGGAGCGAAGCGAGTCGGCTTTGCGGCCCATCGCCGCCTGCGCACGATCGGCTGTCGCGCTCATCGTCAGCCTGCTGTCAGCTATGGTGACGCTGAGCCTGACGCTGAGCGCGACACTCGCGCGACACCGCTCACCGCTGCCCCGGCGCGACCACTGGACGCCCGTCGCGCGCGTCGGACAGGCGACGCACCAGCGCGGCACTGCCCGTGCGAGCCGGCTCGGGCAACACGTCGGCGGTCAGCACCGCCGTCTCGCCGTCGAGCTCGGTGCGGATCGCCATCCGGCAGCGCGGCAGGTCACCTCCCGGACCCCGCCGTCGCCGAGGCTCTGATCGTCGCCAGCGATGCCCGCGACGCCCGACCGCTGGACCAGGTCGAGGCCGAGGTCCACCGCCGCGCCGCGCCCGGGACCGGCCGATCCGAAGTGACGCGGGACCGTCGTGCGACCATGCCTACCCGCGTCAGTCCCGCGACGCCATTTCGTGCTCATTCCGCGCAATAGCTCGCGGGAACATCGCACAGATGAGCGCGCACTTCCGCACGTGGCCCGAGCGCTCTGCTGCGGTGCTCGACATCGGTCTGCTGCTCATGCGCGACCGTGCCTGCCTGCGCCTGCTGGACCGATATGAAGCGGCTACCGCCGAACATCTGGCTACGCCAGCCGGCGGGGCGGGTCAGTCCCTATCTCGCGGCGGCGATGTTGGAACCGGCTCCGACCAGCACCGGACGCGCGTCGGACGTGCTACGCATCCACGCGGCCGTCTGCCGTCGGGTCAGCACGAGCGCGACCTTGCCACGGACTCCCTCGCTGTCGCTGACGAAGACAATGCTCGAGTCACCTGGCCGATCGTTCATCAGCTTGCCCACGAGTTCGTCGGCGAATGCGCCGGACATGACCGTCACACCGGACAGGTCGATCTCGAGTCGGCCGTCTCGTGGGAGATCACTCAGCTGCGCGGTGATCTCCTGGCGCAATCGTTCAGCCCGCCGCCGGGTCCCCGCGATGTCGCCGGGCACGCGGTAAGTCGCCTCGATCATGGGTGCAGCACCCTGGCTATGCGGACGGTGACCATCGTGCCGCCGATTGTAGCGTCCAGATCGCTGAACGCCGCTTGGCCATGAGTCTCGAACGAGCCTTGGCCGGCTCCAGAGCGGATCGTCAGGCTGGCTGGTGCCACGCGGTCCAGAGCCTCGATGCTGTCCGGCAGGCCGTAACCTCGCGGCTCGTGCGCTCCGGTGGTACCAGCACGGACGGCGACCCCGATCGCCTGCGCGTCGTTCTCGGTCGCGACGCCGGCTCGGGCCAGGTGGGCTCGGATCCCGATCCCGTGATCGATAACGGTAGTGAGGACGCTAGCCGCGTCGGCCCGCAGGCTGAACTCGCTGCCAACCGGGCTGTCGCCGTGGGTCATGGCATTGTCGATCAGCTCGGCAAGGATCTCCAGCAGCGGCTCGGAGACGTCCGGTCTCAGCTCGCGGAGCGGGGGTGCCACGGCGCGGTCGAGGAAGTCGTCGGCGTCGCTTCCTGATGGAAGGGGCTGCTGCAGCTGCAACACGCGCGTCAGAGCCGGTCGCCGGGCGATAGGCGGCGGTGGGCGGCCCGCGCGCGCTCGTCGGCGGCCGAGGCGCCGTAGCG
>JBOGTC010000007.1:0-5109 GCA_050692055.1 Candidatus Limnocylindria bacterium | reverse complement strand
CCCGCACCAGGCCGGGAGCGCCGTCGCCGACCACCAGCAGCGGCTCGGCCCGGCCTCTGGCGGCTAGCCCCCTGCCCAGCTCCAGCCAGTCGTCGAGCCGCTCGCGCTGGCCGAGGCACACGTCGAGCAGCACGCGCTCGCCGTCGAGGTCGAAGCCCCAGGCCACCAGGACCCCCTCGCGGGGACCAGCGGGCCGGACCGGCAGGTAGATGGCGTCCATGAAGCAGGCCAGCAGCCGGATGTCGGCCAGGCTGCGGGCGCGGAAGGCGCGGTAGCGATCCCTGAGCTCCCCGCACAACCGGCTGACGCTGCTCCGGCTCAGGCTGCCGAGCCCAGCCTCGCGGGCCAGGTCCTCGATGTCGCGGTCGGACAGGCCGCGCACGTAGGCGCCGATGACCAGCGCCTCCAGGGGCCGGGTGCGCGCAATGCTCCGGGTGTCGGGGATGACGCTCGAAACGAAGCGGGTCAGGCTGTCGCGCACCTGTGGCACCTGAACCACGATCTCCCCCTCTGCGGTCTGGATCCGGCGCGGGCGGTGGCCGTTGCGCGAGCCCACCGCAGCGTCGAGGCGCTGGTACCTGGTGCGGCCCAGGAACGTGGCCACCTCGTCCTCGACCGCGCACTGGATGACGAGCTGGGCACTCAGGCGGGCCAGCTGGCTCAATCGGTCAGGATCGACAACTCCCTCGAGCAGGATCGCATCGATCTGCTCGACCAGCCGCTCGCTGACGGCTACTCTGTTCCTCACGGCGTACCTCCTTCAGCGGTTCTGCAACTTCCGCTTCGGAGGCTACGCCGTCTTCAACTTTTCCAGCAGGTCTGGGACGTCACCCGCGGCGCCCTCGACGACAAGGTCGAGGTCAGGCAATTTGACAGAGATTACGCAGTCCGCCTTTTCGGCGAGGTTTCGGCTCTTGCGCGTCCCGGCACCACTCGTGAAGTAGAACTTGCCGTCGACCCAGAGGGCGCCAACACCCGCGACATGCGGCCGTCCGTCGGGTCGGACCGTCGCGAGAAAATGTGTGGCACTCTGGCCGACCGCGGCGTCGACCTGTTCGGCCGCGCGTGACCACGGGAGCGGCGCATGGCCGTAGATGTCAAGGTTCGTCTGGTCCATGGTCGTGGTTCCTTGGGTTGCCTCGTGTACGAATAAGACCGGTCCGCGGGGAAAACTCATCGGGCCGGGCGTGTCGCGCGCGCCGGCCGCTTAGACATCCCTGCCAGACGGTGTCAGCTATCGGTGTCATCATCGGCACATGAACGTCGTCGATTGGCTCCTCGACTCCGATCCATCCATCCGCTGGCAGGTGATGCGCGACCTCACCGACGCGCCCGCGGACGACGTCGCCGCCGAGCGCGCCCGGGTGGCACGCGAGGGCTGGGGCGCCCAGCTCCTCGCCGCTCAGGACCCCGACGGGCGGTGGAACGGCGGCACGTTCTTCCCCGAGTGGATCTCCACGGTGGACGCGCTCCACATGCTGTATCTCATGGGCCTCGACCCAGCCAGCGAGGAGGCGCGGCGGGCCATCGCGCCGGTCCACGAGGCCGCGCGCTGGGAGTACGACGAGAACCTCCGCTTCTTCGAGGGCGAGGTGGAGCCGTGCATCAACGGCCGAGTCGTCGCGATCGGTGCCTACTTCGGCCAGGACGTGCGCGGGATCGTCGACCGGCTGCTCAACGACCAGATGGCGGACGGCGGCTGGAACTGCGAGCAGGAGCGCGGCTCGACGCGCGGCTCGTTCGACTCGACGCTCAACGTCCTCGAGGGCCTGCTCGAGTACGAGCGCTCGACCGGGGCGAACGGCGACGTGGCCGCCGCGCGCCTTCGCGGCGAGGAGTACCTGCTCGTGCGCCGGCTGCTCCGCCGCCTGTCGGACGGTGAGATCCCGCAGAAGCGCTGGCTGTACGTCGGTTTCCCGAATAAGTGGTTCTACGACGTCGTGCGCGCGCTCGACTACTTCCGCCAGGCCCGACCCGAGGCCGACGAGCGGACAGCCGAGGCCCTCGGCATCGTCGAGTCGAAGCGCGACGCGGACGGCCGCTGGCCGCTCGACCACGCATACCACGACAAACTGCTCGTCGACCTCGGCGAGACCGAGGGGCAGCCGAGCCGATGGATCACCCTTCGCGCCCTCCGCGTTCTTCGCTGGGCTGAGCTAGCCGCCCACCGATTTCGTGCTCAGGATGAACACTTGCCTGTATGGCAAAGTGCTCATCGAGCCGGACCGGAGCCCTTCCAGCCGTGACTTCGATACCGCCAGCTCGACGGCGGCCAGAATGCGATCCCGCTGCTGAACGAACGCTCCGTCCCAGGGCCACGAAGGCGGGGATGCGTGAGCGGCGCGCCCAGGCCAGCCAGCGGTCGAGGTGGCCGGCCGCCAGGGCCGGATCGGGGAGTTGAAGGTATCCTCGATGCTCGTCGGTCGGCATAGTTCGACGGGCTCGAGATCCATACCGAAGGACAGAAGGTCACAATGATCGCCGGACCTGTCGCCGATCAGGCGGCCTTGCATGGCCTGCTGGCGAAGGTCCACGACCTCGGTCTGCCCCTGATCTCGGTATGCCGCACCGGCGAAGGGCGAAGCGTCGACCCTGATCGGCCGGACCGGTAGACGGCGGGCCACTTCACCGACCACTGCGCGCAGAAGAGGAAGCGACTCGATGAGCCACCGACCGGAGAGCCGAACCCGCGCGTGCAACGTCCTGGTGATCGGGAGCGGCGCCGCCGGTCTCAGAGCCGCGATTGCGGCCCGCCACGCCGGCGTCGACGTGGTGGTCATCGGCAAGCGCAACCGGCTGGATGCTCACACCGTCCTCGCCGCCGGCGGGATCAACGCGGCGCTTGGCACCGTCGACCCCGAGGACTCGTGGCAGCAGCATTTCGCCGACACCATGCGCGAGGGCTACTACCTGAGCGACCCGCGGGTGGTCGAGATCATGACCAGGGAGGCACCGGCGGCAATCAACGAGCTGGCGGACTGGGGCTGCCCATTCGCGCGCACCAGCGACGGCAGGCTTGACCAGCGCTACTTCGGCGCCCACACCTACCGGCGCACCTGCTACGCCGGGGATTACACGGGCCGAGCCGTCCTTTCCACCCTGGCCGACCAGGCGCACAAGCTCGGTATCCCGGTGATCGAAGACCAGTATGTCTCGCGCCTGCTCAGCGCCGAGGGCCAGTGCTTCGGCGCGCTTGCGTTCGATCTCCACAGCGGGGATCGCACCATCTTTGAAGCCGACGCGGTGATCCTGTGCGGCGGCGGGCATACGCGCATCTGGCGTCGCAGCTCGTCACGGCGCGACGAGAACTACGGCGAGGGCATGTGGCTGGCCTTCCAGGCCGGGGCGCGGCTGATGGACATGGAGCTGGTGCAGTTCCATCCCACCGGGATGCTGCTGCCGGAGGAGGCCGCCGGCACGCTGGTCACCGAGGCCGTGCGCGGCGAGGGCGGGCGGCTCTACAACGCCCAGGGCGAGCGCTTCATGCAGCACTATGACCCCGAGCGGCTGGAGCTGAGCAGCCGCGACCGCATCGCCCTGGCCAACTACACCGAGATCAAGGAAGGCAGGGGCGGCCCCAACGGCGGGGTGTTCCTCGACGTGACCCACATCGGCAAGGACGCAATCCTCGACAAGCTGCCGCGCATGTACCGCCAGTTCGTGGAGTATCAGATGCTCGACATCGCCAAGGAGCCGATGGAGGTTGCGCCCACGGCGCACTACTCGATGGGTGGGATCGTGGTCGACCCGCCGACCCACGCCAGCGAGGTCGGAGGACTGTATGCGGCCGGTGAGTGCACGGCCGGACTCCACGGCGCCAACCGGCTGGGTGGCAACTCGCTGGTGGAGACGCTGGTCTTCGGCCGTCGCGCCGGTGAGGCGGCGGCGCGGTTCTCACTGGAACGCGAATCGCAGCTGCGCTCCCGACTAGCGATCGACGAGGCACACGCCGAGCTCGATAGCCTCATCCACAACGGCACCGAACTGAGCCGGGCACTCCAGCGCGAGGTTCGGAATCTCATGTGGGAGCACTGCGGCGTGGTGCGCGACGCCACCGACATGGGGCGGGCCCTCGGAAGGCTGGACGAGGTCCGCTCGGTGCTGACCAGCATCGACGTGCGTCCCAGCGAGGAGGGATGGGGTGACCTTGCCCACGTCCTCGACCTCCGGGCAATGCTGGGCACCGCCGAAGCCACGCTGCGAGGGGCGATCGCTCGCGAAGAGACCCGTGGTGCGCATATCCGCTCGGACTTCCCCGAGCTGGATCCGAAGATGGAGGTCAATTTCGTCGTCGGGCGCGGTGACGACGGGCACATGACGCTCGAACCCACTCCCCTGTCGGCCGTCCCCGATGAGCTCACATCGTGGCTCGCGCGAGCTGGAGAACTCGACGCCGCGGGCAGGCTGTTGGAGTGACGTATTACAGCACACTACTCGCAGGCCGTCTGACCACAGCCTCGAAAGCCACATAACCGAACAACTTGCCTGCTGCTCGTGCACTGGACTCGTCGCCGGAGGTTGAGCGCATCCTCACCTCTGTCGTTGTTCCGGACAACGATCCGCCGCAGTCCTCAGCGGTGCACGAGCCTGAGCGTTGTCCGCGCTGCCTCGGGTCCCACGACTGACCCCACGATGCGTGGGCCGTAGCGGTCGTACTTGGCGTGGTATGCGCGGTCGACGTCCGCATCGACGGCGGAGTCGGGCTGCTTGAACCTGACGTCGCGCTCCACACCTCCGGCGCGGATGCGGCCCTCACCCGACGACACCGCGCGTCGGAACCAGCCGTTCTTGGGACCGTAGGCGGATCGAACGTAGATGTCGTCGCCGTGGCGGACGGTCCAGATGGTGATGAAGCGACGCAGGCTCCCGTCCGTGCGTCGTGACGCGATCTGAAGTTCCTCGGCGTCGCCGATCCGGATCAGTTCGTCAGCTGTCCAAGTGGTCATGAAGGTCTCCGTGTGTGGACTCGGCCTCAGAGACCGGTCCTTCCCTCCAGCGGTTCGGGGTAGCGATCTCCCTGGATCGTGATCTGCGAGGCGGCGACGTCGATCTCACGGAGGTCTTCCTCTCCTGTGAGTTGCCGCGGGGCCGGGGCGCAGGCCGCTTAGG
>JBOGTC010000006.1:0-8068 GCA_050692055.1 Candidatus Limnocylindria bacterium | reverse complement strand
GATAAGCACTGAAAGCATCTAAGTGCGAAGCTCGCCTCAAGATGAGGTTCCCCACTGGGTTAACCAGGTAAGACCGCAGCGAGACTAGCTGTTTGATAGGCCGCACGTGTAAGCGCAGCAATGCGTTCAGCGAAGCAGGTACTAATGGTCGAGGGCTTGACCTAGTTCACGCGACTAGCACGCTGCTGGACGCGACGGAACGGTCGCATCAGGCGATGCGGCCGCTCGATGGATCGACGCTTCCACCCTTCGCGCACCCGCGTCTCGAGCGCGGCTGTCGACAATTGAAGATCCATCCCGGTGACGCTAGCGGAGAGGTCCCACCCGTTCCCATCCCGAACACGGAAGTTAAGCTCTCCAGCGCCGAAGATACTCGGGGGGCAACCTCCTGGGAAAATAGGTCGTCGCCGGGATTCTTCATGCGTGCGCCCCGCCGGCCTGCCGGTGGGGCGCTTGCTATATGCTCGTCACGTGGACCGAGTCTGCCCGCTGCTCGCGCTGGCGGTCGACGGCCGAACGGCCGTCGATGGCGCCGATCCCGGGCATCGGTGCCACGCTGAGCAGCCGCCGACCAGCCTCGAGCGCTATCAGCAGGTGCGGGTCTGCCTTACCGATGCGCACCAGCGCTGCGAGCGGTTTCTCGGGCACGAGGCTCGCACGGGCGGGGCGCGGCCGCGGCTGGTGCCGATCGGTGACGGCCTGATCTCAACGCGCATGGTGCTGACCCCGCAGCCTGCCTGGCGCGGGATCGCAGGGCAGGCGCGCCGCGCGGACGTCGCACGGCTGCTGGCCGTTGGGCTCGGCGTCGTGCTGCTCGGGGCCGGTGGCATCGCGGTCGCCAGTGCGGCATTGAGAGGCGAGGACGGCGCGGCGCTCGTTGGGCCCGGCGATCCGTCGCCCAGCCCCACGCGCCGGCCGACTCCAAGCCCCACCACGTCGCCGAGCCCGAGCCCCAGTCCCACGCCGTCGCCCACGCCGGCTCCGACCCTTGCCCCCACGCCCCAGCCGACTCCGACGCCGACGGTGCCTCCGCCCCCGCCAGTGCAGACCTATGTCGTCCAGGAAGGGGATACGCTGGCGGCTATCGCCGCCCAGTTCGGGACCACCACCGCCGCGCTGCAGGCGGCCAACGACATCGAGGACCCGAACACCATTTTCATCGGTCAGCAGCTTGTCATTCCCTGAGCGGGGCGGCCCAATCAGATCGGCGGCTGGCAGGTACGGCAGAACGTGGTCGCCTCGCGCCCGCCGATCTGGCGCAGCGGCCGCCCGCAGCGGGGGCACGGCTCGCCGCCGCGCAGATGAACCTTGAGAAACTCGCGGTGCTGCGTCTGGATGTCGGGCGGCACCAGGGTGCGGAGACGGGCCACGCCGTCGGCCAGGACGGAGCGCATCGCATCATAGAGCCGCTCGATCTCGTCCGCCCCCAGCGTGCTGCGACGGCGGAATGGAGCCAGTCGAGCCTCCCACAGGATCTCGTCGCTGTAGGCGTTGCCGATGCCCGCGACGAACCGGCTGTTGCGCAGCAGCGGCTTCAGCTCCCCGGGATGCCGTCGGATGCGTTCGCGGAAGCGCTCGAGCGTGAGCTCCGGGTTGTCGGCATCGGGCCCCATCTCGGCCCAGCCGGGGATGCCGTTGAGCGACGCGGGGGCGACGAGGTAGAGCTTGCCGAGCATCTCGCGGTCGACATAGCGCAGCTCGGAGCCGTCATCCAAACGCAGCCGCAGCCCGGTGCGGGCGCGCACGCGGTCGCCACTATCCACCAGCCAGAAACGCCCGGCCAGCATCGCATTGGCGGCCAGCACGGCGTCCGTCCGTCCGGCGCGCACGAAGGGCAGGAGCAGGAACTTACCGCGTCGACTGGCAGCGCCCAGCGTGCTGCCGATGATGCCGGCGAGCTCGTCGGGAGTGGCGCGGAGCAGGATGGGGGTCGGCGTGCTGGCGTCCTCGACCCTCCTGCCGGCGATGCGGCTGGCGAGCTCCTCGGCGACAACCGTCAGGTCGGGCAGCTCAGGCACGAGGGGACCCCATTGACCGTATGGTATGCTACGCCGGCCGCGTGGCAGACAACCGTATAGCCGTGCGTGAGCGCGCGAGTCGTCCCATCGAAAGCACGAGGAGCACCGAGTCGTCCGTACGACCACCAGGCAGCACCTGCGAAGCCTCGATTGGCGATCACGCCCTCCGTGCGGAGGGCGTTGTTGTTGCCGGCGGACTCTGACCAAACAGGAGCGTACAGACACTTGACCGACGAGACCAACCAGGCGACATCGCGCGTCGAGGAGCCCGAGCAGAAGCCCACGGCCGCCGCGGAGTCGCAGCCCGTCGAGGAGCCTCAGCCCCAGGCCGAGGCGGCGGCCAGGGAGCCCGAGCAGGAGCAGCCGGAGCAGCACCAGGAGCCGACCGAGACGGAGACGGAGGCCGAGGTCGCGGCATCGGCACCAGCCGACGGGCCGTCCGAGTCGCAGGCCACTGAGGCCGATGAAGCCGATGAAGCCGATGAAGCCGATCAGGCCGTCGCAGCCGGTGCCCCGCCGCCTCCGGCGGCCGAGGCAGCGCCTGCCACCGAGGAGACCGAGGCACTCCCACCCGCCGCCGCGGTGCCCGAATTCGACGAGCCGATGACGATGGCGGAGCTGATGGAGCATCCCGATCACGAGGTCAAGAGCCCCAAGCATGGGGACGTGGTCGAGGGCACCGTCGTCCGCATCGATCCCGATGAGCTGCTGGTCGACTTCGGCGGCAAGAGCGAGGGCGTCGTCAGCAACCGCGAGCTGATCAGCCGCCGCGGCCCGCGCGACGGCGAGGACAGCCGCCCGGAGCTCAAGATCGGCGACGAGGTGCTCGTCTACGTCCTGCAGCCGGAGTCGCCCGAGGGCCACGCGGTCCTGTCGCTGCGCCGTGCCGGGCTCGAGCGCAAGTGGCGCGGCATGCAAGAGCGATTCGACGCCGGCGAGATCGTCGAGGCTCGCGTCATCGATCACAACAAGGGCGGACTCATCGTCGACCTCGGCGTGCGCGGCTTCGTGCCGATCAGCCAGATCGTCGACTTCCCGCGTCGCCCGCGGGACGAGCAGCCACGCGACGCCGCGCAGGAGATCGCCGAGAAGCTCCAGCCGTTCGTCGGCCGCACCCTGCGTCTGAAGATTCTCGAGGTCAACCGCAAGGCGAACCGGCTGATCCTGTCGGAGAAGGTGGCGCTCTACGAGGAGCGCCGCGAGAAGCGCGACGAGCTGTTCAGCAGCCTGCAGGTCGGGCAGCGGGTGACCGGTGTCGTGCGCAGCATCGCCCCGTTCGGCGTCTTCGTGGATCTCGGCGGGATCGACGGCCTCGTCCACAAGAGCGAGCTGTCCTGGAACAAGGTCAACAACCCCGAGACGGCGCACAACATCGGTGACGAGGTCGAGGCCGAGGTCATCGACATCAACCACGAGCGCGGCCGCATCAGCCTCTCGATTCGCCGGCTGCAGCCGGATCCGTGGCAGGAGTCGGTCGCCAAGTACACGATCGGCGACCTGATCGACGGCACGGTCACCAAGCTCGTCAACTTCGGCGCCTTCGTCCGCGTAGAGGAGGGCCTCGAGGGCCTCATTCATATCAGCGAGCTGAGCCACCAGCGAGTCGCCCATCCGGGCGATGTCGTCAAGGAGGGGGAACAGGTCAAGCTGAAGATCATCAGCCTCGACTCCGAGCGCCATCGGCTCGGGCTCAGCCTGAAACAGGCCGAGGACCGGCCGGCCCCGGCGCCGCGCGAGGATCGACCACGCCGTGAGCGACGCGGGCCCCGCGATCGGTTCGAGTATCGGCTGGAGGATGCCACCGCCGAGCCGGAGGGCGGCATCGACAACACGATGGCCGCCGCCTTCGCCGAGTCAGGCCTGCTGGACCAGTTCCGCGACTCGAAGAACGGCGCACCGCCGCCCGAGCAGGTCGCGGACGCGGGGGCCGCCGCCCAGGAGGCCGAGGCACCTGAAGCGGCCGAGGCACCTGAAGCGGCCGAGGAGCCAAAGCCTGCCGAGCCAGAGGCCGTGGAGCTGGCCACGACCGTGGAGGCCGAGGCTGTTCCCGCAGCGAAGACCGCCGCCACTGACGAGGCTGCTAAGGGCGAGGCCGTGCCGGAAGAGGAGAAGGCAAAGGCCTGACCGGATGCGAGCCGCGACCGGCGGCACCCTGAGCGACCGAAGGCGGGTCCGCGAGGCGGGCCCGCTTCGCCGTTTCGGGCGCAACGGTGAGCGAATCGCCACCGTCTTTCGTATTAGGGATACGGAATGCGATCTGAACGTTGCGCGCAGCATCGGGCAGCGCGCGTGCCGTACACTCGGTAGGACGTACTCAGCGCAGAAGCTGGCAACCATGGACCGATTCGACAAGTTCACAGATCGGGCGCGCAAGGTCCTCACCCTGGCCCAGGATGAGGCCCAGCGCTTCAACCACAACTACATCGGCACCGAGCACCTGCTCCTCGGCCTCGTGCGTGAGGGCGAGGGCGTGGCGGCCCGCGTGCTCGAGAACATGAACGTCGAGCTGTCCAAGGTGCGCACCGCCGTGGAGTTCATCATCGGCCGCGGCGACCGGCCGGTGGTGGGCGAGGTCGGCCTCACCCCGCGCGCCAAGCGGGTCATCGAGCTGGCCATCGACGAGGCGCGGCGGCTGGGTCACAACTACATCGGCACCGAGCACCTGCTGCTGGGCCTGGTGCGCGAAGGCGAGGGCATCGCCGCCGGCGTGCTGGAGAGCCTGGGCGTCAACCTCGACAAGGTGCGCCACCAGGTCATCCATGTCCTCTCGCAGAGCAGCAGCGTCGCGCCGGCGCAGGAGTCCAAGCGGCCGAGCAAGACGCCCACGCTCGACCAGCTCGGCATCAACCTGACCGACCTGGCCCGCGCGGGCAGCCTCGACCCCGTCATCGGGCGCGAGAAAGAGATCGAGCGCGTCATCCAAATCCTGAGCCGCCGCCGGAAGAACAACCCGGCGCTGATCGGCGAGCCCGGCGTCGGCAAGACCGCGATCGCCGAGGGGCTCGCCCATCGGATCGTGTCCGGCGACGTTCCCGAGACGATCGCCGACAAGCGGGTGCTGACACTCGACATCGGATCGCTGGTGGCGGGCACGAAATACCGCGGCGAGTTCGAGGAGCGCCTGAAGAAGATCATCGAGGAGCTGCGCAGCAGCTCAGACAGCGTGCTCTTCATCGACGAGCTGCACACGCTGGTCGGCGCCGGCGCCGCCGAGGGTGCCATCGATGCCGCCAACATCCTCAAGCCGCCGCTGGCACGGGGCGAGCTGCAGTGCATCGGCGCCACCACACTGGACGAGTACCGCAAATACATCGAGAAGGATGCGGCGCTGGAGCGGCGCTTTCAGCCGGTCATGGTCGACGAGCCCACGGTCGACGAGGCGGTCGACATCCTCTTCGGCATCCGCGAGCGGTTCGAGGAGCATCACAAGGTCAAGATCAGCGACGAGGCGGTGCGCGCCGCGGTCGATCTCTCGGTCCGCTATGTCGCCGACCGCGCCCTGCCCGACAAGGCCATCGACCTCATCGACGAGGCCGGGTCGCGCGTCCGACTGCGGTCCGCATCGGCGCCGCCGGAGATCAAGGAGGCGCAGCACGCCCTCGAGGACGTGACGCGCCAGAAGGACGAGGCGATCGCCAACCAGGACTACGAGGCGGCCGCACGCCTGCGCGACGAGGAGGCAACCGCCGCCGAGCGCATCGAGCAGCTCAAGAAGGCGTGGCACGAGGACCAGTCGAAGGAGACGCCGGTCGTCAGCGACGAGGAGATCGCCGAAGTCGTCAGCATGTGGACCGGCATCCCGGTCATACGTATCAGCGAGGAGGAGTCGGCCCGGCTGCTGCACATGGAGGACGCCGTCCACGAGCGGGTCGTCGGTCAGCAGGAGGCGATCCAGACGATCAGCCGCGCCGTGCGTCGCGCCAGGGCCGGCCTCAAGGACCCGAAGCGGCCCATCGGCAGCTTCATCTTCCTGGGCCCCACCGGCGTCGGCAAGACCGAGCTGGCCAAGGCGGTAGCCGAGTTCATGTTCGGGTCCGAGGATGCGCTCGTGAAGATCGACATGAGCGAGTTCATGGAGCGCCACAACGTCTCGCGCCTCGTGGGCGCGCCGCCCGGCTATGTCGGGTACGACGAAGGGGGCCAGCTCACCGAGGCCGTGCGCCGCAAGAGCTACAGCGTCGTGCTGCTCGACGAGATCGAGAAGGCGCACCCGGAGGTCTTCAACATCCTGCTCCAGATCCTGGAGGACGGCCATTTGACCGATGCCAAGGGCCGCCGCGTCGACTTCCGCAACACGATCATCGTCATGACCAGCAACGTCGGGGCGCAGCTGCTGCAGAAGGACACTTCCATCGGCTTCCGACCCGGTGGCTCCGAGTCGGCGCAGCAACTGGCCGAGTACGACCGCATGAAGGAGAAGGTGCTCGGCGAGCTGAAGAACACGTTCCGGCCCGAGTTCCTCAACCGGATCGACGCCACGGTGGTCTTCCGTCAGCTGACGCGCGAGGAGATCCGCGAGATCGTCGATATGCTGCTGGCCCGGGTGAAGGATCAGCTGACCGGCCAGCAGATGGATCTCGTCGTGACCGATGCCGCCAAGGATGCGATCATCGCCAAGGGCTACGACCAGGCGTACGGCGCGCGGCCGCTGCGGCGCGAGATTCAGCACCAGATCGAGGATCCCCTCGCCGAGCGCATGCTCATGGCCAGCTTCGAGGCCGGTGACACGATCGTCATCGACGTCGATCCCGACGGGGACGGCCTGTTGATCGACAGGGCGAGCGACAAGCGTCAACCGGTCAAGGCCGGCCGATAAGCCGCCGATAACGCGGCGGTAAGTCGCCGCGTGGCAAGATGGGCGGCGCGTGCCAGCCGTTCGCACCTCCTACGTCTGCCAGCAATGCGGTGCCGCCTCGCCCAAGTGGGCCGGGCAGTGCCCGGGCTGTGCTGCCTGGAACACGCTGGTCGAGACCGTCGCCGCTCCGCGCGCCGTGAGCCGCAAGCAGGTCTCCGCCGCACGCGCGGTCGGTGGCGCGGCCGCCATCGAGCAGATCGGCGAGGTCGAGAGCGCCGAGGCGGCGCGCCTCTCGTCCGGCATGGGCGAAGCTGACCGAGTTCTCGGCGGGGGCTTCGTGCCGGGCTCGATCGTCCTGTTCGGCGGCGACCCTGGGATCGGGAAGTCGACGCTGCTGCTGCAGCTGGCGGCGCGTCTCGCGCGCGGCGGCGCAGCGGTCCTGTATGTCACCGGCGAGGAGTCCGCCGCGCAGGTGCGCGGCCGCGCCGAGCGAGTGGGTGCCGTGGCCGACGGGCTGGGACTGGTTGCGACCACGGAGCTCGAGATCGCCCTCGGGGCCATCGAATCCGCCGCGCCGGCGCTGGCGATCGTCGACAGCGTGCAGACCATGGCGAGTGCCGACCTGGGCGGTCCGGCGGGGAGTGTCGGTCAGGTGCGGGAGGTCGCGTCACGCCTGGCCGAGGTCGCCAAGGCGGGACGGACCTGCGTCGCGCTGGTGGGCCACGTGACCAAGGAAGGTACCGTGGCCGGGCCCCGGACGCTCGAGCACCTGGTGGATGCGGTGATCTACGTGGAGGGCGAGCGTCTCGGCTCGACCCGCCTCCTGCGCGCGGCGAAGAACAGGTTCGGCTCCACCGACGAGGTCGGCGTGCTGGAAATGCGCGGCGAGGGACTGGTGGAGGTCGAGGACGCGAGCCGCTTCTTCTTCGAATCGGACGAGACGCCCACGGCGGGCAGCGCGGTCACGATCGCTCTCGAGGGGACTCGCCCGTTGGCCGTCGAGATCCAGGCGCTGGTGGCGCCGGCCAGCTACGGCTCGCCGCGGCGCGCGACGACCGGGATCGACGTGAACCGGGTACTGATGCTGATCGCCGTGCTGGCGCGGCACGCGGGTCTCAACCTGACCGGGCACGACGTGTACGTGAACGTCGCCGGGGGGCTGCGCATCGAAGAGCCGGCGGCGGACCTGGCCGTGGCGACCGCGCTCGCCTCGAGCCTTGGCCAGCGCCCGGTGCGTCGGGGCACGGTGCTGGCC
>JBOGTC010000005.1:0-17266 GCA_050692055.1 Candidatus Limnocylindria bacterium | reverse complement strand
CGCTACCCCCGAGGGTCACGTAAGGTAGCGATTGACCGATGACCGCCTCGCCCGGCCCGTTGCCCACCCGGCTCACCATTGCGGACATGCGCGGCAGCGCCCCGCGGCGTCGCCGCGAGCTGGCCGTCCGCCTCGCGTTCCTGGCGGCCGCTTCGCTGTCCATCCTGATCAGCCTTCTGATCATCCTGTCGCTCATCGGCGAGGCTTGGAACTTCATCAGCCAGGTCAACCTGGCCCTTCTCTTTGAACGCGGCTGGTTTCCGCGCAGGGCCCTCTACAGCGTCCACACCATCGTCAGCGGCACGCTCGTCGTGGCGGGCATCGGGATGCTCGTCGCCACTCCGCTCGGGCTCGGCGCCGCCGTCTACCTGTCCGAGTACGCCTCGCCTCGAGTGCGGCGCGTGGTAAAGCCGATCCTCGAGATTCTGGCTGGCATCCCGAGCGTCGTGCTCGGCTACTTCGCCCTGCAGGTCATCAGCCCCACGGTGGTGGATCGCGTCTGCCCCGGCACCACCGACGCGTTCAACATGGCCGCGGCCGGTATCGGTGTCGGAATCCTCATCACGCCGCTCGTCGCCTCGGTCGCCGAAGACGCGATGTACGCCGTTCCCCGGTCCTTGCGCGAGGCGTCCTATGGGCTTGGCGCGCGTAAGCGAACCACCAGCGTGCGGATCGTCGTCCCGGCCGCCATCAGCGGCATCGTGGCCGCCCTGATCCTCGGCCTGTCGCGCGGCATCGGCGAGACGATGGTCGTCTCGATCGCCGCAGGGGCGCAGGGCGGCTCACTGTTCAACCTCAACCCATGCCAGCCGGGCCAGACCATGACCGCGGCCATGACGGCCCTGGCAACCGGCTCGGACCAGGTGCGAGGCGCCTCGCTGGCCTTCCCGAGCCTCTTCTTCATTGGGCTCCTGCTCTTCCTGTTCACGCTCGCGCTGAACCTGATCGCCGATCAGTTCGTGCGTCGCGTTCGGGTCCGGTACTGATGGTCAGCACGCCGCGCGCCCAGGCGTCCGCGGCGGCTGAGGTCGTCCGCCGCTCGCTGGAGGGCGGGCGAACCGATTGGCGAAGCTCCGCCTTCGAGGCGCTGCTCGTCCTCCTGCTGGTCCTCACCCTGGGCGTTCTGGCCTGGCTGCTCGTCGTCGTCTTCGTGAACGGCACGCCCGTGCTGATGGAGCGAGGAGTCGGTTTCCTGACCAGCCCGCTCGCGTCGCAGCCCGACCGCGCCGGCGTGGGACAGGCGATAGCGGGATCGCTGTGGTTGATGGCCTTCGTTGCGGTGCTGAGCTTCCCGTTGGGGATCAGCGCCGCCGTCTACCTCGAGGAATACGCCCGCGACACGCGCTTCACGCGTTTCATCAACACCGCGGTGCGTAACCTCGCCGGCGTCCCTTCGATCGTGTACGGGCTCCTCGGACTGGCGATCTTCGTCGTGGCCCTGGGCGAGATCGTGGGGCCGGGAGCCACGTCGGGACGCAGCCTCATCGCCGGCGGCCTGACGATGGCCATCCTCGTCCTCCCGATCGTGATCATCACCAGCGCAGAGGCCCTTCGAGCCGTGCCGACCGCGATCCGCGAAGCGGCATTCGGGGTAGGCGCGACCCGTTGGGAGGTGGTGCGCAGCCACGTGCTCCCGTATGCCGCGCCGGGCATTTTCACCGGAACGATCCTGGCGATGGCACGCGCCTTTGGTGAGACGGCGCCGCTGATCCTGGTCGGGGCGGTGATCGGCGGCTTCAACGTTCGCTACGAGAACGCGGTCGAGATGCTCCAGGGCCGCTACACCGCCCTCCCGACCACCGTCTACGACTGGGCGCGAAAGCCTCCGACGTTCGAGGGCAACGTCTACGCCGCGATCATCGTGCTCATCGTGGTCCTGCTGCTGGTGAACGCTCTCGCAATCTATCTCCGCAACCGATTCGAACGAAGGTGGTAGGGACGGTGAGTGTGAAGACCGAACCTGAGACGGAGCGCATCCGCGAGACGCGGGAGCGCGAAAACCCGACAATACGCGTCATGACGACCGGCCAGGACATCGACGAGGCGGAACGGGTCGCTCCTGCGGCGGCGCGTGATGGAGCGCCACGGGAGCTGCGTGACGACGAAGTCGTCTTTGATCTCCAGGAGCTGAACTGCTTCTATGGAAGCTTCCGCGCCGTCCGCGACGTCAGCCTCCAGGTTCCCCGCAACAAGATCACGGCGCTCATCGGCCCGTCCGGCTGCGGCAAGAGCACGCTGCTGCGCAGCTTCAATCGCATGAACGACCTCATTGACACCGCTCGAATCGAGGGCACGATCCTCTACCACGGCGTGGATCTCTACGCCAACGGCGTCGATCCGGTCGAGGTCAGAAGGCGCATCGGCATGGTCTTCCAGAAACCGAACCCGTTTCCCAAGTCGATCTACGACAACATCGCGTTCGGTCCTCGCGTCGCCGGCTACCGGGGCAACATGGACGAGCTGGTCGAGCGGTCGCTGCGACGTGCCGCGATCTGGGATGAGGTCAAGGACAAGCTCAGGTCGCCGGGCACGGCACTCTCGGGCGGGCAGCAGCAGCGGATCTGTATCGCTCGGGCGATCGCCGTCGAGCCGGACGTGATCCTGATGGACGAGCCGTGCTCGGCGCTCGACCCGATCGCGACGCTGCGCATCGAGGAGCTCATGCGCGAGCTCAAGGAGAACTACACGATCGTCATCGTCACCCACAATATGCAGCAGGCGGCGCGGGTGAGCGACGTCACCGCCTTCCTGACGATGGGCGAGGATCGCGCGGGGCATCTCGTCGAGACGGCGCCGACCCAGGAGCTGTTCACCAGCCCGGCGAACCGACTGACGGAGGACTACATCACGGGCCGATTCGGCTGACGGGCGAAGGAGCACCGACATGGAGCACGCACTCGACGCATCCGGACCCGGGGCCGGGACGCAGGAGCCCGGTGAACACTCCGGCCCCCGAGCGACCTTCGACCGAGCGCTCGATCGGGTGAAGGATGACGTTCTGCGCCTCGGTGCGCGCGTGGAGGAGGCCCTCGAGCGTGCTGGGCGCGCCTTGTCCGAGCGTGACTCAGACCTTGCCGACCGCGTGCGGTGGGACGACTCGGAGGTCAACGAGCTCCAGCGCCAGATCAACACCGAGATCACCGCGCTGATCGCGACACAGGGCCCCGTCGCTCGAGACGTGCGCGAGCTGCTCGCCCTCTACCACGCATCGGCCGAGCTCGAGCGGATGGGCGACTACGCGGTCAACATCGCGAAGCTGGCGCAGCAGCTGGCATCGGAACCGGAGACGCCGATGCTGAGCCAGATCCCGCGCATGGAGCAGATCTGCCGCGAGCAGCTTCGTGCCGCGATGCGTGCGCTGGTCGACATCAGCGAGGAGGAGGCACGCGGCGTCTGCGAGCGCGATGACGAGATCGACCACCTCTACAACAGCGTCTACGAGGACGCCATGCAGATGATGAGCGTGGCCCCCGAGCGCGCGCGCCAGGCGACACACATGCTGTTCGCGGCGCACCACCTCGAGCGGCTCGGCGACCGGGTGACGAACATCGGCGAGGATGTCGTTTACCTGGCGACCGGCAAGGTCGAGGACCTCAACCCCTAGGAGGGACCGATGCGCCGGCGAATCCTCCTGGTCGAGGACGACCCCACCCTGCGCCAGGCGCTGACCTTCAACCTCACGCGCGAGGGGTACGACGTGACGGTCGCGGTCGACGGTGAGCAGGCGCTCGAGGCCGCTCGCAACGAGCGGCTCGACCTCGTCCTCCTCGACGTCATGCTGCCGGGGCTGAGCGGCGTGGAGGTGCTGCGGGTGCTGCGCCGCGACGGCGTTTCGACGCCGGTCATCATCCTTTCGGCCAAGGGCGAGGAGATCGACCGGGTGGTGGGTCTCAAGATCGGCGCCGACGACTACGTGGCCAAGCCGTTCAGCCGGCCCGAGCTCCTGGCCCGAATCGAGGCCGTCCTGCGCCGCCAGCGACGGGAGGGGGCCGAGCCCGCCGAGCGTCACGAGCGGCTCCAGTTCGGTCCGATCCTGATCGACGTTGGCCGTCGAGAGGTATCGGTCGCCGGCGAGCCGATGCACCTGACCACCAAGGAGTTCGACCTGCTCGCGCATATGGCCGGCAACCCCGGCCGCATCTTCACCCGGGACCAGCTCCTCGCCCGCATCTGGGGCTATGACTACGTGGGCGATGGGCGAACGGTCGACGTCCACGTCAGCTGGCTGCGCGGCAAGCTGCGCGAGGCGGATGGGCACAACTACTTCCGCACCGTGCACGGGGTCGGCTACGCGTTCGCTCCACGCTCGCAGGCGCCGACTGGGTGATCGACCCACTCGACGCTGCGGCCTTCGAGGCCCTCCTCGCGCGGACCGGTGGCGACCTGATCCTGGTCGTCGACCATCGCCTGCGCATCGTGCGTGCCGGGGGAGAGGCGGCGGCGCTGGCAGAGCGTCCGAGCTCCGCGCTCGAGGGAATGAGCCTCATCGCCGCCTTCGGGTCGGCATCCCTCGACGCGGCGGCGCGCCAGGCGCTGGCTGCCGGCGAGCCCACTGTGGGCGAGGCCGACCTGGGCCATCTCGGCGGTCGCCGATTCGCGGTCGACGCCGTGCCCTTGCGTTCCGGCGGCCTCGTCCTGTCGCTGCATGACATCACCACGCTGCGGCGCATCGAGCGCGTGCGGCGCGACTTCGTGGCCAACATCAGCCACGAGCTGCGGACGCCGCTGGCCTCGATCAAGCTGCTGGCCGAGACGCTCTCCTCGGGGACCGTCGACGACCTGGCCACGATGCGCGATTTCGCGACCCAGGTCGAGCGCGAGGCAGATCACCTCACCCAGCTGGTGGACGAGCTCCTGGACCTGTCGATGATCGAGTCCGGCGAGACCGAGCTGAGCATCGAGGCGCTCGACCCGGACGAGGTCGTTGCCAGCTGCATCGAGCGCATCACCCCGGTCGCCAAGCGGCGCCAGATTCGCGTCCGGCGCATCCCCTCTCCCGATCCCGCCGGCGTGCGGGCCGCCGCCGACCCGGCGCGCCTGGGCCAGGCGTTGCTCAACCTGGCGCACAACGGCGTGAAGTTCAGCCATCACGGAGGGGAGCTGCGCATCGGCTGGGCGGCGGTGGACGGCGAGGTGCGATTCAGCGTGGCCGATGACGGCATCGGCGTGCCCGAAGCGCACCAGGCCCGGATCTTCGAGCGCTTCTACAAGGTGGACCGATCGCGCTCTCGCGAGCGAGAGGGCGAGGGCGATGGGGAGCAGCTGACCGGCTCAGCCGGCCTGGGCCTGGCGATCGTGCGGCACATCGCCGAGGCGCACCGCGGCTCGGTGGGCGTGGACAGCGTCGAGGGGCGCGGCTCCACGTTCTGGATCGAGGTCCCACGCGCCGAGGCCGCCGACGCGGACGATTTGCATCCGGAGTAGGCAACTGTAGAAGTAATGACCGATATCGGCCCTATCCTCCCGACTTTGCGACTGGCAGTGCACGAAACCGCGAGGCAGAGGCTGGAACTTCTCCAGTTGGCAACTCGGGGTGCAAACTCGAAGGCTCACCAGCGCAGCGGCGCTCGGCATTGCCACCTGCTAATCACCGCCGGCTTGGCTGGGCCTCCGGCGCTCGGCGTTACCACCTGCCAATCACCGCCGGCTTCGGCGAGCTCACGGCGCCGAGGGACCCGAGTGGGCCGTACTCGCACGCTCAGCGGGCAATCGGAAAGGCGCCGTGCAGCTTCTCCAGCGTGCCGAACCCGGTCCTGGTCGGCAGGTGGCAACGAACGCGGCTTCGGGCGCTGAGTCGCCACTCACCTGCCCGCAAGAAGCTCCCTATCCGGTTCGCGTCTCGACGAGGATGATCTCTGCGCCGTCGGCTCCGGCGGGCAGCGTGACGGCGGCCTCGCCGCTGATCTTGGCAGCACCGCCCGCGGCCAGCGACGCGGCGTCGCCCACCGCAGCCAGCGAACCGTGGACGACGAACAGGTAGCCGCCGAAGCCCTCGCGGAACTGATGCGCGACCTCGGCGTTCGCATCGAGCCGGCCGGCATGCATGGCCGCGTCCTGGTGCACGGTGACCGCGCCGGCGCCGGGCGACGGCGCCCCATCGGTCCCGAAGCCCTCGGCCGGCACGAGCACTGGCACCAGGGCGTTGTGGCGTCGCCTCCACTCGGCAGCATCGGGCTCAACCTGCTCGACCGACGGCGGCAGGCCGAGCTCGGCGGGCATGATCCACATCTGGATGAAGCGCATCGGCTCCTGGTCAGAACCGTTCTGCTCCGAATGCATCATCCCGGAGCCCAGCGTGGCGCGCTGGACGGAGCCGGGATTGAGCACGCCACCGTTGCCCATGCTGTCAGCGTGCCTGAACGTTCCCTCGGCGACGTAGGTGATGCCCTCGATGTCCCGGTGCGGGTGCATCGGCCAGATGGCGCCGGGCACCAGCCGGTCGTCATTGAAGACCCGCAGGTCCCCGAACTGCGTGTTCGCCGCATCCCGGTACGTATCGAAGCTGAAGTGCCAGTTCGCGCTGAACCAGCCGCCCTCGACGTGGAAGAGCGCCTCAGGTGGGCGCAGCTCGATCATGGCTCAGGCGCTGGCGCGCTCGGCGTCTCGCGCATCCATCTCGCTCTCGGCCTCGGCCTGCGCCTCCGCCTGCTCGGCCGACGAGACCGCCGCGAGGTCGATCTCGATCTTGATCTCTTTGCTGACCAGCCAGCCACCCTGCTCGAGCGCGACGTTCCAGGTCAGGCCAAAGTCCTCGCGATTGAGCTTCGTGCTGGCGCTGAAAGCGGCGCGCCGGCCACCCTGCAGGTTCGGCACGATCCCCGCGAACTCGGCGTTCAGCACGACCGGGCGCGTCTCGCCGCGGATCGTCAGGTCCCCATGGATGTCGTAGCCGTCGTCGTCGCGCTCGATCCTGGTGCTGGCGAAGTCGATGCTCGGGAACTCCTCCGCCGCCAGGAAGTCGGCCGAGCGCAGGTGCTGGTCGCGAGCCTGTTGGCCGGTGTCGATCGAGGCGGCGTCCAGGCTGACGCGCACGCTCGAGCGCTGCAGGTCATCTGGATCGAAGCTCAGATCGGCGTCCGCGATGCTCAGGCTGCCGCGCACCGTGGTGACCATCATGTGCTTGGCGCTGAAGGTGACGGCCGAATGGGCCGGGTCGAGGGTCCAGGTCATGAAGTGGGCGCTCCGACTGCAATGGTGGTGATATGATTGCCTGCGCAACTATACACGTATCTGATTGCGACTGCAACTACCTGGTGCACTGACAGAGCCGATGACCCAGCAGATCACACGCCACGATCCCCGCCTCCCCGCCTGGAGGACGTTCCTACGGGCCCACGCGCGCGTCACCCGACAGCTCGAGCGCGAGCTCGCGGATCAGCAGGGCCTGCCCCTGGCTGACTACGACGTCCTCGTCCAGCTCGCATCGGCCGATGAACGCCGGCTGCGCATGAGCGAGCTCGCCGACCGGCTGCTGCTGTCGCGCAGCGGTGCGACCCGGCTCATTGATCGTCTGGTCGCCGACGGGCTGGTCGAGCGCGTCACCTGCGAGTCCGACCGCCGGGGCCAGTGGGCGTCGCTGACCGATGCCGGCTACGACCGCCTGCGCCGCGCCTCGCCCACCCACCTGCGCGGCGTGGCCGAGCACTTCCTTGACCGCCTCTCCGCCGATGAGCTGGTCACGCTCGACCGGCTGCTTGGCCGGATCGTCGGCAACTGAGTCCTGGGCTCCGGGGTATATACGTATATACTAAGGTCCGTCAGCGTGCCGCGTCGGCCTCGTCGCGCAGGCTCTCGACCATCGGCACGCGCGGATCGTCCGGCGCTAGCTCCAGGAACTCGTCGAACGCCTCGACCGCGCCCGCTGGATCATCGTCGCCGCGCAGCGCGATGATGCCCTCGAAGAACGCGAGGTCGGCCGGGTCGGCGCTCTCGGTTTGTGAAAACGCCCCCAGGGCGGCGCGCGCGTTGGTGTAGTCGCCCGCGCGCAGGTAGGCGGTCACGATGCGGCGGTAGGCATCCGCGTTGTCCGGCTCCAGCGCGATCACCAGCTGCAGCGCGGCGGCCGCACGCGCCAGCTCGTCGGCCGAGTCGCCGGCGAGATACTCGTCCGCCAGCGCCGAGAGCGCGCCGGCGTCGCTGGGATCATCCGCGACCTGGTCCAGCAGCGTCGCGATGCGGTACTGCCGCGCCGCTTCGGCGGCCTCCTCCGCGGCGCGCTGCTCGTCGACTACGGTCGGGTTGACGAGACCGGCGGCGGGAATGACCGTCCCGGCCAGCAGTGCGGCGCCGATGGCACCCGCCACGAGCGCCGTCCCGCGACGGGCGCCGGAGCTGCGTGTCTCCCGCGCGACGGGACCGGCTGCCCGCGCCGCCTCGAGCTCGGCAAGGGTCAGGGCGGCGCGTTGCTCCGCGGCCTCGCGCTGCTCGGCGTGGGACGCTTCATCGAGCGCGCCACCACGCCGGTCGGCCTCGACGTCGCGAAGCGCCTCGAGCGCGATCCGGTGGCGCAGCTCGAACGCGTCGAGATCATCGTCGGCCGCGGATCGAGCCGGTGCGCGCAGGGGCAGCAGCACCACCGCGCCGACCAGCGCCAGCAGGATGTCGAGCAGGATCGGCTCAGGCATCGAGCGCCTCGGCTTCGTCGCGGACGCGGCGACGGTATCCGTCGTCGGGGCCGTCGGCGTCGTCGGGGCCGACGGGCGCATCACGGACCGCAGCGCCCCGCCGGCGCGCGCCGAGCCACAGGACGAGCAGCGTGGCCGAGGCCGCGACCACGGCGAACGGCAGCCACCAGGCGAGAGGCGACGTTGGCGCGAGCAGGATCCACTCGCCGTAGCGGTCGACGAAGTGCCGGCGCACCTCGTCCGGGGAGCGGCCGGCGGCCAGCAGCTCGTCGATCTGGCGCCGGATCTCGACCGCGGACGCGGTCGGCGAGTCCGCCACCGAGAGGCCCTGGCAGTCCGGGCAGCGCAGCTCGGCGGCGAGCGCATCGGCCTGCTCCGTGGCCGGAACATGGCCCGCCGGACCGAGCGCCGTGAAGACGCCGACCGCGAGCAGCGCCACCAGGGCGGCGGCGGCGAGTGGGACGGTCATCGCCTTCATCGGTCCAGGCTCGAGGTCGTGCCGAGCAGGCCGGCGACCTGCGCATCAAGGTCGTCGTGCGTCATCGGCCCGAAGTGCTTGCCGCGCACGATGCCGTTCGCATCGATGAAATAGGTCTCGGGCGGGCCGGTGACCCCGTAGTCGATGGCCAGGCGACCGCCATCGTCGATGACGTTCGCCCAGCCGCCATCCCCATATCGGCTCAGAAAGCCGCGGGCGTCGGTCGGGTCGTCCTGGTACAGGATCCCCACCAGGGTGAGCTCGTCGCCGTATCGGTCCTGCGCCGTGAGCAGCACGGGGTGCTCGTCGACGCAGGCCGGGATGCACCAGCTGGCCCAGAAGTTCAGCATGTACGGCCTGCCGCGCAGGTCGTCGTCGGTGAGCGTCTCCCCGTCCAGCGTCGCGAGGCTGAAGGCCGGCGCCGGCTTGCCGATCAGCGGCGAGGCGATCTCGCGCGGATCCCGTCCGAATCCCTGGAACAGGAGCCAGCCGACCGGCACGACCAGGACGGGCACCAGCAGCCAGCGCAGGCGGCGCATCTCAGGCCTGCTCCGCCGGAGCCGATGCCGATGGCGCCGTCACCGGCCGCGAAGCCGGACGCGACAGGGCGACCGGCACCGATACGGGCCGCCGCTCAGGCCAGGCTGCGAAGCCGGACCCCGCTGCCACGATCGCGCCGCCGATCCAGATCCAGACCACGAGCGGGTTGACGAACAGGTGCAGGGTCACGGCGCCGGTACCGGGATCGGCAGCCAGCAGCGTGACGTACAGGTCCTCGCCAAACGAGGTGCGCACCGCCGGCGTGGCGACCGGAGCGGGCGAGTTCGGGTAGTCGCGCAGCGCCGTCCCGAGCGACCCCGACTGCGGACCCGCATAGCCCACCTCGGCCCGCGTCTCGATCACCCGCGCGTCGTCCGCCAGCGGCTGGACGACGAGCCGGCGATGGGTCACCTCGTACGCCCCGATGCGGGCTGTTTCGCCCGGCTGCAGCGTGGCCGTGGCGTCCTGCGCCAGGCCGGAGGAGACCGCGACGGCCACGGCCATGACCAGCACGCCGGCGTGGACGAGGTAGCCACCATAGCGGCGGCGATTTCGGGTCGCGAGGCGCCAGGTGGCGGTGGCCGGGTGCTCGCCCCGCGTCCGACCGCGCGCCCGCGCGCCGCGCGCCACGTCGTCGAGCATCACCGACCCGACGAAGACGGCCAGGCCCAAGGTCGCCAGCGACGCGACATCGGTGAGCCCGAGTGCCCGGGCGCCGATCACCGTCGCCACGGCAAGGATGACCGGCAGGGCGAATCGTTGCTGCAGCGTGGTCCAGCTCGCGCCGCCCCATGGGAGCGCCGGCCCCACGCCCATGAGAAAGAGCAGCGCCACGAAGATCGGTGCGTTGACGCGGTTGAACCAGGGTGCGCCGACGCTGATCGTGTCGCCGCTCGTCACCTGCACGATGAGCGGCAGCAGCGTGCCGAACAGCACCGCGAAGGTCAGTCCCAGGAAGAGCACGTTGTTGAGCAGGAACGCGGACTCGCGACTGACGGTGGCCGCCGGGCGATCGCCGCGTGACAGGTCCGGCAGGCGCCACACGAGCAGCGTCAGCCCGGCACCCAGCGCCAGGAGGATTGCGACCAGGAACCACGGGCCGATCGCCGATTGCGTGAACGAGTGGACGCTGGCCACGATCCCCGAGCGGGTGAGGAACGTGCCCACCAGGGTCAGCACGAAGGTCGCGATGACCAGCGTCATGGCCCACGTCCGCAATGCCCCGCGCCGTTCGGCGACCATCCCCGCATGGAGGAAGGCGGTGGCCGTCAGCCACGGCAGCAGCGCCGCGTTCTCGACCGGATCCCAGGCCCAGTACCCGCCCCAGCCCAGCACCTCGTAGCTCCACCAGGCGCCAGCCACGATCCCAAGCGTCAGGAAGGCCCACGGGATCAGCGTCCAGCGCCGCACGATGCGCAGCCACTCCGGGTCGAGCCTGCGAGTCACGAGCGCCGCCGTGCCGAAGGCGAACGGCACCGCCAGCCCGGTGTAGCCCAGGTACAGGAGCGGTGGGTGGAGCGCCATGAACGGGTGGTTCTGGAGCAGGGCGTTCGGGCCGGCGCCATCGGACAGCGCGGGCGACAGGCGCGTAAAGGGGTTGCCCGGCCAGGTCATGACGGCGAAGAAGAAGACGTTGACGGCGGCCAGTGTGGCGCCCACCCAGGGCATGAGCGCGCCATGCCGCGCGCGGAACCGATGCAGCACAAGGGCAGCCCAGCCGGTGGCGAGCAGCGCCCAGAACAGGATCGAGCCCTCGAGCGCGGCCCAGAGCGAGATGACCGAGATGAACGGCGGCGTGGTCGTGGCATTGTTGCGGGCCACGTACAGGACGCTGAAGTCGTGCGTCAGCAGCAGGATCACCATGGCCAGGCAGCCGACGGCTGCCGCGCCGAAGCTGGCGATCACGGCGCGCCGTGCGGCCGCGATAACTGCGGCGTCACGGCTTCGGGCGCCGATGACGAAGGCAGCCGCGGCGAAGACCGACAGCGCAAGACCGATGAGGACGGCGACGTGGCCGGTGGTCGGGATCATCGTCGGGGCCTACGGGTCCTCGGCCGGCTGGAAGCCGCGGTCCGACGGCAGCGCGCCCGGCGACGGCGCCTCGTAGTTCTCGTCGTGCTTGACGATGACCTGCGTCGCCTCGAAGACGCCGTCCGCTGCCAGCGTGCCCTCGACCACAGCGCCGGCCCCCTCGCGGAAGGAGCGCGTCGGCGCGACGGTGGAGTGGACCGGGATCTCCGCGTCGCCGTCGGTGAGGACGAAGCGCAGGTCGGTGGCGGGGCCCTCGACGCTTCCCGGCTTGACCTGGCCGCCCAGCCGTACTGGCTCGCCTACCGCTGCCTCGCCGCGGTCGAGCAGCTCGGCAGGTGTGACGTAGTAGACGAACGCGCTGCCGACATTGCTGAAGACGAGATACCCGATCCCCGCCAGGACCACCGCCAGCAGCAGGACCAGGCCCCAGGGCCGGCTCCGGCGCGGCAGGAGAGGGTCGCTAGGGGCCGAGACGGTCATCGGCCTCGCCGAGCGGCTCGCAGGCGCCGGGCGAGCGTCATGGCGTAGAGGCCGAGGCCACCGAGGATGACGCCGTACGCGGCGAGGACGAAGCCGAGATCGGTCATCGAGCCGCTTCCTGCGGCGTCGCCGCTCGGGCGGCCATGAGGCGCTCGACGCGTGCCGACTCCTCGCGCCGCAGCTCCAGGCGCGCCAGCTGGTAACGCCGGATCATGAGGTAGATCCACGTCAGCGTGAACGCCGCAAGCATGGAGAGCAGCGCGGCGACGAAGACCATCGGCGCCGCCGGATCAAGCACCCGCTCCGGCGAGCCGATGGTCGCGGTCTGGTGCAGGCCGCGCCACCATTCGACGCTGAAGTGGACGATGGGGATGTCGACCGCGGCCACGAGGCCGACGACGGCGGCGCGCATGGCACGGCGCTCGGGGTCATCGGTCAGCCGGCGGAGCAGCAGATAGCCGACGTAGAGGGCCAGCAGCAGCGCGGTGGTCGTGAGGCGCGGGTCCTCCCACTGCCAGAATACGCCCCACACCGGGCGGCCCCACATCATCCCGCCCCAGATGGTGAATGCGGTGAACATGACGCCGATCTCGGCCCCGGCCAGCGCCGCTGCATCGAAGCGCAGGTCCCGCTTCCAGAGGTAGAGCAGCCCGGCACCGGCGGTGACGCCGAACGAGAGGTAGGCGATCCAGGCCGACGCGACGTGCGGGTACATGATCCGCTGCGCATCGCCCTGGGTCTGGTCGGGCGGCACGACGACGAGGCCGATGACGGCGGCGCCGATGACGGCGGCGAGGGCGACGAAGCCGAGGATCCGGGTCTTCATCTACTCCTCCAGCAGGAAGCCGTAGGTCGCGGCCCCGGCGACCAGCATGACCACGTCGAAGACGGCGAGGACCTGAAGCCACGATGCCAGCTCGCCGAAGGGGTCTCCCGCGAGCGCCGCGGCGGTCGCCTTCACGGCGGCGAGCAGGAGCGGCGCCAGGATCGGCAGCATGAGGAGCGGCAGCATCACCTCGCGCGCGCGCATGCGGACCGTGACGCCGGCGTAGAACGTGCCCACCGCGGCCACCCCGGCCGCGCCGAGCGTGACGGTCAGCAGCAGCGGCAGCCACGCGCCCGCCAGGTCGACGCCGAACAGGACGCCCACCGCGCCGAGCACCACGAGCCCCAGCAGCAGCATGGCGCCGAAGCCGGCCAGCGCCTTGCCGGCATAGATCGCGCGGCGCTCGACCGGGTAGAGCGCGAGCTGCTCGAGCGCGCCGTCATCGGTCTCGAGGAGGTGCAGGCGGCTGACGGCCAGGACGCCGGCGAACACCACCGCCAGCCAGAGCAGGCCGGGCGCCGCGTCGGCCAGGCGGCGTGAGTCCGGTCCAAGCGCGAATCCGAACAGCAGCAGCACGAGCGCGGCGAAGAAGAGCGTGCTGACCGAAGCGTGCCGGCCGCGCAGCTCGGCCAGGGCGTCCTTGCGGGCGATGGTCAGCGCCACCCGCGCCTCGCTGCGAACGCCGCTCACCTGCGGGCCCCTGCCGCCACGGGCTCGGTTGGGCCGAGCGACATGGGCACGCGATGACCGACGCCACGACCGGTGACCTCGACCACCACGCCGCGGTCCAGGACGACGCTGCCCTCGACGTGCTCGGCCAGGCGATCCGAGGCGTGCGAGGCGACGAGCACGCTGACGCCCACTTCGCGCCAGGCACCGAGCAGCTGGTCCACGAGCTCCATCCCCGCCGCGTCGAGCGCGGCGTAGGGCTCGTCGAGGAGCACCAGGCTGGCGTTGCCCAGCAGCATGCGGCCGAGCGCAAGGCGCCTGCGCATGCCGGCCGAGTAGTCGCGCACGCGGTCATCGGCCCGGAACGCGAGGCCCACGTCTGCCAGCGCGCGCTCGACGCGCGCCGCGGCGTCATCGGTCCCGAGCAGGGTGGCCGCGAAGCGAAGGTTCTCGCGGCCGGTGAGGTCGTCGTACAGGCCGGTGGCGTGCGAGAGGTAGGCGACGCGCTCGCGCACGAGGCCGGGATGACGGCCCAGGTCCAGCCCGTCGACCTCGGCACGGCCATAGGAGGGACGGATGGAGGTGGACAGGAGGCGCAGCAGCGTGGTCTTGCCGGCGCCGTTGGGGCCCAGCAGGCCGATGGTCGCTCCGGCCTCGACGCGCAGCGAAACCCCCGCCAGCGCCGGGCTCCCGGCGAAGAGGCGGGCGAGATCCTCGGTGACGACCGCCGGCGGGCGCGTATCGGGCGCCCCGAGGGAGCGGGGCGAGACGTAGATCGTGGTCTGCGGCATGCTCGACGCGCGGGGCGAAGGGGTGGGTGCTGGCCACTATGCGACCCGTGCGGTTAGGCGTCAAATCGGCGGGGCCACCCCTCCCGTGCGCCGCGATCGTGCGGATGGCCCCGAACGTGCCGGACGGCCCCGAACGTGCCGGATGGCCCCGAACGTGCCGGACGGCCCCGAACGTGCCGGACGGCCCCGAACGTGCCGGACGGCCCCGAACGTGCCGGATGCCAAGCAGGGCCGGCTTAGGCGAGCCGGAGGGCCTCTTGTGCGGCTCGCGCGGCGGGCGCGAGCGTAGATACGTTGCCGGATCGGCCTCGCAGCCTTCTGAGCTTGCCCAAGCCGGCGGTGGTTGGAACCTGACACCAATCGGACGAGTAACCGGCCGTAAGCCCGCCGTGATTGGAGTCTGACGATCTCGACTCGCAAGCCAACGCAAGGCCGCAAGGCCGGCAGCCGGACCCGGACCCGGACCGGACACAATGGGGCGTAACGTTGCTCGTATCGGTAGATTCGTAAGGCCTGCGGCGTCCTTTCGAGGCCGCAGAGGGACCGCGTGAGAGGAGCACCCACCCATGGATCGATCGCGACCGATGCCGCTGCCTGCCCTGATGGCGGCGCTGGCCCTCGTGCTCGCCGCGTGCGCAGGCGGTGAGGAGCCGACGCCAACTGCCGCCGAACCGACGCAGACCGCGGCCGCCGAGGCCAGCCCATCGCCCACCGAGGCTGAGCAGACCCAGGACGCCGAGCCGACCGAGGAGGCAGGTGAGGAAGAGCCGGAGCAGGTCACCATGCGGATCGACGGTTCCGTCTTTGATCCGGCCGTGCTGACGATCGCGGCGGGCACCGAGGTCCGCTTCGTCAACGCGGATGCCTTCGCGCATACCGTGACCGAGGGCTCGCACGGGCAGGTAGCGGACGACCCGATCATCGACGAGCAGCTGGACCAGAACGGCGCGACGAGTGTCACGTTCACCGAGGCGGGCACGTACGAGATCACGTGCCGCATTCATCCCTCGATGCACATGACGATCACCGTCGAGGGCTGATCCGCTCGGTTGAACCGCGCGGAGGGCGGTGCTACGGTTCGCGTCCTGATGGATTCCGGGCTCACGCAGGCGCCGACCGCCGCACCGCGCTCACGCGCCGAACGACGCGCAGCGGCGCAGCGCGCGGAGTGCGCGGCAACGGCGGCGCTCACCGTGCTGGGCCAGAAGTGGATCCTGCGCATCATCCGCTCGCTCGGCGAGCGCACGCAGCGCTTCTGCGAGCTGCAGGATGCGCTCGGCGGCGCAAACTCGGCCACGCTCTCGCAGCGGCTGAAGCTGCTCGAGGATGAGGGGCTGATCGACCGCCGCATGGTCTCGGCCGTGCCGCCATGGGTTGAATATTCCCTGACCGACAAGGGCGCCGACCTGCGACTGGCGATCGCCGACATCGACCGCTGGGCGGAGCGCTGGGCAAGCAACCAGTGAGCCATCCCGTCGCCGAGGAGCGCCCGGTCGCCCATGGCGACGCGCTCAACCTGCTTCGCGCCGCCGTCGCCGAGGCGCCCGGCCCGGAGGCGGCCGCGCAGCGCGCCGTCGAGCTGCTGCACGGGCGCTTCTCCCATTACGACTGGATCGGCGTCTACTGGGTGGAGGGCTCCGACCTCGTCCTGGGACCGTGGACCGGGCCCGAGGCGACCGAGCACACCCGCATCCCGATCGGCACCGGCGTGTGCGGCGCGGCGGCGGAGTCCGGCCAGACCGAGATCGTGCCCGACGTCAACGCCGACCCGCGCTACCTTGCCTGCTTCGCCAGCACACGCAGCGAGATCGTCGTCCCCATCTTCGACGGAGGCGGTGTGGTGGGCGAGATCGACATCGACGGATCCGACCTCGACGCGTTCGACGAGACCGATGCCCGCTTCCTCGAAGAGGTGGCGGCCCTGCTCGCTCCGCTGCGGCCTCGCGCGTAACCCGCACCGTACCGGTCCGGTGACATGCCAACCGAGATCGGCCCCTTCGAGCAGGTCTACGACCGGCACGTGGTGGGAATCTACCGATACGTCTACGCCCGGGTCGGCAACCGGCCTGACGCCGAGGATCTGACCGCGCAGATCTTCATGCGGGCGGTGGAGCAGCTCGACACGGGCCGCGACCCGGGACAGATCGCCGCCTGGCTGTATCGAGTGGCGCAGAACGCAATCGCGGACTACTGGCGCGCCTTCTACCGCCTGCCGCTGGTCGGCGTCGATCATGTGGCGCCCGGCTGGGAGCCCGCGCAGGAAGCGCCGCAGTCGCGTGCGGCTCCGGACGATCGCGCCGCGGTGCGTGTCGAGTCGCTGCTGCGAGCGCTCCCGGAGCGCTATCGACGCGTGCTCGAGCTGCGCTTCCTGCAGCGGCTGAGCGTCGCCGAGACCGCGGCCGCCATGGGGGTCACCCATGGCAACGCCAAGGTGCTGCAGTACCGCGCCCTGCGGAGGGCGGCTCTCCTTGGGGATGGCGCCGATGGCTGACGACCCACGGGACCAGGCGGCCTCCGAGCGCTTCGATCGCTACCTCGACGCGCTGCTGGCCGGGGCACGGCCGTCGCCGGACGAGGTCGCCGAGGGCGACGAGGCGGAGATGGCCCGCACGGCGGCTGAGCTGGCCGCGGCCATGCCGGCCGACCGGGAGGCACGGGAGCCTGATCCGGCATTCGTGGAGCAGCTGCGCCTTCGGATGCGGCAGGCGGACGAGGGGATCTCGGCCGTGCAAACGCCACCCCCCGTTCGCGCGAGCACGGTCGAACCGGCGGGCCGGCACCGCTGGCGCCTCTCGCGACGCGAGCTGCTGCGGGCGGGCTTCGGTGC
>JBOGTC010000004.1:0-6936 GCA_050692055.1 Candidatus Limnocylindria bacterium | reverse complement strand
TCGGTCTGAGAAGAGGAAATTGGTGCCCAGGCCGGGACTTGAACCCGGATGAGTTGCCTCATACGCCCCTCAAACGTACGCGTATACCAATTCCGCCACCTGGGCCCGAGGGTGGTACCGAGGGAGGGACTTGAACCCACACGACCTTGCGGCCACTAGATCCTGAACCTAGCGCGTCTGCCTATTCCGCCACCTCGGCACGCGTGCCATCGGAGTGGAGCTCCGGCGGCGGGCCGATGATAGCACAGCCCGTGCGGGCTACTGCTGGAACAGGTTGAGCAGGTTGAAGGCCACGAACAGCAGCGCGAGCACGACGGTCATGCGGAAGAGCGTGCGCTCGATCCCGCGGCGGCTGCGGTAGGCGGTGATCTCTCCGCCGAAGGCGCCGCCGAGACCGGTCCCGCGCTGCTGCAGCAGGATCGAGGCGACGAGGGCGACGGCCAGGATCATCTGGGCCAGGATGAGGGGGGTCTGCATGTCCGGCGCAGTGTACATTGCTTCGGCCGACGGGTCGAGGAGGCTCCGCGCCCCCGTCGATGACCCCGCCAACCTGCTGTCGGTGCACGTTGGAATCCCATGCCTCCCCGATAGACCCCGGATCAGGGACCTAATCTGCACCAGCGGCAAATTGAATGGGCCGAGGACAGCCGAATCGGTCCCGATGACCGCGCAACTTGCACCAGCGGCAAATTGAACGAGCCATCGGCACCGGCCGGGCGCCCGCGGAACGACCCGGAGCGAACACACCTAGCGATCGAGGAGGCTCCGCCCCGTCATCTGAGGGCCCGGCGCGATGCCGAGGAGCTCGCACAGCGTGGGCGCCACGTCTGCCAGGGTGCCGTCACGGAGACGCGCATCGAGATACGCCTCGGCCACGAGCACGAGCGGCACCGCCGAGGTCGTGTGCTTCGTCTGTGGGTCGCCCGCCTCGTCGCGCATCTCCTCGATGTTCCCGTGGTCGGCGGTGATGACGAGGGCGCCGCGCGCGCCGAGCGTGGCTCGGACGAGCCGCCCCAGGCACGCGTCGATCACCTCGGCCGCCTGCACGGCCGCGTCCCACACGCCGGTGTGGCCGACCATGTCCGGGTTGGCGTAGTTGACCACGATGAAGTCGAGCGCATCCTCGTCAATGGCCGTCACCACGCGGTCGGTGATCGGCTTCGCGCTCATCTCGGGCGCGTGGTCGTACGTCGGGACGTCGCGGTTCGATGGCACCAGCACGCGCTCCTCGCCCGGCAGCGCCGCTTCGACGCCGCCGTTGAAGAAGTAGGTGACGTGGGCGTACTTCTCGGTCTCGGCGATGTGCAGCTGACGGAGGCCGAGGCGCGACAGGTAGGCAGGAAACGAATCGATCTCGACGGCCGGGAATGCCACGGCGACCGGCAGCTCGGCGGGCGACTGGTACTCGGTGAGCGTGGTGACGGACAGCTCCGCCGGGAGGCGGCCACGGTCGAAGGCGGCGAAGCCGGGCTGCGCGAACGCCTGAGTCAGCTGGCGAGCGCGATCGGCCCGGAAGTTGAGATGCACGACCGCGTCGCCGTCGCTCATCGCCGTGCCGTCAACCATGACGGTCGGCTCGATGAACTCGTCGTCGACGTCCCGCGCATAGGCGCCACGCACGGCGGCGACCGCGCTCGGCGCGGTCAGGCCCTCGCCGTGGACGATCGCGGCCCAGGCGCGCTGCGTTCGCTCCCAGCGATGGTCGCGGTCCATGGCGTAGTAGCGGCCGCTCACCGTGGCCACCCGGGCGCGGTCCGCCAGCTCGTCCTCGAGTTCCGCCACGAAGCCGTCGGCGGAACGGGGCGGCGTGTCGCGGCCATCAGTGAACGCGTGAAGCAGCACGCGCTCGGCCGGCAGGCCGCAGCGGGCGGCCAGCTCGACCATGGCGACGATGTGCTCGTCGACGGCGTGAATCCCGCCGGGGCCGATGAGACCGAGCAGGTGCAGCCGGCTCCCCCGCTCGGCCACGTGCCGGCAGGCGGCGCGCAGCGCCTCGCTTTCGAAGAACGAGCCGTCGGCGATCGCGGCGCTGATCCGCGGCAGGTCCTGCAGCACGCGGAATCCGGCGCCGAGATTGAGATGACCGACCTCGCTGTTGCCCATCTGCCCGGCAGGGAGGCCGACGGCCTCGCCCGAGGCCGCGAGGCGGCAGGTCGGCCACTCGGCCGTCAGCCGCTCCCAGTTCCACATCGAGGCGGCGAGGAGCGCGTTGCGCGCCGGATCGTCGCTCAAGCCGAAGCCGTCGAGCACCACGAGGATGAGCGGGCGCGGCGCAGCTGAAAGCGGGACCAACGAGCGCGTCACGGAGCCGGCTCGCCGGCGGCGGCGCGCAGGATCGCGGCGAACGCGTCCGCCTGCAGCGAGGCGCCCCCGACGAGCGCCCCGTCGATGTCCGGCTGGCCGAAGAACTCGGCCGCGTTCGCGGGCGAGACGCTGCCACCGTACTGGATGGGAACCTCCTCGGCGCCGCCCGCATCGAGCTCGCGCAGGATGGCGCGGATCTGGGCGGCGACCGCCTGCGCGTCCTCGCCGCTCGCCGCGTCGCCGGTGCCAATGGCCCAGACCGGCTCGTAGGCGATGACCAGCCCGCTGTTCGCGATTCGATCGAGGCCGCCGATGGCCGCCCGCAGCTGGCGATCGATGACCGATGCTGTGTCGCCGGCACGCCGCTCCTCGGCCCGCTCCCCGATCGCCGCGATCGGCCGCAGGCCATGGGCCACCGCCGCGGCGACCTTGCGGCCGACCTTCTCATCACTCTCGCCGTCGTACTGGCGCCGCTCGGAGTGCCCGACGATCACGAAGGTTGCCAGGCCGTCCAGCATCGTGGGGCTGATCTCGCCGGTATACGCGCCCGCCTCCTCGAAGTGCATCGTCTGCGCGCCGATGGCCAGCCGTCCGCCGGCCACGGACCTCGAGATCCCGGCGAGCCAGATGGCCGGCGGGCAGATCACCACCTCGACGCCGGCCAGGTCCGCCGCCGCCTCGCGCACGGAACGCGCCAGCTGGAGCGCCTCGTCGAGGGTCCGCGGATTCATCTTCCAGTTGCCGGCGATCAGCGGCGTGCGCATCGGTCCTGTGGGCTCCTCATGCTGGCTCCGTCCGCTCTGCCGCCAGTGCCACGAGCCGGCGCAGGCGATGGTTCGCCGCGGAGCGGCTGAGGCCCAGCGACGTCGCGAGGGTATCGAGATCGGCATCCGGCTGGCGGCGTCGCGCGGCTGCCGTCTCGCGCAGGGAGGGCGTCAAGCGTCCAAGCTCGCCCGCGGCATCGAGCTGGTCAATCGCGCGCAGCTGCCGGTCGGACGCGCGAACGGTGCGTCCGAGGTTGGCCTCCTCGGCGTTGATCAGGCGGTTGAGCCGGTTGCGCACGTCGCGCCTGACGCGCGCCGTCTCGAGCTCCAGCACGCCCCGGTTCGCGCCCACCAGCCGCAGCATCGCCACGATCTCCTCCTGCCCCTTCAGGTAGAGCAGGTGACGGCCTCGCCTCCGTGCGCGGAGGCCGCGCACGCCGAGCTCGGCGATCCGCCGTCGCAGCATCTCGGCGGCGTCCGAGTCACGGAAGACGAGCTCGAGGTGTGGACCGCGCGGGCCCAGCGAGATCGAGCCGCCGCCCAGGAGCGCGCCGCGCAGGAACGCACGATGGTCGCAGGCCGGCGCGGCCTCCCACGACCACGGCTCGAGCCTCGATTCGTCCACGCGCACGCGGAGGTGGTGGCGCGACCCAGGCCGGCCACGCTCGCCGCCGGCCGGCGGGGGTTGGGCCACGGAGACGCCGAGCGACGTTGCGAGGTGAACTGCCGTGCGCGCCGTCGCGTGGTCGAGCGTGCGCAGCTCGCCCGGAGGATCGGCGGCGAGCAGCAGGCCGGCCAGCTCCGCGCGCCTGCAGCAGGGCCGCGCCGGATGGATGCGGGCGAGCTCCCCTTTCACCTCGCCGGCAAGGAGCATCGGCGCTCGCTCAGGACGCGGTCGCGGTCGGGCGTCTCACCCGTCGCTGGCGCGGGCGCTCCACCCTGTCCTCCTGCTGCAGCCGCATGAGCGCCGCGGCCAGCTTCGCCGGATCGTGCCGATGGGCGTTGGTCGGATCGATGATGTCCTCCTCGACCACGACCACGGGCAACTCCTCCAGCCGACGGACGTCCACTTCGACCGGCTGCCCCAGCCATCCGACCGGCGGACGGGCGTGCCAATTTCGGTTCAGGAGCACGTAGTCCGCCAGGTCGTCGCCGACGTTCGCGAAGAGCGCCTGCAGGTGCTGCGACGCTGTGAACTCGCCGGTCTCGCCCGGCTGCGTCGCCACGTTGCAGACGTAGACTCGCAGCCCGCTGGCGGCGCTCAGAGCGTCGCGGATGTCGCTGATGAGCAGATTCGGCAGCACGCTCGAGTAGAGGCTGCCCGGACCGATCACGATCATGTCGGCCTCCAGGATGCGCTCGAGCGCCTCGGGATTGGCGCGCACGTCTGCCGGCTCGATGAAGACGCGCTCGATCGCCTCCTCTGCGTTGCCGATTGCCGCCTGGCCGTAGAGATGCTGCCCGGACGAAAGGAGCGCCGACAGGTTGAGCGGCACGCTCGTGGCAGGCAGCACCTGGCCACGAACGGCGAGGACCCGGTTCGATTCGCGTACCGCCTCCTCGAAGTCGCCGGTCACGGCGGTCATGGCGGCGATGAACAGGTTGCCGAACGCGTGGTCGTCGAGGCCGGAACCGACCGGGAAGCGGTACTGCATGAGCTGCGTCATCAGCGGCTCGGCATCGGCCAGGGCGGCGATGCAGTTCCGGATGTCTCCGGGCGGCACGATGCCGAGCTGCTGGCGCAGCCGTCCGCTGCTGCCGCCGTCGTCGGCCACCGCGACAACGGCGGTGATATTGGCGCTGTAGCCTTTCAGGCCGCGCAGGAGCGTCGAGAGACCGGTGCCGCCGCCGATCGCCACGATGCGAGGCCCTCGCGCCAGGTACCGCTTCGTGTAGAGAACCTCCATCACGCTGTCGCCCCGCCCGACGAGCGGTGAGACGACGCTCCGCATGAGGCCCCACATGCCGATGGCGGTCAGAAGCACGCCGGCCGATCCCACCAGCCAGGCGCGCACCTGCGGATCAAGCCACGCGCCGGTTGCCCAGAAGATGATCGGAATCTCGTCCGCATCCGTGGCGCGATAGAGATCGCGCAGGTAGATGGCGGCGCCCAGCCCCAGGATGGCGATCCCGAGCAGCACGAGGAAGAGCCAGCGCTTGATGTGCATGCCCGGGTACAGCCAACGCGGCAGTCGTGGGCCTCTCATCGCTCCAGCTCTCGATGGAAGACGGCCACGGAGATCTGTGGGATCTCCTCCAGGCGACGCGCCAGCTCCTCGGCCAGGGCGATCGAGCGGTGATATCCGCCCGTGCAGCCGAGCGCGATGCGCAGCTGCTCCTTGCCCTCGGCCCGATAGGCCGGCACGGTGAGCTCGAGCAGCTCCGCCACCAGCTCCAGGAACCGACCCGCCGCCGGCTGGCGCATGACGAAGTCGCGCACGCGTTCCTCGAGGCCCGAGAGCGGCTTGAGCTCCGGCTCCCAGAACGGGTTGGTCAGGAAGCGCACGTCGAAGACGAGGTCGGCTTCGATCGGAATGCCGTACTTGAAGCCGAACGTGATCACATCGATGCGCAGCGCCGCCTCCTGGCCATCCTCGCGCGGGACGACGGTGAACAGGCGCTCCTTCAGCTGCCCGATTGAGAGGCCGCTGGTATCGACCACGTGGTCGGCCAGCTCGCGCGTGCGCTCGAGGCGCCGGCGCTCCTCCGCGATGCTGGCCTGAACGCCGCTCCGGGTCGCCTGCAGCGGGTGGCGGTGCCGCGTCTCACTGAAGCGGTTCACGAGCGTCGCGTCGCTCGCCTCGAGGTAGATCAGCTCGAGCTCGATGCCCTGTGCTCGAAGCGCGTCTGATGCCCGCTCGATCGCGGGAGCAGGATCGCCCGCGCGGATGTCCAGGACGAGGGCGACGCGCCGGTAGCGAGCCGGCTCCGCGTCGCGCAGCGCGAGCAGGTCATCGAGCAGCGCCGGCGGCAGGTTGTCCACGCAGTAGTAGCCCTGGTCCTCGAAGAGCTTGCTCGCCTGGCTCTTTCCAGCACCCGACAGCCCGCTGATGACGAGAACGTGGCCTGGCGAGGCCTCTGACGGGCGTGGCGATTCGGCCCCCTGGACCGATGCCGCCTCGGCGGCGCCTGCCGTTGCTGCGGATCGAGGCACGCTCCCCTCCTGATCGAAAGGCCCTTTCGAGTATAGCCCTCACGACGCGGCACCCGCGAGGCCACGGCCGGCGAGCAGGCCCCGTACGGTGGCAGCCGTGGACCCCCGCAGCGCATCGAGGTCGTAGCCACCCTCAAGGACCAGGGCCACCCCGCCGACGCCGAGTCGCGCCGACAGCTCGCCGGTCATCCGCGCGGTGTCGCCGAACCCGCGCTCAGTCACGTTGAGGTTGGCGAGCGGGTCGGACCGATGGGCGTCGTAGCCCGCGGAGACGAGGACGGCCTCGGGCGCGAAGGCCTCCACCAGCGGCAGCAGTTCGTCGCGCCAGGCGCCAACGAAGGCATCATCGCCGCTTCCCGCATGCAGCGGGCGGTTGTGCTTGGTGCCACGCGCCTCCCCGCTGCCCTGCTCCTCTGACGAGCCCGTGCCCGGGTAGAACGGCCAGGCGTGCGTCGACGCATAGCAGAGCTCGGGATCCGCCTCGAACAGAGCCTGGGTCCCGTCCCCATGGTGCACGTCCCAGTCGATGATGGCCACGCGCCGGGCGACGCCCTCCGCGCGCAGCGCATGTACGGCCACGGCGACGTTGTTCAGCAGGCAGAACCCGCTCCCCCGGTTCGCGGCAGCATGATGACCGGGTGGCCGCACGACGGCGAAGGCGACGGGCGCCTCGCCGCGCGCCGCCGCAAGCGCTGCCGCCACCGACGCCCCGGC
>JBOGTC010000003.1:0-29699 GCA_050692055.1 Candidatus Limnocylindria bacterium | reverse complement strand
ACCTTCTGCCCACGCTGCCGCTGGCACTGCGCCACGGCGAGCTGGCGGGAACCTACCTGGCCGCTGAGCGCGACGGCGACCATCGTCGCGCAGGCGCGGCCGCGAACGTGGCGATGGAGCGGGCGATCGCGCAGCGCGAGTGGTGGCCGGCGGATGCGTGGGCGCATCGCGCCATGTGGCACTTCGAGCAGGCTGAGATGGAGCTGCAGGCGACGCGCGCAGCGCGGCGCATCGGTGATCTGCGGTCCGCCGCAGGCGACCCGGCCAGCGCCCGGCGCTACTATGCCGAGGCGATCAGCGAGGCACGAGACATCGGCGCAGAGCGCGAGGAGGGACTCGCCGCGCTGGGGCTGGGCAGGGCTGAGCTGGATCTGGGTAACGTGACGACCGGTCGAAGGCTCGGGCTGATCGCGGTGGGCCTGCTCGAGCGCTGCGAGGCGCCACCGAGCGAGCGCGCCGCCGCCCGCGAGCTGCGTGGCACCGAGAAGCCGGTTACGGAGGAGGGGCGCGAATGAGCGCACGACGCGCAATGCGGGTCGGCATCGTGGGCGCGGGCGTCATGGCCGAGGCGATGATCGCCGGGCTCCTCGCCGACCGCGCGGTCGGGCCTGACATGCTCGTCGCGTCCCACCCGCGCCGCGATCGACGTGAGACGCTCAGCGAACGCCATGGCATTCGCAGCGTGGCGCGCAACCGAGACACGCTGTCCGAGGCCGAGATCGTGGTCCTCGCCGTCAAGCCGCAGATGCTCGGGCGTGTCATGCGCGAGCTGCGAGGGGCGCTCGGCGACCAGCAGGTCGTGCTTTCGATCGTGGCGGGTGCCACGCTGCGCACGCTCAGCTCGGGGCTGGAGCACGCCGCCGTGGTGCGGGCCATGCCAAACACGCCATCGCAGATTCGGCGTGGCATCTCGGTGTGGGCGGCGTCCGACGCCTGCTCGGCGCACCAGCGCGACCTCGCCCGTGGCGTGCTGCGAGCGCTCGGCGACGAACGCCAGGTGGCCGACGAGGACTTCGTGGCCATGGCCACCGCGCTCTCCGGCACGGGCCCCACATACCTGTTCGCCATGATGGAGGCGCTCATCGACGCCGGCGTTCACCTCGGTTTCCCACGCGAGCTGGCCCATGACCTGGTGGTGGAGACGCTCGTCGGTTCGGCGGAATACGCCCGGCGCTCCGAGCTCCATCCGGCCCAGCTGCGAAATGCGGTCACATCGCCCGGGGGCACCAGCGCGGCAGCGATTTACGAGCTGGAGAAGGGCCGGATCCGCACCGTCTTCTCGGATGCGGTGTGGGCCGCGTATCGCCGCACGCTCGAGCTGGGGGCGCGCCTCGAGGGTGAGGTCATGGCCGAGGACGGATCCCGAACCGTCAGCTGACCGCGGGCACCATCATGTGGCAACAGACCGATGGTCCTGCGGGCCCGTTCGTCGCGGCCGTCTTCGCCGCCGTAGCGCGGCCGTTTCGCGGCCGTTTCGCAGCCGTTTCGCGGCCCCCATTGCATGTGGTCGAGATAACGGGGAAGAAGACGGCCCCGACGGCCTCATCTTCCCCGTGGGTTGCGTGGGGTGAAAGCGGCGGGGAAGAAGGCCGGATATTGGGCCTCTGCTTCACCGATACCTCCATGTGATGCAACGGGAGGCACGACCGGCGCCGCCTGCCAGGGAACTCGCCCCTCGTCGGAGCTGGGAGATGGCACGCTGAGCGTGCTGCGAAGTGGATTCTGCCTGGCAATCTCGTTTGTCCGCGCCTGGCGGCACCTTCAGGTCCGGCGCGAGTGTGCAAGACACTTGCACACTCGGGTTGGCATCGCCGTGCGCGGCGCCTCTGGTAGCCTCAGGCCAATGTTCGCAATCGTCATGGCCGGTGGCGCCGGCACTCGACTCTGGCCGCTCTCGCGCCGGCGCAGCCCGAAGCAGCTGCTCGCGCTGACCGGCGAGACGAGCCTGCTGCAGCAGACCGTCGCTCGGCTGGGCGCGCTGCTGAAGCCGCACGACATCTACGTCATCACCAGCCAGGCACACGTCCGCGCCACCCAGGAGCAGCTGCCGCAGCTGCCCGCCGACAACGTCCTGGGCGAGCCGCTCGCGCGTTCCACGGCGGTCGCCGCCGGGCTCGCCACCGTCCTGGCGCGACGCGAGAGCGACGAGGTCGCTCTCGTGCTGCCGGCCGATCACCACGTCTCGGACACCGATCGCTTCACGGAAGCGCTTCGGGAGGCCGCGCGTGCGGCCGAGCGCGGCTACCTCGTGACGCTGGGGGTCGTCCCGACCGACGCTGCCACCGGCTACGGCTATATCAAGATGGGGACGCGCCTGCACCCTGCCGTGCCGACCGCGCTCGTCGAGCGTTTCGTCGAGAAGCCGGACGCCGCGCGGGCGAAGGCCTTCCTCAAGGAAGGCAGCCATCTCTGGAACGCCGGCATCTTCGTGTGGCGCGTGTATGCCTTTCGCCAGGCGGTTGAACGGTTCCAGCCGGAGCTGTCGGCGGCGCTCGACCGAATTGGTGAGCTGCCGCGGCTGCCGGGCTGGGAAGGCGAGCTGCGCCAGATCCTCGAGCCCGTCCCTGCGATCACCATCGACGTCGGCCTGGCCGAGCCCGCGGCGGCCGAGGGCCGGATGGCGGTCGTGCCGCTCGATGCGGGCTGGTCGGACATCGGCTCCTGGGCCGCGTTGCTCGAGGCGCTCAGCGGTCAGAGCGGGGCTGACCTCGTCGCGTCCGGCCACCACCTCGATCACGGCTCGCACCACGTACTGGTCCACGGCGGCGAGCGGCTGGTGGTGACCGTTGGCCTCGAGGACGTGATCATCGTCGACACGCCCGACGCGCTCCTCGTCTGCCATCGAGACCGCGCGGAGGAGATCAAGCCGGTCCTCGACGAGATCGCCGGCATGGCCGGCGGCGACCGCTACCTCTAGGCCGATGCGGCGCGGCCGCGGCGTTCGATTCGCCTGGCTGGCCAGGCTTGTCGGCGCGGCGCTGGCGATCTACCTGCGGCTCGTGGCGCGCACCTGTCGCATCTCCGGCGAGGTCAGCGGCGACCAGGTGGTCCTCGCCTTCTGGCACGAGTTCAACATGGCCTGCTTCGTCGTGGCCCTCGCCCGGCGCCGCCGGCTGCGCCACGCGTCCTTCTCGACGCGCGGCTTCCGCGGAGTGGTGATCACAAGCATGCTGCAGCGCTCAGGCAGCGACCTGCGCGTGCTCCCGCTGCCCGCCGAGGACGACCGGGCCGCTGCTCGCGACTTCGCGCTGCGCCTGGCGGGACTCAGTCGTTCGGGCCGCTCGCCGGTCGTCACCCCCGACGGGCCATTCGGTCCGTACCGGGTGGCCAAGCCGGGAGCGCTGATCGTGGCCCGCCAGTCCGGCCTGCCCATCCAGCCGTGGGCCGTCGCCGCGCATCCCGCGATCCGCCTCACGCGCCGCTGGGACCGGCAGCTCGTGCCGCTGCCGTTCTGCCATATTCGCCTCGCGGTCGGGCCGCGGCTGCACGTGGCGCCGCGCGACCGCCTGCGCCGGCGCCTGCCCGAGCTGCAGGCCGCCATGGACGCGACGACCGCGGCCACCGCCAGGGGTGGCTGAGGCGGATTCGGAGGCCGTATGCGCCGCTCCCGGAAACCCTCCACATCCACGCCCGCAGTGGGTACCATGAGCGCAATCCCCGACGTAACGCCACCATTTCCCGGAGTGCCCCACCGCCTCGTGACGAAGATCAGGTTCGGTACCGATGGCTGGCGCGCCGCCATCGGCGAGGACTACACGTTCCACAACGTGCGGCGTTGCGCGCGCGGCGTGGCCGAGTACCTTCGCGATCAGCAGGCGGCCGATCGCGGGGTCGTCGTCTGCCACGATCGCCGCTTCGCCTCCGAGCACTTCGCGCAGGCCTGCGTCGAGGTCCTCGCCGCGCACGGCATTCGCAGCTACACGCCGCCGGATGCGGTGCCGACGCAGGTCGCCAGCTTCTTCACGCGTGAGCTCAACGCCGGCGCCGGGATCGTGATCACCGCCAGCCACAACCCGTGGACCGACAACGGGTTCAAGGTCAAGGCCGATACGGGAGGCGCGGCCGCGCCCGAGATGCTCGCCGACATCGAGGCCACCATGGACCGTCATGCTCCCGACGAGCTGCCCATGCGCCGCGACTATCTGGAGGCGGTCGATGCCGGGCTGGTGGAGACCTTCGACCCATATCCAAAGTTCCGCGATCAGCTCGCCCGCATCGTGGACCTCGAACGGATCTGCGCGGCGGACCGGCGCGTGCTGGTCGACCCCCTGTACGGCAGCGGCGCGGGCTGGTTCACCCGCCTGCTCGGCGACGGCCGGCTCACGATGCGCGAGCTGCACGCCGAGCGCAACCCCTACTTCGGTGGCGTGAATCCGGAGCCGATTCGCCCCAACGTCGACGTCTGGCTGGAGGAGATTCCGCGCTGGGGCGCCGACATCGGCATCGCCTTCGACGGAGACGCCGACCGCGTGGGCATGGCCACCGAGCAGGGCGTCTTCGTCAACCAGCTGCAGGTCTACGGCCTGCTGTACTGGTACCTGCTCGAGGTGCGCGGTCAGATCGGCCCTGCCGTGTACACCGTCACCACGACCTCCATGGCGAAGCGCCTGGCCGAGATCTACGGCACGCAGGCCCATGAGACCGGTGTGGGCTTCAAGTACGTTGGGCCGAAGATGACCGAGACCGATGCAGTCATCGGCGGCGAGGAGTCGGGTGGCTTTGGGTTCGGGATGCACATCCCGGAGCGTGACGGCCTCGCGGCCGGTCTCTTCCTGCTCGACCTGTGGCTGACGAAGGGGACGAAGGCCTCCGAGGTGCTCGCGGAACTCCAGGCCCTGGCCGGGCCGAGCCACTATCACCGGCTCGACATCAGGTTCGCCCGCGACGGGTACGAGCAGATCAAGACCGATACGCTCGCGCGGCTGGCAGACCAGTCGCCGGAGTCCCTGGCCGGCCAGACCGTGGTGGAGCGGCTGGCGCTGGAGACCGCGGACGGGTTCAAGTTCTACCGGGAGGACGGCTCATGGCTGCTGATCCGCTTCAGTGGCACCGAGGCGCTGCTGCGGGTCTACGTCGAGGCCCGCTCGCCGGACGACGTGGAGTCGCTGCTGGCGGAGGGGCGACGCATCGCCGACGCCGCCTGACGTGACCGACGCGCGCGACTTCTTCGGCTACAAGCATCCCGACGAGGAGCCCGGTCGCCGGCCCGAGGGAGACGACGACACCGACGCCGAGCGGCCGCCGCTGTTCGAGGAAGCGGTCACGCTCGACGACCCGGCGGCGCTGGCTCGCATCGACGCTTCCGACATGCTCGGACGCGTGGCCGAGCTGCCTCGTCAACTGTCGATGGCCCGCCGCGTGGCGGCCGCCGTCGAGCTCGATGCCAGCCTCGCCGATGTCGACGCGGTCGTGGTGCTGGCCATGGGCGGCAGCGCCATCGGCGCCGAGCTGGTGGCCGGCGCGGCGGGGGATCGGCTTCGCGTGCCGCTCATCGTGCACCGCGACTACGGCCTCCCCGGCGGCATCGGCGATCGCACGCTGGTCGTGGCGGCCAGCCACTCGGGCGAGACGGTCGAGACGCTTTCCGGCTTCGCCGCCGCTCGGCAGCGCGGGCTGCCGTTGGCCGTGATCACCACCGGCGGGCGCCTCGCCGCGGGCGCCGCCGAGGCCGGCATGCCGCTGTTGCGCTACCAGATGGCCGGTCAGCCCCGAGCCGCCATCGGCTACGGCATCGGCCTCACCCACGAGCTGCTGTCGAGCGCCGGGCTGATCGCCGACCCCGATCCGATCGGTCCCGTCGTCCAGGCGCTGGAGGGCCTGCTCGAGCGCCTGGGACCCTCGGTCGAGACGATGGCGAATCCCGCCAAGCAGCTCGCGTGGGCCATCTTCGGCCGCATCCCGGTCATCTACGGCCACGGACCGATGGCTGCCGTCGCCCACCGCTGGAAGACGCAGCTCAATGAAAACGCAAAGGCATGGGCCGCCTGGGAGCAGATGCCGGAGGCCAACCACAACGCCATCGAGGGCTCGCTGAACCCCCGTGAGCTCGGAGATGCGCCGCACGTCATCCAGCTGCGCGACCCAGCGGAGCCGGACGAGGTCGCCGCTCGCTACCGCGTGGTGGAGGAGCTGCTGGGAGAGCGAGCGACCAATCGGTCGGAGGTCCGCGCGGAGGGGCCCTCGGCCCTCGGACGCGTCATGAACGCGGTGGCCTACGGCGACCTCGTGAGCGTGTATCTCGCGATCCTCTACCAGACTGACCCGACGCCGGTTACACTGCTCGCGATGCTCAAGGAGCGGCTCGCCAGGGCCACCGGATCCGACCCGACGGGCGCCACGTAGTAGGGCGCCGGGAGAACCGGCGCCATGGAGGTAACCGCGACGTGCATTCGAGCATGATCGGCAAGGTCGAGAAGGCGATGCGCTATGCGCACGAGCCAGATCGCGTGAAGCTCGGCAGCTTTCGCGCGAGCTTCGCCGGCGACAACGGCACCCACACCGTGACCCTCGACGCCGATGCATGGCACTGCGACTGTCACCTCTTCGAGTCCGCCGGCGGCTGTACGCATACGCTGGCATTGCAGAAGATGCTCGATCCCATGCTGAGCGATGCGGCCCGCGAGACGCCGCTGTACGGGCACTCCGAGTCCCGCGAGGAGCAGGCCGTCCCGGCCTAGGTCCATCGACCTCGCTGCCGAGGTCCGCCGGCGAAGGATCGCCGGCGGACCTTCGTATGCTTTCGACGATGACGACGATCCTTCTGCGGCTGCTCGCGGCGCTCGCCGTGCCGGCGCATCTCATCGGCAGCCTCATCCGCGATGCGCTGTGGCTCGTTCGCGCCCGCCTCCCATGGGCGCTCATCGTGGCGATGCTCGTGGGGGTGGCCGCGTGGGCGTCGTGGGATGCCACGCGCAGGGCAGAGGCCGCGCAGCCCGTGCCGCGAGCCGTCAGCGTGGCGGAGCTGGCGCGCTCGCCGAGTGGGGACTGGGTCAGCATGCAGGCGATCGTGCTCGGTCCGTACTGGGACAGCAGCGAGTACGGCGCCGACGTCCTGCGCTTCTACTACGTCCTGCGCGATCCGGATGACGCCGGCGCGGCGCTGCTGGCGCGATCGACCGATCGGCTCGAGGAGCGTCGGCTGCGGACGATCGTGGCGAGCGTGGTACGGGATGCCGAGCCTCCGCTGTCCGGCGATGGGGCCGCGCCGGGCGTGCGCGCCGCCGACGGCCTCTACCTCGTGGAGCGCGCGGACGAGGCGCAGGAGGTGACGATCGCCGACGCCGTGTTGCCCGCCGACGTCATCGACGGTGCAGCGGCGCCCGAGGTTTCGCTCCACGCGGAGTTCGTCCATCTGGGCCCGCTCGACTGCGAGGCCGGCGGCGCGGCCGCCGTCGCCTGCGACGAGGAAGCGGCGCATGCCTATCTCGCGTTCGCCGATGGCCGCGGCGTGGTGGTCGCCTCGCCGTATGCGCCGGATGCGCTGCCGGTCGAGATCCGAGGAGTCCCCACCGTCGACTCGCTGCGCGTCGAGCAGGCGCTGGCCGAGCCGGCCATCGCGGAGGCCGTGGCCGGGCTCGACCATCCGGATGGGCGCCTGCTGGCCGAGGGCAGCACCCCGTTTCTCGTCGAGGTCAGCTACCTGCCAGCGACGCTGCTGGCCGTGGTCGCCTGCATCGTGGGCGTCGGCTGGCTCCTGGGCTATCCCGTCTTCGCTCGCTCGACCCCCGCTGCCGGCGCCGCCATCGCACCGGTGACACGCGGTGCGCCGATCGACGTGAACCTCAGCGGCTGGCTGGCGGGACCGGGCGGCAGGCTGCGGCTCGACGACGCGCCCGGCTCCATGGAGCGACTCCCGCCCGGCGACTTCGAGCGGCGGCGCTGGCAGTACGGCCAGGAGGTCGGATCCCTGCTCGAGCGCGCCGAGGGCGCCCACCGCATGGCACCCTTCGACGCTCACCCGGAAGGCCGCCTGTGCCTCAGCTCGGGACACGGGCCGGTCTTCATCGACCTTGATCCGGTTCCGATCGACCTCCGCCTGCAGAGCGGCGAGCTGCACCGCGTGGCGTCGAGCCGGCCGGCCCTCCGGCTGCGCACGCCCGGAATGGACGTCATCGCCGCATTCGAGTCGCCGTCCCATCGGCTGCGCGCCCTGGCCGAGATCGATCCGAGCTGGTCGTCGGCCATCGCTTCGGTCGTGGCGGCTGCGGACCGAAGGCCGCGGCCGAAGCCCGCGAGCAGCAACGCGACGCAGCGCCAGGCCGCGGCAGCAGCGTTCGCCTTCCTGGTGGTCGGCGGCGTCATGACGCTGGCCGGCCTTCTCGGGCTGGTGCAGAGCGTGCTCGCCGGCGACGTCGTCTCCCTCGTCGTCTCGATGGTCCTCGCCATCCTCGGAACCGGGATCGTCGGGGTCGCGATCGGCGTGCATGACCGGCGCGACTGGGCGCGGAGCATCGGCCTCAACGTGGGCTGGATCGGCGCCGGGCTGGGGCTGCTCCTCGCCTGGGCGGCGCCCCAGGGCTGCGAGCTGTGGATGAGCCCGCGGGCGAACATCGTTGCCTGCCAGCCGGCGGGCATCCCGGCGTCGCTGGTGGCGATCGCGGCGGCCGCGGCGCTGGGCTACGCCGGCTGGACCCTCTATCGGCTGCCCGGCCACTTTGATCGTTGAGGATTGCCCCCGGTCTGGTAGGATCGACCGCAACCAAAGACGCAGCGTCGGGTGCCGTGGCCGCAAGGACCACGGGCAAATGGAGAAGCCGGTGACATGCCGGCACAGTCCCGCTACTGTATCCGCGCGGTCGCCTCACTGAGGGCGACGAGCACGGGAGTCAGGTCGCCAGCCCGCCGCGATGTCAGCAGCCCTCGCGTGAAAGGGAACGGCATCACTCATGGCTCCCCGACGACTCTCCTTCCATCTCCTTCCCCTCCTCTGCGTGCTGGCCGTGGCGTGCGCGCCTGCGCCCGGCACCGTCATGGCTCCGAGCGCGTCGCCGCCGTCGATACCGACCGATGCGCCGACCGTCAGTGCCGAGCCTGCCGCGGCATTCCCGCTGACGCTGACCGATGACGCCGGCCGCGAGGTGACGATCGGCGCCCGGCCGGAGCGCGTCGTCAGCCTGGCGCCGTCGAACACCGAGATCGTGTGTGCCATCGGCGGGTGCGACACCCTTGCCGGCGTGCCCGAATTCCTGGACGGGTACCCTGACGACGTCCTCGCCACCGTCGCCGACCTGCCGAAGGTGGTCAGCTTCGGGCCCATCGACCTCGAGGCCGTGGTCGCCGCCGAGCCGGACCTCGTCCTGGCCGCGGGCAATGAGCTCACGTCGAGCGCGGACATCGCGCGGCTCGAGGAGCTGGGGCTGTCGGTACTGACGCTCTACCCCGAGACGCTCGACGGCGTCTACGCCGACATCGAGCTGGTGGGCGTGGCGATGGACCGCTCCGATGAGGCGGCCGAGCTCGTGGCCGGGATGCGGGATCGCGTCGCGGCCGTCAGCGAAGCGGTGGCGGGGCTCGAGCGGCCGCGGACCTTCTACGAGGTGAGCGTCTTCGAGGGCATCATCTACACCGCCGGCGAGGACTCGTTCCTGGCCAGCCTGCTCGACCTGGCGGGCGCCGAGGCGATCACGGGCGACGCGCTGTCGACCTCGATCCCGATCGAGGCGCTGGTCGCCGCGGACCCCGAGCTGATCCTGCTCGGCGACGCCAGCTATGACGCCACCATCACGGCGGAGAGCGTGGCCGCGCGGCCCGGCTGGGCGGAGATGACGGCGGTGGTCGAGGGCAGCGTGCTGCCGATCGAAGAGGACGTGCTCATCACGCGGCCCGGCCCGCGCATCGTGGACGGCCTCGAGGTCCTGGCGCGCGTCATCCATCCGGAGGCCTTCGAGTAGCGCCGCATGCGCGCCACCGTCGCCGCCCGCCCCCTCGTCCGCGGCCTGTCGCTGACGCGGGCCGCTATCGTCCTCGGCGGCGGTGGCCTGCTGCTCGGGATGGTCATGCTCGCTGCTGTCGGACTCGGGAGCGTCGCGGTGCCGCCGGACGAGACCCTGCGCGTCCTTGCCCATCGGCTGCTGGGGATCGGCTCGATCCAGGCGCTGTCGCCCGCGGTGGAGACGATCATCCTCGAGGTGCGCCTGCCGCGAGTCCTCGCCGCCATGCTGGTGGGCGCCGGCCTCGGCTGCGCCGGGACCGTCTTCCAGGCCCTGCTGCGCAATCCGATGGCCGACCCGTACATCATCGGTACCGCGGCCGGCGCGTCGTTCGGCGCCATCACCGGCATCCTGCTGCCGCTCCTGCTGCCCGCGCTGGCCATCGGTGCCGGCAGCGCGTGGCTCGGCATCGGCATCGTGCAGGCGCTGGCCTTCGTCGGCGGGCTGGCAGCCGTGCTGCTGGTGCTGGCGGTCGCGCGCGTGGGGGGGCGGATCCCGCCGGTGACGCTGCTGCTCACCGGCTACGCCGTCTCGGCGGTGCTGGCGGCCGGCGTGGCCCTGCTCATGTTTGTCTCCGGCCGGGCGCTGGCGTCGATCTTCGCCTGGCTGATGGGGTCGCTCGCCTCGGCCTCGTGGGTCGACCTGGCCGTCGCGACGCCGGTTGTCGTGGTCGCCTTCGCGCTGCTCCTGGTCCGATGGCGGCGGCTCAACGTGCTGCTCCTCGGTGATGCGCCCGCGGCGCACCTCGGAATCGACGTGGAACGGGAGAAGCTGAGATTGACGATGCTGGCCACCCTCGCAACGTCTACCGTGGTCGCGGTGGCCGGCACGATCGGGTTCGTTGGCCTCGTCGTCCCGCATCTGCTGCGGCTCGCCATCGGGCCGGACCACCGGCTGCTGCTGCCGGCAAGCCTGCTGTATGGCGCCGCGCTTCTGGCCCTGGCGGACCTCGGGGCGCGGATGGCCGGCGAAATCCCGGTCGGAATCATCACCGCGCTCATCGGCGCGCCGTTCTTCATCTACCTGCTGCGGCGCTCGCGCGCCGTGGCGCCGCGGGTCGCGCTGTGAGCGAGCTGATCGTAGAGGCGCGCGGGCTGCACGCCTCGTACCACGCGCCGGCGGGCGGCAGGCAGCAGGTGCTGCGGGGTGTGGACCTTGCCTTGCGCCGCGGCGAGCTGGTGGCGCTGCTGGGACCGAACGGCAGCGGCAAGACCACGCTGCTTCGCTGCGTGGCGGGAACGCTCCTCCCCGACGGCGGCGAGATCAGCCTGTTCGGCCGCGCGCTGCCATCATGGTCGCGGATGGCGCTGGCCCGACGCGTCGCCGTCCTGCCCCAGGCGCTCGAGCTGCCGGAGGGGTTTCGCGTCGGCGAGCTGGTCGAGATGGGCCGCCTGCCCCATGCCAGCCGCCGGTTCGCGGCCAGCGTGGAGGACACCGATGCGATCGCCCGCGCGCTGGCCGATGCGGATGCCCTCGAGCTCGTCGACCGCCATCCGCATGACCTCTCCGGCGGAGAGCGCCAGCGGGTCCTGATCGCCATGGCGCTCGCGCAGGAGCCGGATCTGCTCCTGCTCGACGAGCCGACGCTGCACCTGGACGTGGCGCACCAGGCGGCCCTGCTGGCGACGATCGAACGGCTGCGCGCTCGGCGCGGCCTCACCGTCCTGGCGGTGCTGCATGACCTCAACCTGGCTCGCGCCCACGCCCCTCGCGTGATCGTGCTCGCCGATGGGCGAGCGGTCGCCGGCGGCCCGCCGGACGAGGTGCTGCGCCCCGACCTGGTGCGGGACCTGTACGGCGTGGCGGTCGAGGAGGCGATCACCGCGGAGGGGAGGCGCTTTCTCGTGCCACGCGCGGCGAGCACGCGCGCAAATGAACCTTTCCACGCGCCCGAGGGTATCCATCGATAAGGGCAGCAATATGTGCGGGCCGGCTTCGGCTGCGCGCGCGTCCGGATTCGGCTACCGTCCCGCCCGTTTGTTGGCGATACGTCAAGGAGGTGGACAAGCGGATATAATCCACTGCCCGTTGGTAGCTCGCCGCGGCGCCCTGTCGTGTCGCGAGCCCAGCGAACGTTCCCCCATCCCTATCACTGGAGGGAGTACATGAGACGGACCAAGTGGAACGCATTGGCGTTCCTCTTCAGCGGGGCGCTGGTGCTGGCCGCGTGTGGCGCGCCCGCAGCAAGCCCCACCGAGGCACCGGACGATCCGGATGCCACGGTACCGGCCGACGCATCGCCGCCGCCGGACGAAGAGGCGGGTGGTGAGACCATCACCTATGCCATCGACGGGCAGCTCACCGGCCTGTCGAACCAGATCAGCGACGTCCCGACCTCCGAGGCGGGGCAGTTCCTGTACAACGGCCTGTACCAGTACGACGCCACGCTTACCCCGGTCGCCGACCTCGCCGCGGATCTCTGCGATGTCAGCGAGGACGGCATCACCTGGACCTGCACCCTGAAGGAGGCCACGTTCCATAACGGCGACCCGGTCACCGCGCAGGACGTCGCCTACGTCTACAGCCTGGCGCAGAGCGATAACTGTCGGTTCAACCCGTCGATCTGCCTGTCGCCGTTCCTGGCGGGCGTCGAGGCCGTGGACGATACGACCGTCGAGTTCACCCTGCTGGAGCCGTACGCGCCGTTCGCGACGGTGATCCTGCCTGGTATCGGCATCGAGTCGCAGGCGGTCATCGAAGCCGACTTCGCGGAGTTCCAGGGTGACGTCGAGGCCGTCGACACGACCGCCGCGACCGAGGCCCAGGCGGCCATCGACGCGGCGACCGCGGCTGACGAGCCGGATGCCGCTGCCTGCGAGGCGGCGCTCCCCGCGGCCGAGGAGGCGCTCGCCGCCGCCGAGGGCGTTGAGCTGCCAAGCCGCGACAACTTCATGACCGGCGGCGAGAATGCCGACGAGTTCGATCCGTGCGCCTACGGTGGCGCGCTGTCAGGCCTGCTCGGGCAGGTGCTGACGGCTGTCCAGGAAGAGGGCATCGACGCCGTGGCGGCGGTGTACCCGCTGCTGGCCTTCAACAGCGAGCCGGTCGGCACCGGCCCGTGGATGTGCGAGCCGGGCTGCCTGGCGGCGGGCGAGAGCCTGACGCTGACGGCCTACGAGAACTACTTCGACGGCGGCGCGCCGGCGACGAACCAGATCGTGATGCCGATCATCACCGACGAGGTCCAGATCGGCAACGCGCTGAACGCGGGCCAGGTCGACTGGCATTACTCGATCCCGTCGGACGTCTTCTCGGCGCTCGAGGGCAATCCGGACATCCAGTTCGCCGAGTATCCGGACTTCGGCTACTTCGGCCTGCAGTACAACCTGCGCGAGGGTCAGCTCTTCGCCGACCTTGGCGCCCGCAAAGCGGTGCAGTACTGCATCGACAAGGAAGAGACGGTCAACGTCGCGACGGATGGGCAGGGCATCGCCATCGAGGCCGACATCCCGCCGGCGTCGTGGGCCTACAACCCCAACCTCGAGGCTGTCGAGCGTGACGTTCCGACGGCCATCGGCTTCCTCGAGGAGGCCGGCTGGACGGTTCCGGTCGGTGATGACGGCACAGCCACCGGCGCCGCCACGCGCGATGGCGTGGAGTTCAGCACGCCGGTCTATGTCCGCGCCGGTCAGCCGGAGCGCATCCGCTTCATGGAGCTGCTGCGCGACCAGGTGGCCGAGTGCGGCATGGAGCTCGAGGTGATCGAGGGCGACTTCGCGACGGTACTGCTGCCGCTGCTGGTTTACCCGCACATCCCGCCGAACTCCCCCGGCAACCGGGCCTACGACGCCTACTTCGGTGGGTGGGGCACCGGCTATGATCCGGATCCGTTCGCGCTGTTCCACTCGTCGCAGTGCACGACCGAGGAGGCCCCTGAGCTCTACAACTACATCTGCTTCGTGAACGATGAGGCGGATGCGTTGATCGAGGAGGGCCTCGTCACGTCCGACCAGGAGGAGCGCGCCGCGATCTACCAGGAGTTCGAGCAGATCATGTACGACGAGCAGCCGTACCTGTTCGCCTGGTCCGACGTGGCCCGCGAGGCCATGGACGCGAACCTGCAGAGCACTGCGGGCCCGCTGGAGCTCGGATCGCCGGCCTGGCACTGGCGGCTGGAGACGCTCTTCGTTTCCGAGTAGCCGGGCCCTCCCGGATGCTCGCGAAGAGCTGAAACAGCGACCCGCTGGTGGCGCCCCCGTGGCGCCACCAGCGGTACTATTCACCCTGGTTGGTCGCCCCGAGGAGGGGTAACCTGATCCACTCGTTCACCATTCTCGACGGGGAAGCCGGCCGAGCGGCGCTTCCCGGTCGGCAGGGAGGCAGGGCCGCGCCAGAACATGGCCACCTACGTCATTCGCCGCGTGCTGCAGGCGATCCCGATCCTGTTCGGCGTCGCCGTGCTCAGCTTCGCCATCGTGCAGCTCGCCCCCGGCGATCCCATCGATCGATTCCGTTCGCCGACAACGCCGCCCGAGGTCTTCGAGCAGCTGCGACGCCTGTACGGCCTCGACAAGCCCGTCCTCGAGCAATTCGTGAGCTGGATCACCGCCTTCGTGCAGGTCTGGCGCGAGGACGCCTGGGGCTACAGCCTCTTCGACAACCGCAGCGTGCGCAACACGGTCATTGACCGCATCCCGGCCACCCTGCTGCTGGGCGGCACTGCCCTGATCGTGACCGTCATCATCGCCATCCCCATGGGCATCCTCGCCGCGGTCAAGCAGTACAGCGTCGCGGACAAGGCGATCACCACCTTTGCCACCGTCGCCTACGCCATTCCGTCCTTCCTGCTCGGCCTGTACCTCGCCTACTTCGGCGGCGTGATGCTCGGCGCGTTCCCGCTGTTCGGCATGATCGACACGACCGGACGATCCGAGTTCGCGGGAACCCCCATCGACGTGGCGTGGCACATGGTCCTGCCCGTCTCCTCGCTCGCCATCCAGCAGATCGCCGGCTGGTCGCGTTACGTGCGAGCCAAGATGCTCGAGGTGCTCAACCAGGACTACGTGCGCACGGCCAAGGCCAAGGGCCTTTCCGGCGGCAAGGTGACCTTCAAGCACGCGCTGCGCAACGCGCTCATCCCGGTCATCACCCTGTTCGGCCTCACTCTGCCGAGCCTCCTGTCGGGCGCGGTGATCACCGAGGTCATCTTCAGCTGGCCCGGGCTGGGCCAGCTCGGCGTCTCGGCCGTGGAGCAGCGTGACTATCCGATGGTGCTTGCCTTCGTCATGGTCGGCGGCTTCGGCGTCGTCGTCGGAAACCTGCTTGCCGATGTCCTGTATGGCGTCGCCGACCCGCGGATCAAGTACTAGCACGCCGAAGGTAGGGAAGGGCCCATGGTCAGCGACGTCACCGCCGCCGAGATCGAGCGCCGCCGCCGCGAGGAGGCGGAGGCCGAGTCCGCGGAGATCGATCGCACGCCGGTGCGCACGTACTGGCAGCTCGTGCGCCAGCGCTATTTTCAGAACCGGCTCGCCGTCTTCGGCGCCGTCGTCCTCGTTACCCTGGCGATCTACGCCGTCACCATCCCGACGTTCACCGGCAACGCATGGCAGCAGACCGCGCTGTTCAAGGTGAATGCGCCACCCGAGATCTTCACAGACGACGGCGAGTTCGTGTTCGCCGTGCTGGGCTACGACGAGCTGAGCCGCAACCTGTTCGTGCGCCTGGCCAAGGCTACGCAGACCTCGATCCTCATCGGCCTGGCTGCGGTGGCGATCATCATGGGCATCGGCATCCTCGTCGGCTCCATCGCCGGCTACGTGGGCGGCTGGATCGACAACCTGCTGATGCGCATGGTGGACATCGTCCTCAGCCTGCCGGGGCTGTTCATCATCCTCATGATCACCGCCTTCTTCGGCGCCGGGAACGTATGGGTCATAATCCTGGCAATCGGCCTGACGGGCTGGACCACCGCAGCGCGGCTGCTGCGCGCCGAGTTCCTGTCGTTGCGTGAGGTGGACTACGTGCAGGCTGCACGCGCGCTTGGTGCCAGCCCAAGGCGCATCATCCTGCGCCACATGCTGCCGCCGGCCATGGCTCCCATCGTGGTGGCCGCCACGCTCGGCATCGCCGACTCGGTGATCGTGGAGTCGGCGCTGTCGTTCCTCGGCTTCGGTCTCGGCCAGGAGTCCGCCAGCCTGGGCACGATGCTGCAGAACGCGCAGGCCTACTTCTTCTCCGGTCCGCTGAAGGTCGTCTATCCCGGCGTGGTCCTCATCTTCATCGTCCTCGCGGCCAGCTTCCTGGGCGATGGCCTGCGCGACGCTCTGGACCCCCGCCAGCGGGTGAAGTCGTGAGCATGGGCTTGCAGCACGCAGGTCCCCTGCTCGAGATCAAGGGCCTCAAGACCCACTTCTTCACCCAGGACGGCGTGGTCAAGGCCGTCGACGACGTCACCTTCCAGATCGCCCACGGCCAGACGCTGGGCGTGGTGGGCGAGTCGGGCTGCGGCAAGAGCATCACCAGCCTGTCGGTCATGCGCCTCATCGACCGTCCCGGCCGTGTGGTGCAGGGCGAGATCCGGCTCAACGGCGACAACCTGCTCGACAAGAGCGAGGCCGACATGCGCGACGTGCGCGGCGACCAGGTGAGCATGATCTTCCAGGAGCCGATGACGAGCCTCAACCCGGTCTATACCTGCGGCGACCAGATCGCCGAGGCGGTGCAGCAGCACACCGCGGTCAGCCGCCGCGAGGCATGGGACCGCGCGGTGGAGATGCTGGCCCTGGTCGGCATTCCCGACGCCAAGCGCCGCGCCGCCGCCGAGCACCCGCACCAGCTGAGTGGCGGCATGCGCCAGCGGGTGATGATCGCCATGGCGCTGTCGACCGACCCGGACCTCCTCATCGCCGACGAGCCGACCACCGCCCTCGACGTCACCATCCAGGCTCAGATCCTGGAGCTCATGCGCGGCCTGCGCGAAAAGAACCGCATGGCCATCATGCTCATCACCCACGACCTCGGGGTTGTGGCCGAGATGGCGGACGAGGTCGTGGTCATGTACGCCGGCAAGGTCGTCGAGCGCGGCGACATCAAGACCATCTTCGGCTCGCCGCACCATCCCTACACCCAGGGACTGCTCCATTCGATCCCGCGTCTCGACGAGCGGGTCGAGCGCCTGGAGGTCATCAAGGGCACGGTGCCCTCGCCGTACAACCTGCCCACCGGCTGCCTGTTCAAGCGCCGCTGCCCGTACCGGATGCCGGTGTGCGACACGGCGCCGCCGTTCCGCGAGGTCGGCCGCGACCACCACTCCCGCTGCTGGCTGACGCCCGCGGGTGAGGAGCCCGAGGTCGGCGCCGAGGCACGTGGCGAGGAGGCGGAGTCCGCGGCCGAGTCGCTGACGGCGGAGGCCAGATGAGCGAGCAGGTGACGGACGCCGTCGCCGGCTCGGAGACGAGCGGCGGACAGACGAGCGACCAGCGCACCCAGGCGCGAGGTGGCAGCGAGGGCGCCCCGCTCCTGCAGGTCAACGACCTGGTCAAGCACTTCGATATTCGCGGCGGCCTGCTCGGCATCACCAGGCTCGGCGCGGTGCGCGCGGTCGACGGCGTCAGCTTCGAGGTCCGCGAGGGCGAGACGCTGGGCCTGGTGGGCGAGTCGGGCTGCGGCAAGACCACGCTAGGCAAGGTCATCCTGCGCCTGCTGCCGCCCACCTCCGGGGAGGTGTCGTTCGAGGGCAAGTCGCTGTTCGACATGAACGCCAAGCAGCTCAAGGCCGCGCGGCGCGACATCCAGGTCGTGTTCCAGGACCCGTACGCCAGCCTCAACCCGCGCATGAGCGTGGGCGAGGTCGTGGGCGAGGGCCTGTACGTCCACGGCATGACCAACAAGCGCGAGCGCGAGGCGGCAGTGCGCGACCTGCTGCGCCGGGTGGGCCTCAACCAGCAGCACATCCATCGCTATCCGCACGAGTTCTCAGGCGGCCAGCGGCAGCGCATCGGCATTGCCCGCGCCCTGGCCCTGCGCCCCAAGTTCATCGTCTGCGACGAGCCGGTCTCCGCGCTGGACGTGTCGATCCAGTCACAGGTGCTCAACCTGCTCAGCGACCTGCAGGACGAGTTCCAGCTGACCTACCTGTTCATCGCTCACAACCTGGCGGTGGTGAAGCACCTCTCCACCCGCATCGCCGTCATGTACCTCGGCAAGGTCGTTGAGCTCTCGAACGCGGAGGACCTGTACCGCCATCCGGCGCACCCCTACACGAAGGCGCTCCTCTCCGCCATCCCGATCCCGGATCCCACGGTGCGCCGCGAGCGGATCGTGCTCAAGGGCGACCTGCCCTCGCCGGCCAACCCGCCCTCGGGCTGCCGCTTCCACACCCGCTGCCCCATGGCGCAGGAGATCTGCAAGACCGAGGAGCCACCCCTGCGCGACGTCGGCGGCGGGCACATGAGCGCCTGCCACTTCGCCGAGGACGTCACGCCGCTGGCCGAGCGTCACGTCGGCTGAGGTCGCTCAGGCGGGCGCGTCCTCCTGGTCCGGCCGGCGTCCCGGCCGCTCCTCGGGTTCGGCCACCTCGAGCTGAATCTGCTCCGTCCCGTCGGCGCGTCGGGTCCGCGTGACGTGGATGTGCGGGTGCGTCTCGTCGCCCACCTGCTCCCGTGCCACGCTGACCATGGTGTGCTCCTGGACATCGGTCTGGCGTTCGCGCTCGGGCAGCGCGGCGTTGGGCACCGTCCGGAACGCGATGTAGCTGACGAAGACCCACAGCACCGCGATGACCGGGATGCCGAACAGCGCGCCCCATACGCCGGCGACCTGCGCGCCCACGAGCAGGCCGACGAGGACGAGGATCGGATGCAGGCCCAGCGCCCCGCGCATGAGCCGCGGCTGCAGCCAGTTCACCACCACGGTCTGCACCGCCACCAAGATGATGGTGATCGGCAGGAAGGCGTCGGGCGTGTAGATGGCGGCCGCCACGATGGGCGGGATGAGCGCCAGCGGCGGCCCGAAGAACGGGATCAGCATGGCCAGCGCGGACAGGGTGCCAATGAGGAACAGGTACGGGATGTCGAACACAACGCCGACGACCGCCACCAGCGCTGCCTGCATGGTGGCCAGGATGAGCTGGGCGCGCAGGAAGCCGCCGAAGGCGCGCGCCACGCTGCGCTCGAAGAGCTCGGCCTCGTCGGCGTAGCGACGCGGCACCAGCGACTTGAGCCGGCCAAGGATGCGCTGCGAATCCATCAGCATGTAGAGCGACAGGATGATGATCAGGAGGAGCGATCCCAGCGCGGCGATGGTGACGCCGGCGATGGCCTGGGCCTGCTCGAAGACGGCGCGCCCGATCGCCTCGGTCTGCGAGACCGCCGAGCGAAACAGCTCGAGCAGGTCGATCTCCAGCCGGCCGAACTGGAGGCTCTGCTGCCACGTGGCCAGCGTTTCGAGGATCCGCTCCTCGGTCTCCGGATAGTTCGCCGCCAGCTCCGCCACCTGCCGCGTGATCGCCGACCCGGAGTAGAACAGCACGAAGCCCAGCGCGACCATGGCGACGAGATAGGTCAGCGCCACCAGCATGGGCCGTGGCAGGTCGAGGCGTGCCTCCAGCGAGGCGACGAGGGGCGACATGACGAAGGCGAGCAGCCACGCAAGGAAGATGATGAGCAGGATCGACGAGAAGCCGCCGAGGATGCCGAGCACGCGCTCGGCCAGCAGGAACCCGAAGTAGGCGCTGCCCAGGACCAGGAACAGGACGAGCCAGCGGCGCTCGCCTGGACCGATGCCGGACGTCGTCGGAGCCGGTCCCGGGGCGGTCACGAGGCCGGGCGCGGACCGATGCCGACGGCGGCGCGCACCTCGTGCATCGTCGACTCGAGGATCGGTCGCACCTTCGCCGCGCCGGCGGCCAGCGTCTCTTCGACCACGGCCGGATCGGCGGCAAGCCGCGCGCGCTGCTCGCGCATCGGACGGAAGAACTCGACGATGCGCTCGGCGAGCAGGCGCTTGGTGTCCACGCAGCCGGTGCGCGCCGTACGCTCGCCCTCCCAGATGGCCTCGTAATCATCGCCGAAGAAGCGATGCGTCTGGCACACGTTGCAGATCTCCGGGCGCCCGGGGTCCGTGCGCTTGATGCGCTGCGGGTCGGTCACCATGCTCATCACCCTGCGTTGGATCTCGTCGGGCTCGGCGAAAATCGGGATCGTGTTCCCGGCGCTCTTGCTCATCTTCACCACGCCGTCCGTGCCGGGCACGATCGGCGCGTTGGTGTAGACAGGTTCCGGCTCGGGAAAGATCGGTCCGTAGCGGCGGTTGAACGCTCGCACGATCTCCCGGCTGAGCTCGAGGTGAGCCGCCTGGTCCTGGCCGACGGGCACCACGGTGGCCTTGTACATCGCGATGTCGGCCGCCTGCAGGACCGGGTAGGCGAGCAGGCCCATGCTGTTCTCGACGCCCTGCTGCCGCTTCTCCTTGTAGGTCGGCGTGCGCTCGACCCAGGTGACCGGCACCACCGTGTTGAAGATCCAGCACAGCTCTGCGTGCTCCGGCAGATCCGACTGGCGCACGATTGCGCAGCGCGCAGGGTCGAGCCCAACCGCCAGGAGGTCGAGCACCATCTCGTGCGTCAGGCTGCGCATCGTGGGGCCGTCGTGGACGGTCGTCAGCGCGTGGTAGTCGACCACGCCGTAGATCGACTCGTACTCGTCCTGCAGGCGTACATAGTTCAGCTGGGCGCCGAGGTAGTTGCCCAGGTGTGACTCGCCCGACGGCTGGATGCCGGTGAAGAGGCGCGTCCTCGTCGTCGGCCGAGCCGCGGCCTGCTCGACGGTCTGGCTCGTCATGGGAGGGGGAGTGTACCGCGCCTCGCGTGCGTTCGGCTGAGCGCCGGGCGTAGAATCTCGGCTTGCCATGACCGATCCCGAAACCTGGTCCCGAGCCGCCGACGCCCATCGCCGAATCGGCCGCGCCATCGAACACCACGCCGTGCTGGGGTCGACGAGCGATCGGGCGCGTGCCCTGCTGTCCAGTCCGGGCGGCGAGGGCGTGGCCGTCGTTGCCGACCTGCAGACCGACGGCCGCGGCCGCCATGGACGCCGCTGGCTGTCGCCGCCCGGCGCGAACCTGATGATGTCGGTCGGGCTGCGCCCGACCCTCGCCGCTTCGCGCGCCTGGTGGCTCGGCGCGGCCGCTGCGCTCGCGGTGCGCGACGCCGCTGCGCCATGGGCCGCCCTGCAGGTGAAGTGGCCGAATGACCTGCTCGGCCCCGACGAGCGCAAGGTCGCGGGGCTCCTGCTCGAGACCGCCATTGAGGGAGACCGGGTGCAGCAGGCGGTGATCGGGATCGGCATCAACGTCAACTGGCGCCGCGCCGAGATGCCCGCGGAGATCGCGGATGGTGCCACCTCGCTGGCGGAGCTCGCGGGCGTGGAGATCGACCTGGTGGCGCTGCTGGATCGCCTGCTGAGCGCGCTTGACCGCGAGGTTGCCCGGGCCGAGGCCGGTACGAGCCCGCTGGAGCGATATCGTGCCGTATCGGTCCTGGATGGCAGGCAGGTTCGTTTGAGCGTGGATGGTGACGAGCTTGCCGGCTTGGCCGCCGGGATCGGCGAGGACGGGTCGCTCCTGCTCGACACCGCGCAGGGCAGGGTGGCGGTTGCCCACGGCGAAGTCATCCGCGTGCGCGCCGCGGATGCCGCGGATGCGGTGCCGGCATGACCCGCCCCGCGAGCGTGCCAGGGCCCGGGCCAAACCCGGTGGAGGAGCGCGATCCGGACCTGGCGGCGGTGCTCGCGGCACAGCGCGACCGAGCAGCCTTCGCCGTGCTCTACCGCCGCTACCTGGACCGCGTTTACGGCTATGCCTTCTACCTGCTGGGTGACCATCACGACGCCGAGGACGCCACCGAGCGAACGTTCGTGGCCGCCCTGGCAGGGATCCAGCGCTTCCGCGACACCGGCTCCAGTTTTCGTGCCTGGCTCTTCCGCATCGCACACAACACGATCGTCAACGCGCTGCGCTCACGGCGGCGGCGTGCAACGTTGCCGCTCGAGGAGGGTCCCGAGCCCGTCGCCACGGGCGCCGATCCCGCCGCCGTCCTCACCCGCGCCGAGGAGCTGCGGCGGGTGCGTTGGGCGCTTGCGTCGCTGCCGGATGATCGGCGCCAGGTCGTGATCCTGCGCTTCGTCGACGGCCTCTCGGCGCGTGAGATCGGGATCGTCCTCGACCGCTCGGAGGGAGCCGTCCGCGTCCTGCTCCACCGTGCCCTGCGCGAGCTGTCGTCCTGCCTCGACTCCTGACGCTCGGATGTGCCGGGCGGCCTCCGGGCCGTCCGGGCCCGCATTCGGGCGTCCGATGGCAGCTCCATCCAACGCTCGCCTGCTGCACATTACGCGAGCGCTGGGCCAGGTCTGAGTCCGACTGGCCCGGGCAGCCTCCGTCAATGTGTCCATGGCGGCGCATTGAGTCCAGGAGATGGGCGCCGCAGGCCGGCCGTGCTGGGGCTAGGTGCACAGGAGCGGCAATAGCGCCACGAGGTGGCCAGCATTCCTCGGACTAGTTGCACAGGAGCGGCAATAGCGTGGCGAGGCGGCCGGCGGACGGCGGGTGCGGGCCGAGTCGTGGTGCGGCTGAGCTGGCGACTGACCAGACAGGAGCGCGATGAGCGCACGACGTGTAACGTTTCGCCTCCCGCAGTGTTAGCCCTCCCAGAATGAGCATCAATCCCACTCGCGCCGAGCGCCTGGATCGCGCGGTCGATGCGATTCTCGGCGGCCAGCCGTTGAGCACCGCCGCGGCGACCGTGGCCAGCGACGCGGCCCTCCGGCCGCTGGTCGAGGCGGCCGCGCTGCTGCGCTCGGCGCTCACGCCCTTCCCGGCGAGCGAGCGATTCGAGGCGAGGCTCGGAGCGCGGCTGGCGGCGGCCCGCGGCACGCGCGCGTTGCGGCAGCCAGCTCGCCTGATCATCGCCGGCGCCGCCGTGAGCTCGGCGGCCGTCGGCGTCGGGGTGACAGCGTACGCCGTGTGGCGCACGACCCGCCGCGGCCACTGGCTGCATCGGTAGGGAGGAAAGACGATTGCCGATCAAGTTCCCCTTCAGCCGGCGCGCCGGGCCGTCTGACGCGTGGACGAAGTGCCCCACGTGCGACGAGCAGGTCTTCAACCGACAGCTCGAGCGCAACCAGCGCATCTGCCCGTCGTGCGGGCATCACTTCCGGATGTCGGTGGGCGAGCGGCTCGACCTGCTGCTCGACGAGGGCAGCTTCCAGGAGCGCGATGCCGGGCTCGAGCCGGTCGATCCGCTGGGGTTCCATGACGACAAGGCATATGCGAATCGCCTCGAGGCGGCGCATATCAAGACCGGCCTGCGCGACGCGATCGTGTGGGGCATCGGCCGCATCGATGGGCATCGCGTCGCCATCGGCATCTTCGACTTCCGATTCATGGGCGGCAGCATGGGTAGCGTCGTCGGCGAGAAGCTGGCGCGGTGCTTCGAGGCTGCACTGGTCGAACGCATTCCGGCCATCGTCGTCAGCGCCTCTGGCGGAGCGCGGATGCAGGAGGGCACGCTGTCGCTCATGCAGCTGGCGAAGACGACCGCGCCCCTGCCGCATCTCGACGCGTCGGGCGTGCCCTTCATCACCGTTCTGACCGACCCGACCACCGGCGGCGTGCTGGCCAGCTTCGCCAGTCTGGGCGACGTGATCCTCGCCGAGCCCAAGGCGCTCATCGGCTTCGCCGGGGCGCGCGTTGCGTCCGGCACGGTGGGCGAGGAGCTTCCGGAGGGCTTCCAGACCGCCGAGTTCCTCCTGGAGCATGGCTTTGTCGACGCCGTCGTCCCGCGCGGCGAGCTGCGCTCCACGCTCGCGCAACTGCTGCGGCTGCTTCCCGTCGCCTCGCCTCGGCCGGAGTGGGGCGATGACGGGCGCGGTCGTGGGCCCATCGCGACGATCTCCGGCCTGGCCGAGCGCTTCGGAGGCGCCGTGAGCGAGACGATCGGCATCGACGTTGAGTCCGGAGACACCGGTGGCAACGGCGCGGGCCGGACGGCCACCGAGACGGGCACGGCCCCGGAGCGGGAGCGATGAGCGACATGGCGCTGCTCGCCGCCACCGACGCGTCCACTCCGGAGGCAATCGAAGAGGCCTGGCGCCGCGTCCAGCTGGCCCGCCACCCGGGGCGCCCGCGGACGCTCGATCTGGTCGGGCGTATCTTCGCGGGCTTCGTGGAGCTGCACGGGGATCGCGCGTTCCGCGACGACCCGGCCATCGTCGGAGGTCCGGCCCTGCTCGATGGTCGGCCCGTCATGGTGATCGGCCACCAGAAGGGCAACGACACCGATTCGAACATCATCCGCAACTTCGGGTCAGCGCATCCGGAAGGATTCCGCAAGGCACAGCGTCTCATGCGGCTGGCCGGGAAGCTCGGCCTGCCGATCATCACCTTCCTCGACACTGCCGGCGCCTTCCCGGGATCGTCGGCCGAGGAGCGCGGCCAGGCGGAGGCGATCGCGTCGTCGATCAAGCTCATGACGGCCCTGCCGGTGCCGATCGTGGTGGTTGTGCTTGGTGAGGGTGGATCGGGTGGTGCGCTGGCGATCGGCGTCGGCGATCACGTCCTGGCGCTCGAGAATGCCGTGTACTCGGTCATCAGCCCCGAGGGCTGCGCCGCGATCCTGTGGCGCTCGCCCGATGAGGCCCGTGTTGCCGCCGCTGCCATGAGAATGACGGCCAGCGACCAGCTGCGGCTGGGCGTTGTCGACGCGATCATTCCCGAGCCGGGCGATGGCGCACAGTCGGACCACGGCGCCACCGCCAGGGCGATCAAGGTCGCAGTGATCGACGCGCTGGGGCAGCTCACGAAGCGAGGGCCGGCCGAACTGATCTCGACGCGGTACGGTCGCCTGCGCGGCATGGGCGCGTATCGCGAGACGGAGGTCCTGCCGTCGGCGGGCGGCGATGGACCGTCGCTGCGGCAACGCATCGGCCGTATCCTGCACCTGCCGGGGATGCCAAGGCCGCCGCGCTGGAGCGACGTGTGGCCAAGCGACGCTGACGATCACGAGACAGAGAGAGGCGCATGACCGATTCGAGCGAGGGCGAGGCCCTCGACGTCATCCGCCATGCCGCGAGTGACCTCATTCCGCAGCTGCGGTCGCGCCTGGCCCGGCACGGGCTGGGCGAGATCGAGGTATCGCGCGACGGCCTGCGCCTGCGGGTCGTGGCCGCGCCGGGTTCCACCGGCGCGCGGATCGTCCCGGCTTCCAGCATCGCGCCCGAAGGCAACGCTGCACAGGCCGCGGCCGCAAGAGCCGAGGCCGTCCCGGACAGCCACGGCGTGCCGTCGCCCGCGGTGGGCTTCTTCGTGTACGCCGACGGGCTCGGCCCCGGGCTCGGCGTGGAGAAGGGCGACGGGCTCGGCTACGTTGAGATGCTCGGCGTTCGCCACGACGTGCTTGCGCCCCGCAGCGGCACGGTGCGCAACCTGGTGGCCGAGAGCGGCGAAGCGGTGGAGTACGGGCAGGTCGTCCTCGAGCTGGAGCCGGTGGGGTCGAAGCGTTGAGCCTGGCGCTCCTCTTCTCACCGCAGGGATCCCAGGCCGTGGGCATGGGCCGCGACATCGCGGAGGCCTCGCGAGCGGCACGCGCCGTCTACGAGGCCGCCGACGCGACGCTGGGTTGGCCGGTGAGCGCCACCTGCTGGGACGGGCCCGAGGAGCGGCTGAATGACACGCGCCAGACCCAGCCATGCCTGCTGACGACGTCGATCGCCTGCCTGCGCGCCCTCGGTGACGGCGCCGAGCGCGCGGGCGTTCCGCTGCGGGCGGCGTACGCGGCGGGCCACTCCGTGGGTGAGTACGCGGCGCTCGTCGCCAGCGGCGCCCTCGAGCTCGAGCCTGCACTACGCCTCGTCGCTCGCCGGGCGAGCCTCATGGCCCGGGCTGGCAAGGATGGCGGGATGGCCGCGGTCATCGGCCTCGAGCGTGACGTCGTGGCCCACGTTGTCGCACGCGTGGGTCGCCCGACGGAGCTCGTGGTCGCCAACGACAACGCGCCTGGCCAGGTCGTCATCTCGGGCAGCGGCGATGCCGTCGCCGCCGCGCACGAGCCGTTGCGCGCGGCGGGCGCCCGTCGCGTCCTGTCGCTGCCGGTCTCCGGTGCCTTCCATTCGCCGCTCATGACCCAGGTGGCCGACGAGCTTGCGGCGGCATTCGAGAGCGAAACGTGGTCGGACGCGTCACCCCCGGTGGTCAGTAACGTGACGGCCGAGCCGGTGACCGACGCGCAGCGCATCCGCGCCCTGCTGGCGGAGCAGGTCCGCTCGCCGGTGGAGTGGGTTCGCTGCGTGGAGCGCATGGTGGCCGACGGCGTCGATACGTTCGTCGAATGCGGCCCCGGCAGCGCCCTGATCGGCATGGTGAGGCGCATCGCACCGGGCGCGCGCCTCGCCAGCGTCAATGACGTGGCCACGCTGACCGCCACCATCGAGCTGTTGGCGAGCGCCACCCCGGCGCAGGCATCGGCCTAGCCATGTTCGGCAAGATCCTGATCGCCAATCGCGGCGAGATCGCGGTGCGCATCCTGCGCGCGTGTCGGGACCTGCGCGTGCCGGCCGTGGTCGCCTACAGCGAGGCGGACCGCGACTCGCTCGCGGTGCGCATGGCCGACGAGGCGATCTGCATCGGTCCCGCGGAGGCGCGCAAGAGCTATCTCAACCAGCCCGCGGTGGTCAGCGCCGCGATGATCACCGGTTGCGATGCCGTTCATCCGGGCTACGGCTTCCTGTCCGAGGACGCCGGCTTTGCCGAGGTGTGCGCGGCGCACGACCTGGCGTTCATCGGTCCCCGCGCGGAGGTGCTCGAGCGCTTCGAGAGCAAGTACGCAGTTCGCCGCATGCTCGCCGCCAACGGGCTGCCCACGGTGCCGGGCAGCCGCGGCATCGTCACCGACCTGCGGGACGCCCTCGAGCAGGCAGGCGAGTCCGGCTACCCGGTGCTGCTCAAGCCCTCCGCCGGTGGCGGAGGGCGGGGGATGCGGATGGTGCGCAGCCCGCGCGAGATGGAGACGAGTCTGCCGCTGGCGCGCTCCGAGGCGCAGGCCGCGTTCGGCGACGATTCGATCTACTTCGAGAAATGGATCGAGGAGAGCCGACACGTCGAGGTGCAGGTGCTGATCGACCAGCACGGGGACGGGATCCACCTGGGCGAGCGGGACTGCAGCATCCAGCGCCGCCATCAGAAGCTCATCGAGGAAGGCCCCTCGCCGGCCATGGACGACGCGGGCCGGGAGCGGCTGCGCGACCTCGCCGTTCGCGCCGTGGTCGCCGCAGGCTACGAGAGCGCCGGCACGCTCGAGTTCCTGCTCGACCGAGGGGGCAACTTCTACTTCATCGAGATCAACTGCCGCATCCAGGTGGAGCACCCGGTGACGGAGATGCTGACGGGGGTCGACCTCATCGCTGAGCAGATCCGCCTCGCGGCCGGCGAACGGCTCTCGCGCCAACAGGCGGACGTCACCTTCCGCGGTCACGCCATCGAGTTCCGCATCAACGCGGAGGACCCCGGCGACAACTTCGCGCCGCAGACCGGCGTGGTCGAGCAGCTGCGCCTGCCCGGCGGTCCGGGCGTGCGAATCGACACCCACCTGTACGCCGGTTACGAGGTACCGCCCTTCTACGACAGCCTGCTCGCCAAGGTCATCGTGTGGGGCGACTCGCGCGAGATGGCGATCGCGCGCTCGCGGCGCGCGCTCGCCGAGCTCGAGATCCACGGCGTGAAGACGAACCTGCCCTTCCACCGTGGGATCATCGAGAACGACGCCTTTCTGGGCGCCGAGGTCAGCACCAACCTGCTGGATCGCGTCGGCCCCGCAGCGTTCGTGGGAGGCGCCTGAGACCGATGAAGGAGACCGGCACCGGACCGATGACGACCGATCTGACTCTTCCACTGGAGGCAGCTGACATCATGCGCATCCTGCCGCACCGCTATCCGTTCCTGCTCGTCGACCGCGTGATCGAGCTTGAGCCGGGCACGCGGGCGGTGGGCATCAAGCAGGTGACCGCCAACGAGCCCCAGTTCACCGGTCACTTTCCGGGCCGGCCGATCATGCCCGGCGTGCTCATGGTCGAGGCGCTGGCGCAGACAGCCGGGATCGCGGTGCTCACGCTCGACGAGTACCGCGGCAAGATCGGCCTCTTCGCCGGCATCGACGACTGCCGCTTCCGGCGCACCGTGCTGCCCGGCGACCAGCTGGTCCTGAAGGTCGAGATGGAGAAGCTGCGCGGCATGTTCGGGCGAGCACGTGGCGTGGCGAGCGTGGACGGCGAGGTGGCGGTGGAGGCGACGCTGTCGATCATCGTGCCACGCGACCAGTCGGTCGGCCGAGGCCTGGTCGATGCGTGAGGGCGAGCGCCGGGTCGTCGTGACCGGGATGGGGGCAATCACCCCGCTCGGCAACGACGTTGCGAGCTTCTGGGACGGCCTGGTCAACGGCCGCAGCGGCATCGGGCGCATCCAGGCGTTCGACCCGGTCAACGTAGCCAGCAAGATCGCAGGCGAGATCCGCGGGTTCGACGCCGAGGCGGTGATGCCGAAGAAGGAGGTCCGGCGCAACGACCGCTACGTGCACTACGCCTGGGCCGCGACCGCCGAGGCGATGCGCGACGCCGGTTTGGCGAATCCCATCGAGGACGAGGCGCTCGCCTGGCGGAGCGGCGTGCTCATCGGCTCCGGCATCGGCGGCATCAACACCATGATCCGCGACATCATCGAGGCCCACGAGCACGGGATGGACCGCGTCGGTCCGTTCCTTGTGACGGCCCTGATCCCTGACATGGGTGCGGGGTACGTCGCGATCTACGCCAACGCCCGCGGCCCGAACTACGCCACGGTGAGCGCCTGCTCGTCGAGCAACCACGCCATCGGCAGCGGGCTCAACATCATCCGGCGCGGGGATGCCGACGTCATGATTGTGGGAGGCGCCGAGGCGGGAATCGGCGAGATCCCGGTCGCGGCCTTCTCCGCCATGCGCGCGCTGTCCACGGGCCGCAACGACGAGCCCGAGAAGGCGTCCCGCCCCTTCGACGCCGAGCGCGACGGCTTCGTCATCGCCGATGGCGCGGGAATCCTGGTCCTGGAAGCCCTGGAGCACGCGCAGGCACGCGGGGCGACGATCCACGCCGAGCTGGTGGGGTACGCCGCCACCGACGACGCCTCGCACATCACGCTGCCCGCCCCTGGAGGCCGTGGCGCGGTCGAGAGCATGCGGCTGGCGATCGCCGACGCGGGATTGGCGATGGACGAGATCGACTACATCAACGCCCACGGGACGAGCACGCCGCCGAACGATCGGTCCGAGACGGCGGCGATCAAGACGCTCTTCGGCGAGCGAGCGCACCAGATGCCGGTCAGCAGCACGAAGAGCATGACCGGCCACCTCATGGGAGCCGGCGGCGGCGTGGAGGCCATCGCGTCGATCCTGGCGATCCAGCATGGATGCCTGCCGCCGACCATCAACTACGAGCATCCCGATCCCGAATGCGACCTCGACTACGTGCCCAACACCGCGCGCGCCGTCGAGATCGACACCGCCATGAGCAACAGCTTCGGCTTCGGTGGGCACAACGCCACGGTCATCTTCCGGCGCTGGAGGGACCGATGAGCGCCATGAGTCGCGCCCACCGAGGAGCGCGCTGATGGCCGAACGTGACGAGCAGCCGATCCTCGCCGCCGTCGACCTGCTGGCCCCGGCCTTCGTCGAGGCCGGTCTCGACGAGCTGGAGATCGAGGTGGGAGACCTGCGGCTGCGGCTCGCCCGGCCGCGCCCCGCCCCTGCCC
>JBOGTC010000002.1:0-4793 GCA_050692055.1 Candidatus Limnocylindria bacterium | reverse complement strand
ACCCAGGATCTTCGAGGGCGTCGGACCGGTGCGGTTGGAGCTCATCTCGGTCACGCCGTACCGCTCGGGCGTCGTGTGGCTTCGCTATCGGCCGGTATCCGAAGGGTCACCGATCTCGGGCGGATAGCCGGCTACAGCCTCCAGCGCGTGGCGCCGTGTGGCTCGGCCGACGCCACCGCGTAGACGGTCGTCGGCGTGATCTCGTAGACGTCCCACGGCGGCGGACCGGCGCTCGGCGCGCTGAACTCGTGCCAGAAGGCGCCGTCCCGTACCTGCGGACCCCAGTCGCTGAACAGCCGCGTGGCGATGCGTTGCAGCTCGCTTTGGTCGCGGATGACCTTGGCCTCCCCCTCGGCGACGATGTCGAGTCCCGGCGCCGCCACGCTGACCACGCAACGCGGATCGTGGGCGAGATTCTTGCCTTTCTGCGTGCCCGCGCCGGTGACGAGGTAGAACGAGCCGTCGTCCCAGGCGATGCCCACCGCCATCACATGCGCACGTCCATCCGGTCGCGTCGTGGCGATCCAGTACCGGCCCGCCGCGTCATTCACATCGAGATCGCGCGCCCTGTTCAGGCCCTCGATCACGCGCTCCCATTCGAGCGGCGGCGAGCCATACCCGTCGAGATTCTTCGTCTCCCGTGGGGAGGTCATCGCGCCTTACTCCTTCACCACGCGGTACTTGAGGTGCGTCACCCCGGGCGCCTCGACGGTGCGGATCTCCTCGAGCTTCACATCCGGGCCGACTCCGGCGAAGAGGCGCTCGCCGCCGCCCAGCAGGATCGGGACGACGTGCAGCTCCAGCTCGTCGACCAGTCCCGCCGCCAGATACTGGTTGATGACGTTGGCGCCGCCGCCGATGAAGACGTCCTTGCCGCCGGCGGCCTCCCTCGCTCGCTCCAGGGCGGACTCGATTCCGTCGGTCACGAACGTGAAGGTCGTGTCCGAGAGGTTCAGCGGCTCGCGCTCGTGATGGGTGAGGACGAAGACCGGCTTGTGGAAGGGCGGGTCCTCACCCCACCAGCCCCGCCATGGATCGTCGCCCCACGGGCCGCGGCCGGCCGGGCCGAACTTGCCCCGACCCATGATCTCGGCGCCGACGTTCGCGTTCTCATCGGCCACCACGGCATTGCTGGCGTTCTCCTCGCCGCCCTCCATGCCCTGGAGCTCACGCCACGACTTCAGCTCGACCGCCCAGTCGTGAAGCCGCTCCCCGCCCTCGCCAAGCGGCTCCTCCATGCTCTGGTTGGGGCCGGCAACGTAGCCGTCCAGGGAGGTCGAGATGTGTACTCTTACCTTGCTCATGTCCAATTAGACAGGTACTCGTCGGGAAACTCATCGCACGAGGCGGCTGATGGACAGAATTTTCTCTCACCAGTTCCATGCTGCGCAGGGTGCCGAGGCCTGGCGCGTCCTGCCCGAGGGTGCCTACGCATTCTTCCGGTCCGAGTCCTTCGCCGCCTCCGCGCGGTTCGTCGAGACGATCAGCGGCCTGGTGGGCGAGGACGACGCACCAAACGTCGACATCCGAAGCAACGGCGTGACCGTGCTCATCGGGGCCTTCAAGGGTGAGGACTTCGGCCTGGTGCAGCGCGACCTCGATCTCGCGCGATCGATCGCCGCGGCCGGGGACGAGATGGGGCTCACGGCTGAACCTTCAGCGATCCAGAGCCTGTCGATCATCCCGGGCGCGACCGACCGACAGGTCATCATGCCGTTCTGGCAACGCGTCCTCGGGTACCTTCCGCGACCGGACAGTCCGGATGAGGATCTGGTCGACCACCACGACCGCGGCGCGCCCTTCTGGTTCGAGGAGATGGAGGAGTTGCGCGCGGATGGCGCAGGCACCATCCATCTCGTGGTCTGGGTGCCGTGGGACGTGGCCGCCTCACGTGTGGACGCGGGGATCGCCGCCGGCGGCCGCCTCGTGCGGCACAACGTTGAGGAGGGGTTCTGGACCCTGGCCGATCCTGTGGGTAACGAGGTCGACATCGCGACGACGTCGGCACCAGGAGAAGCATGAAGATCCGCGGTCGCGCACGCGGCGGGTCGCCGAGCCACTCAACGGCATCAGAAACGTCGGTGGGCCGCAGAAGATCACCTTCGAGTCGAACCGTCACCGTCTGCGTGATCTGCCCCGAACCGATGAGTTGCGCGCGCTGAGACCGTCCTGACCTGTGACGGACGCACCGCAGCCAAGGAGTCACCGATGCACACGTTCTTCCCATGCCTCTGGTTCGACGGCAAGGCCGAGGAGGCCGCGGCGTTCTACGCCTCACTCCTCCCGGACAGCCACGTGGACCGTGTCTGGCGCTCCCCGGCCGAGACCCCGAGCGGACCGGCCGGCATGGTGCTGACCGTCGACTTCACCCTGCTCGGCAGCCGCGTCCAGGGCCTGAACGGCGGACCGGAGTTCCTGTTCAACGAGGCAGTCTCGTTCGTGGTCGAATGCGACGACCAAGCCGAGGTGGACCGCCTCTGGGAGGCCCTGACCGCGGACGGCGGCGAACCGGGGCCCTGCGGCTGGCTGAAGGATCGCTTCGGGCTATCGTGGCAGATCGTCCCGCGCGAGCTCAACGAGCTGATGGATGATCCCGACCCGGAGCGAGCCCGCCGCGCGATGGAGGCGATGCTGCAGATGGGTAAGATCGAGGTCGACGAGCTCCGCCGGGCAGCCGACGGGGCATCGGTTCCGTAGCATCCATGGGCGTGCCCGTCATATCTCGCAGAGAGGAAGCCGGTCATGAAGGACACGAAGAAGTCCGCCAAGCGCACCGCCGGAAGGGACACGCCGTCCGAGGGCTGGACGGACCAAGAGCGAGCCGCGATGAGGGAGCACGCCCAGGAGCTGAAGGCGGCCGAGCGCCGCGGCAGCGCAGGCAAGGCGGACGGAGAAGCCGACGTGCTCGCGAAGATCGCGGAGATGCCGGAGCCGGATCGCGCCATGGCCGAGCGCATCCACGCCGTGGTCAAAGCCAGCGCCCCAGACCTCTCTTCGAAAACCTGGTACGGGATGCCCGCCTATGCCAGGGACGGCAAGGTCGTCTGCTTCTTCCAGGCCGCGGACAAGTTCAAGGCGCGCTACGCGACGTTCGGCTTCAACGACGTGGCGAACCTCGACGACGGCGCCATGTGGCCGACCTCCTGGGCGCTGACCGAGCTGACCGCGGCCGACGAGGCGAGAATCGGCGCGCTCGTGAAGAAGGCTGTGAGCTGAGGTCGTTCCGGAACTCGAGACGTTCGGCCGCCGCCTACGCCTCGAACGGAACCGGCAGCATCTCGTACACCTCGACGGCGTAGTTGCCCTCTCCCTCGCTGAGGAACGGGTGGCTCGCGGCATGCGTTCGCGCCTCGGCGAGGCTGCCAGCCTCCACGATCGAGAATCCGCTGAGCGCGATCGCGTCCGCTGACGACCCGTCGTCGACGACGGAGGTGCCCTCGCCGAACGGCGTTCCCACGTCAACGAGCGCTGACCCGACCTTGCCCATCCAGGCGCGCCAGCCCTCCATGACCTTGGCGGCGGCCTCAGGGCTCATCTCGCTGGGGTCGGTCGCCTTGCCCTTGTAGATCAGCATGTAGCGTGACATTGGGTCCTGTCCTCAAGTACTTTAGCGGGAACTATAGGTCCAGTGCGCACGTATTTCAAGGCAGGCTAAAATAGGCCGATGGAGCCGCTGCAGGTCATCGCCGAACCCAGCCGCCGCCGCATCCTGGGCCTCGTCTGGGATCGGGAGCTTTCCGCATCGGAGATCGCCGATCAGTTCGACAGCACCTTCGGGGCGGTCTCGCAGCACCTGACCGTGCTGCGCGATGCGCAGCTCGTCTCCGTGCGCCGACAGGGAAACCGCCGGTTCTACCGTGCCAACCGGGAGGCGCTGGAGGCCATGTGGCGTGAGACGCTGCGCGGGCTGGCTCGGACGATCGAGGAGGAGCGGGAGTGAGCGACATCGTCCTGGAGCAGCGGATCGAGGCCAGCCCGGCGGACGTGTACGCCCATCTCACCGAGGCGCAGCGATGGAAGCGCTGGCAGGGAGCGGACGCCACGCTGGACCCGCGGGTCGGAGGCATCTTCTCCGTCCTGATGGCCAACGGCCTCTATGCACGGGGGGAGTTCCTCGAGCTGGTGCCCAATCGCCGTGTCGTGTTCACCTGGGGCTGGATCGGCTACGAGAACCTGCCGCCGGGAGCCACGACCGTGGAGATCGACCTCCGGGCCGACGGCGACGCCACGGTCCTGGTGCTGACCCACCGCTCGGTGCCGGAGGAGGAGCTCCCCCCGCAGCGGGTGGGCTGGACCCATTACCTGCCGCGGCTCGCGGTGGCGGCCGCTGGGGGCGACCCGGGGGAGGATCCCGGCCCAGGGTGACGCGCTTGCAGCAGCCTCGGAGTAAAGCTGCTCAGTCGAGGTCGAGGCCGCGGAGCTTGTCCGGGTCCGCGATGATGTCGATCTCGACGATGCGCCCGTTGGCGACCGTGAACGCCGCGACGAGCGACCGGGCCGGGAACCGGATGAGCAGCCCCGCCCCACCGTTGACGATCGCCGGCTCGGCCGACCCGGCGAAACTCCGGAAGCCCCCTGCCGCGCGCGCCACGGCCTCGGCTCCCACGAGCGGTGGCCGGGCGAACGGTCGCGGTGCGTTCGGGCCGCCGTCGATCCGGACGACCACGTCGGGGTCGAGCACCCGCAGCAATGCCTCGAAGTCGCCGTCGCGTGCCGCGGCGAGGAAGGCGTCCACCGCTCGGCGCTGGACGGCGAGGTCGGCATCCGGCTCCGGCGCCTGGGCCCGCACACGC
>JBOGTC010000001.1:0-3280 GCA_050692055.1 Candidatus Limnocylindria bacterium | reverse complement strand
TCGCCCTGCGCGGTGTAGGCGTAGACGCCCGCGGCGAGCTCCTCGAGCGTGGCCTGCTTCTCGGCAAGGTCCGCGCTGGAGGCAAAGGGCTTCGTGCTCATCGGTCCGATTCTAGGCCGATGGGGCCACGGCGAGCGCAAGGGTGCCGCGGTGCTTCCGGCGCGGGCCACGTCGCTTCAATGCTCGTGCTGTGCAACTTATCGGGGCTGGCCGCGGCTGATGGAGCAGGCTGCCTCCATCAATGTGTCGTCACCGCGGCAGTGATGCGAGCTGCTGGCCGGCATCGGTCGTCCGCGCTCGGATAAGTTGCAGGAGCGGAGCATAGGCACGAGCTGACCGGCCGGTATCTGCCCTGCGCCTGGGTCCCGGGGGCGAGCGCTGACGAGCGCTGACGAGCGCGCCCCGATCCGGGGCAGAGCGGCCCGATATGCTGTTCGGCGTTGACTCCCATGCACTCGACGACCGACGCCGGCGCCGATGCCGATGCCGATGCCGGCGCCGAGCAACGGTCGCGGCTGACGACCCTCCTGCACCGAGTCGCCTGGATCGCGGGCGTGGCGCTCTTCGCCCTCGTCGCGCTGGTCGCGCTCAACCGGCTCGCCGATCGGGTCGTCGCATTCCTCGCCGGGCTCGGCGCACCCGCCGCGCTGCCGGCCGCCGCTGGGGTCCTGGCGTGGGCTGTCCTCGCCATCGGGCTGGTGGTCGGGATGGAGCGCGCGGCGCGCAGGGTCAGCCCGGGCGCGGTGCTCGCAATCGGGCTCGGCGCCGTGGCGGTGGCGCAGGCCGTTGTCGCCGTCATCGTTGACGCGCCGCTCGTCGCCGATTGGCTCGCGTATCACGAGGCGGCGATCGAGATTGCGGCGGAGGGTCCGGCGCTGGGCGATCGGCCCATCGGCTATCCGGCCCTGCTGGCCGTGGCGTATCGGCTCTTCGGAGCGCAGACGTGGGTGGCCGAGGCGCTCAACGTGGGGGCCGGACTCCTGGCAGCCACCCTCCTGTTCGACCTGCTGCGCCGGGCGGGCGGCGTTCGGGTCGCGGCCGTGGGCATCGGTCTCTTCGCCGGGATGCCGTCCCTGGCGCTCATGACGCCCGTCGTCAGCACGGAGCCGATGTACGGCGCGATGATCCTGCTTGTCGCGTGGGCCGTGGCCGTGCCGGGCGTGCTGATCGGCGCGCTCGCCGCCGGGGCGACGCTCGGCCTGTCGCAGTACGTCCGCCCGTCGAGCTTCGTGCTGCTGCCCGCAATTGCGGTGGCAGTCGCCATCGGCAGGGAGCGAAGCAGGCTCGTCAGTACGGCCGCCGTGGTCGTGGCCTTCCTCCTCGCACTCAGCCCGGTCATCGCCGACAACCTTGCGCAGCGCGGCGAGCTGTCCCTGGCGACGTCCAGCTTCGGCGGGTTCGGCATCCTGGTCGGCACGAACCAGGCTGCGGACGGTCGATTCAACGAGGCCGATGCAGAGCTGCTGCGCACCCTCCCCGGCGACACGCTTCGCGAGCGGAGCGATGCCGCGGGCCGGCTGGGGGTGCAGCGCATCACGGAGGACCCGATCGGCTTCGCCGGCCTGGCCGTGCGCAAGTTCGCCGGCCTGTGGAGCGACGACGGATATGCCGCCTTCTACGCCCTCGGATGGCAGCGAGCATCACCCCTCCCCGCGCCGATCCTGGCCGGCGCCAACCTGGCCAGCCAACTGGCCTGGGTCGCCGTCACGATCCTGGCAGCCTGGGGCGTGTGGCGCTCGGGACCGCGGCCGCCCGCCTGGCTGCTGACGACCATCCTCGTGGCGGGCAGCGTCACGCTCCTGCACGCGGTGGTCGAGGTGCAGCCGCGCTACCACGCCTACCTGGCGCCGCTGTGGATCGGCGTGGCGGCCATGGGCTTGGTCGCGCTGGCGGATCGCAGGCGGAACCGCGCCGGGCATACTGCGGCCGATGCATCGGTCTGAAGACGGCCGCGGCTCGGATGCCATCCTGGGTGCCGGCGCCCTGGGCCTGACGCTGGCACTGCGCCTGGCCCAGCAGGGCCGAAGCGTGGACGTCTACGAGCGCGAGCCGCTTCCCGGCGGGCTGGCGGCGGGGTTCGAGGTCGCCCCCGGCATCTGGCTCGACCGCTTCTACCACCACATCTTCCGCTCCGACCGGCATGCCGTCCGCCTGATCGAGGAGCTGGGGCTCGGCTCGGCGCTCACCTGGCACCGGCCCGTCACCGCCACGCTGCGGGACGGAACGATGCACCAGCTCGACTCGCCGATGTCGCTGCTCCGATTAGACCCCCTTCCGCTGGTGGATCGGCTGCGCATGGGCGCCTGGCTGGCGTTCCTGCGCGCGCTGCCCGGCCCCGGCATCCTCGAGGGCCAACGTGCTGCCCGATGGATCCGCCGCACCATGGGCCGGCGCGCCTACGACGTCGTCTGGGGGCCGCTGCTGGAGGGCAAGTTCGGCGCGGCGGCGGAGGAGATCGCGCTGCCGTGGTTCTGGGCACGCGTCCACGACCGCACGCCCGACCTCGGGTACGTCGACGGTGGCTTTCAGCGGCTGTACGACGCACTGGCCGAGCGCATTCGATCGCTCGGGGGCCGGATCCATTTCGGCACCGCGGTCGAGTCCGTGGAGCAGGACCGTGGCGGGTTCAGTGTGCAGGCGTCCGGCGGCTCGCAGCGCTTCGCGCGGGTGATCTCGACGCTCCCCACGCGCCTGACCTGCCGGCTGGTCCGGGCGCTGCCGGAGGCGTACCGCCAGCGCCACGACTGGGGCCGGGCGTACGGCGCGCACTGCCTGATCCTGGCCCTGGACCGTCAGCTGACCGATGACGTCTACTGGCTCAACGTCAACGATCCCGGCTTCCCGTTCATGGCGCTCGTGGAGCACACGAACATGCGCTCGCCGGATGAGTACGGCGGCCGCCACCTCGTGTACCTGGGCAACTACCGGCCGATGGACGATCCGCTGCTGGCCTCGCCGGTCGAGGCGGTGCTAGAGGGCTTCGTGCCGGCGTTGGCGCGGATCAACCCCGAGTTCGATCGGTCCTGGATCACCGATGCCTGGTCGTTCGCAGCCCCCTTTGCGCAGCCGATCGTGACGACCGACTACCGCCATCACATTCCGCCGCTCGAGACGCCGGTGCCGGGGCTGTTCGTGGCCAACATGTTCCAGGTCTATCCGCACGACCGCGGGCAGAACTACTCCATCCAGCTTGCGGAGCGCGCGGCTTCGGCCCTCGCCCGGGGTTGAGGTGCCACGTGCCGCGCCGGTGGCGCGGGGGCGCCGGCGCACGGGCCTCCGT